>NZ_LR134372.1:0-334310 GCF_900637395.1 Campylobacter upsaliensis | reverse complement strand
AAGCACCCCAGCACTCAAAAGCCAAATGTCCTTTGATCCACCATTTAAACTTAAAGATAGGTCAAATTTTCCCATTTTAAAATAAATAAAAGCACAAGCTAAAACGAAAAATCCACTCCCCACAGCCGCAACACTAAAATACTTAAGTGCCGATGAGATAGCATTACGACTTCCCTGCATCGCAATAAGTGTGTAAAGAGCTAAAGAAGAAGCCTCAAGTCCTATGAAAATCAAAAGTAAATTTGAGCTTGAAACCATAAGCATTAAAGAAGCAATCATAAATAAAAACAAAGCATAAAATTCGCCAATATGATCCTTTTTGTCCATTAAAAGATATAAAAAAGAAAAAAGCAAAATCACACATTGCGCATAAAAGGCGATAATGTCATTATTTAAAGTGCCTAAAAAAGCATTTGAGTTAAAACCAAAGGCATTAACATTAGAAAGCTCTAAAAAAAAACTAGCCATTAAGGCTAAAAGACTCAAAGCGGCATAAAAATTTGCCTTAAATCGGTAAAAAGCCGAGCAAAGTAATAAAATAATAGCCGCAGCAATTAAGAGTAAAAAAGGATAGGCTAATTCGACATTTAAATCAACTCCATTTAAAAATTCACTCATCTTGCCCTCCTACTAAAAAATTCACACTTTTTTGTTCCAAAGCCCTTAAATGCATCATTTCTTGTAAAGATTTAGCTTCATCTTGCAAGGGTTTTAATAAAATATTTGGAGCTATACCTAGATAAAAAATCAAAGCAACAATAGGGATTAAAGCTAAAATTTCTCGCATTTTAAGTCCAAAACTAGCAATTTCACCTTCTTTTTGCATAAAAAAGATCTTTCTAAACACTGCTAACATATAAATCGCACCTAAAATCACCACAAGCCCTGCAAATAAAGCTAAGAAAATGTTAATCTTAGCTAAGGCTAAAAGCACCAAAAACTCTCCCACAAAAGATATAGTCAAAGGCAAAGACACGCTAGCAAGTAAAACTAAAGCAAAGAAAATCGCAAAACCAGGAGCTTTAAGCGATAGGGAGTGAAGCTTATTAAGCTCACTGGTGCCGTATTTTTTCACCAAAAGATGTGCTAATAAAAATAAAGTCCCTGTAACCAAGCCGTGAGCAAACATATAAAAAACAGCTCCACTAATCCCCAAAGTGCTAAAAGTAAAAATTCCAGCCACCATAATGCCAATATGAGAAATCGAACTATAAGCGATAAGCTCTTTTAAATCTCTCGTTTTAAAAGCTATCATCGCACAATAGACAACGCTAATCACACATAAAACTAGCACAAAAGGCATTAAATAAACGCTTGCATCAGGAAAAAGCGGTAGGCAAAATTGCAAAAAGCCAAAAGGTGCCATTTTAAAGGCTACAAGCATAACAGATACTAAAATAGGCGAATTTGCATAAACCTTAGGCGCCCAAGTGTGTAAAGGAAATAAAGGTGCTTTAATCGCAAAAGCGATGAAAAAGGCTAAGAAAAGCACGATTTGCTCTAAAAGTGGCGTGACGGAGACATTATTTTTCCAAATTTCTAAGTCAAAGGTGAAAATTCCTAAAACTTGCTGGGTTAAAGAAGCTTGATAAAGTATGGCTACAAGCATTAAAATAGAACCTGCAAAGGCATAAATGAAAAATTTAATCCCCGCTTTAAAATCCTTACCATAAACACCCAAAATGTAAAGCAAAGGCAAGAGGGAAAATTCCCAAAAGATATAAAAAAGCAAGGCATCTTGTGCGCTAAAAAGCCCCATCATCGCAAATTCTAAGAAGAAAATCGCACTGACAATAGCTTTATTTTCAATCTTTAAAAACAAGAAGCTTAAAAAAATCATCAAAGAGCAAAGCAGCATCAAACTCAACGATATAGCACTAACACCGATGTGAAAACTGAAAAATTTCGCAAAGCCTAGGCTAAAATGACTCTCAAAGCTCACGCCCTGCAAAAAATCGAAAAAAATTTGCAAATTAAGTCCTAAAATAAGCAAACTTGCCACAACGCTAAAAATTTTAATCCCGCCACGCCCTAAAAAAAAGCTTAAAAAAGCGACCAATAAAGGAAAGAAAATTAAAATATTTAACATTTAAACCCCCCATACCAAAAGAAGTAAAACCACAAAAGCTCCTACTATAAAATAAAGCATTAAGTTAAGGCTATTAGGCATAAGAATTGCTTGTGAAATTCTTAAGACAAAAGCACAAATTCCACGCACAAAGGCATCTAAAACCTTTACATCAAATTTTCTTGCAAGCTCACAAAACAAATCATATTTTGCTACTAGAAAATGATGATAAAAACGCGGGATAAAATAGTCATTTTGCAAAAGCTTATATATGCTTTTTTGTTCGATACTTTCTTTAAACCACGCTCTACGATAAGCAATAATAGCCAAAAGCACACCAAGCACCGCAGCAACACTTGCTAAAATCATCACTAAGCCATTTTGTGCGTCAATAAAAACAAGCTTAGTGCTAAGATATTCCAAAAAGCCATGCTCAAAAAAACCAGAAATAAGAGCTAAAATCACCAAAGGACTCATAGCGAAAAGGGCGATTTTACTTGCTTCGTGCGGATGTGCATAATGTCTTTTAGGCGTAAAAAAGACAAGCATTAAAAGTCTAAAACTATAAAAAGCTGTCATAAAAGCAGCAATTAAAAGCGTTAAAAAAATGCCGTGATGAAAGGATATAAAGGCATAACCCAAAATCAAATCCTTAGAGAAAAAACCTGCCAAAGGATAAATTCCTGCCAAAGCCAAAGAAGCAATAGTCATAAAAATGGCAGTGATTTTTAAGGGCTTAGCCAATCCACCCATTTTTTTAATATCAAGCTCATCGTTCATCGCGTGCATAACATTACCAGCGCCTAAGAAAAGTAAAGATTTAAAAAAGGCGTGTGTGCCTAAGTGAAATAAAGCTAAAGCATAAGCACCAAGTCCAGCCGCTACAAACATATAACCAAGCTGTGAAAGAGTAGAATAGGCAATAATGCGTTTTAAATCTCTAGTCACTAGAGCCATAGAAGCGGCAAAAAGTGCCACAAAAGCACCCAAAATGGCGATAATGTAACCCACTTCAGGAACAAGGTCATAAATCCCCCCAGCTCTAATCACCAAATAAACCCCAGCCGTTACCATAGTCGCAGCGTGAATAAGTGCTGAAACAGGTGTAGGACCTGCCATAGCATCGGCTAGCCAAGTATGAAGTGGAAATTGTGCTGACTTTCCCATAGCACCGATGAAAAGGCAACTTGCTATGAGTATTAAAGCACCATGGTCAAGGCTACTAGCCATAACAAAAACTTCGCTATATTTGAGTGTGCCAACTTGCAAATAAAGCCAAAAAATTCCAAGCAGCATGCCCAAATCAGCGATTCTATTCATAATAAAGGCTTCATTTGCCGCGAAGGAATATTTATCATTATGATACCAAAAGCCAATGAGTAACCAAGAGCAAAGCCCAACGCCCTCCCAACCGACAAAAAGTCCCAAGAAATTATCACTCATCACTAAAAAAAGCATAGAAAAAACAAAAAGTCCAAGATAGGCAAAAAATTTATTAAAACCATCGTCTTTTTCCATATAAAAAATACTATAAAAATGCACACAAGTTGCCACTATACCAACAACACTCATCATACTTAAAGAGACAGCATCAATGTCAAAGCCAAAATTTACACCCACAAACCATTCAAAAAGCGTAATATTAAAACTCGCATCTTTAAAAAATAAAATTAAAGAGCAAATCGCACTTAAAGCAATGAGCAAAGAACAAATAAAGCCAAGCAAAATACTTCTTTGCCTTAAAGCAAAAATACTAGCAAACAAAAAGGATACAAAAGGCGCAAAAAGGGAAATTAAGGCTAAATTTTGCATATTAATTCTCCACTTCTTTCAAACTTTTTAATTCTAAAGTGCCTGTTTTTCTATACCAAAGCACACACAAAGCCACGCCCACAGCCACTTCAGCTGCAGCAATTGCCATAACAAAAAGGGCAAAAACTTGTCCGTTAAGGTCATTATGCGCTTTTGAACCAGCAATAAGAGCTAAATTTGCGGCATTGAGTAAAATCTCACTCGAGATAAAAAGCATAATTAAATTTTGTCTTCTTAAAATACCTACAAGTCCTATAATAAACATTAATAAAGCCACAAAAAGATATTTTTCTATCATTGCTTTTCCTTAATAAGTTCTTTATGTGTTAAAACAATTGCACAAACAAGAGCAATTAAAAGTAGAAGGGCTACAAATTCAAAAGCTAGTAAATATTTAGAAAAAATTGCAAAGGCAAGTTGTTTATTTAAATCAAATAAGGCTGTGTCAATAAATGGTAAATCTACATTTACGGAGTTCAATTTAAAACTCATAAGACTTGCAAAAAGTCCTACCAAACTAAGACCGATTAAAGCAAAAAAACTTTTTTTAAATTTCAATCTTTCTTTAAAATCTTTCGAAGCGTCAAAAAACATCATCGCAAAGCTATAAATTCCAAGCACAGCTCCACTATAAACGATGATTTGTATCGCACCTAAAAATTCCGCATCAAGCATAAAATAAAAGCTTGATAAAAATACCATTCCTCCAGCTAAAGCCGAAAGAGAATAAAGCATATTTTTACTCAAAACAGCGACTAAGAAAAAGCCCAAAATAAGCACAGAAAAAACTATAAAGGATAATTGTTCTATCATTATGCTTCTCCTTTAGGTAGTGCGCAGTTTGTATCATCGCACAAATCTTGCTCTCTTTTTTGCAAAATTTCATAATATTGAGGCGTTTTTTTCACAAAATTATCCGCATCTTTTCTAAGGCTACCAGCACCCTCAAATTCGACTTGATTTTTAAGCTTATCAATAGGCGTTAAAAAGTCTTCTTTATAGCCAAAATAAGATCTTTGTTCAGCTGCATTTTCATATTCTTTCCCATGGACAATGGCAAGCTCAGGACACACTTCAGCACAAAAACCACAATAAATACAACGCCCTAGATTAATACTATAATTATTCGCTTTCTTGCGTCCCTTTTCATCAAGGGATGTTTCCATTCTTATGCAATTACTAATGCAAATTTTCTCACAAAGCCCACATCCTATACATCTTTCATTTTCACTTTCTATAAAACGCATAAGTCTATGCACGGCACGGTAGCGATTGTCTATTTGAACCTTTTCGAAAGGGTATTTAATGGTCGCTGAATTACCCTTTTTAAGCAATTCACGCATCACAACCCACAAGCCCACGAAAAGCTCAAGCTTTACGCTGCGTTTTAAGGCTCTTGTTATTTTTTCCCAAGTGTTTTGAGGATTTCTTCTTTTTTCATCAACCAAATAATAATTTTTCATCATCGCTCCTAAATTAATACAAACAAAGCAGTGATTAAGAGATTTAAAACCGCTAGAGGGATTAAAATCAAGTAGCACATTTTCATTACTTGGTCGGGGCGAAGCTGCGGAAAAGCTGCCCTAGCCCAAAAATACCAAAAGAAAATAAAGCTTGATTTTAAAATCATCATAATCCAATCCGGAATAAAATAAAAATCATTAAATCCACCCAAAAATAAAAGTGTGATTAAAATCGCCCCTGCTATCATCGAAGCATATTCACCGATAAAAAACATACCCCATCGAAGCCCAGAATACTCCGTGCCATAGCCAGAAACAATATCCGCTTCATTTTCAGTCAAACAAAGGGGGGTGCGATTTGTCTCTATAAAAAGGGCGATGACAAAAAGCACAAAGGCTAAGGGTTGCTTAAAAATAAGCCACGATAAAATGCCATCATTTTGATAATTATTGATTTCAATCAAAGAAAAAGATCCCACAAGCATCACCACAGCAATTAAAGCTAAAGCCCCTACACTCTCATAAGAAATAATCGCCACCAAAGCCCTTGCACCGCCTATGATAGAATATTTATTATGACTTGCAAGTCCGCCCAAAAAAATAGCATAAAAACAAAGCCCTGAAGTGCCGATGACAAAGAGTAAAGCTACATTAATATCAGCTATAATAGGGCGTATCGTGTGTCCAAAAAGCGTAAATTCGGGAAGCATTGGAATCGCTGCTAAGGATACAAAGGCACAAATAGCAGCAATTAAGGGTGCAATGGCAAAGATAAGTTTTTGAGAATTTGATGGGATAATATCTTCTTTGGTGAAAAGTTTTATCATATCTGCCACAAGTTGAATAAGTCCAAAAGGACCGACCATATCAGGTCCGATTCTTCTTTGAAAATAAGCCAAAACCTTTCTTTCAGCATAGGTCGCAAACCCTGCTAAAGTCGCAAAAACAGCCAAAACAAACAAGCATTTAATAACGCTTTCTAAGATGAAAAATCCTAGCTCACTCATCGATTCCCCCTATTTTCTCTAAATTTGCTCTCAAAACTCTTTCTTCAAAAAAACTTAAAGTGTCAATTTTCTCATCAAAATAAGGCAAATAGGCTACTCCAGTCAAATCTTTATCTATCCTAACGCTCAAATTTAAATCCTTATTTTCCAATTTAAGCTTAATTAAATCCTTATCGCCTACATCAAATTTAAGCGCTAAATCCTCACTAAGCCCCAAAAAAATCGCTTCATTTAAGGCACTTGCACGATTAGAAAAACGACCAAATTGATAGCTAGGATTTGCACTATAAAGCAAAAAAGAATTTTCTAAGTCTAAAGCCTTAAATTCAGGCTCTTCGTAACTTAAATTTGGCGTTTTTTCATAATGAGATAAATCAAGCAAATAGCCTCTTTGATTCTCTCCGCCATTCGTGTAAAAATTATCCAAATGATCAAAATGGATAGGAGAAAAACCCTTATTAATAGGAAGCTTTTGCGTATAATTAATGCTAAATTCCTCATCAAAGCCTAAAGCATTTGCCACATCGTTTAAAAAATAGCCTTCAAATTCTAAAGCGGCATTTGTTGGGACGATTCTTTTATCAAAATTAACAAAAGTGCCTTCTTGCTGATTAAGGCTTGAGCTTGCCAAATCACAATGCTCTTCATAAGAAAAGCTAAAATCTCCTCTTTCGTTATAACCTAAAATTTCACCATCTTGTGGTTCTTTATCCAAATCGCAAATCAAAGCTACACCTAAAGTATTTGTATGTGTAGGGTTTAAAAATACCTTAAAAGGTGTTGTTTTTTGAATAAGAGCAAGTAATTTTGCAAGCTTTTTTGCCTTTTTACTGAAATAAAAATCACTTCCCACAACTAAAGTAAAATGCGATTTTTTAAGCAACAAGTCTTCCATTTTATCCTCATCAAACTCCAAATTTTTAGCAAAAAGACTACGCTTTATAGGGATTTTTTTCTTAATCTTTTTTGTAATGTTTTTCTTCACTTCTTTTTCTATACTCTCACCCGCTTCGTTTGTTTCACTTATCATTTCGCTTACTTCTTCGCTAACGCTCTCCTCAATCTCCTTTTCCTCCTCGATAAAAAAGGAATTTAAGCGTTCTTTAAGCGTTTCGTCTGTGCTAAATTTTTGAAGTAAATAATAAAGAATTTGCTCCTCTTCTCCACTTTTATGTGTATGAGAAAGAAAATTTTTAGAATATTTTTCCACGCCCTTATCTTTGAAAAGATGAAAATAAAGTCCGGCACCCTTATTCATCACTAAGGCATTATTGATTTTATAACTTAAACTTGGAGCATCATAACGCAACAAAGTCCCAACCACAACGATAAAATCACTTTTTGCTATATCCTCACTATTTGCCATATAAAACTCACCGGCATTTTGGTTAAATTCCTCCAAGAATTCCTTAAATTTCAAAGCTTCATCATTAAGCAAACGAAGATTAAATTTTTTCTTTAAATTTTGCAAAATTAAAGCTTCTTCATTTGTAATAAAGCTGTTAAATTTAATATTTTTAATCACACCATTTTGAATTTTTTCACATAAAAGCTTGAAGGCTTTTTCATCTTTACAGGCTTCATTTTGTGTATCATATCCATATCTTGCAGCCTTATTTAAACTAGCAAAGGAAAAATCGTTACTCACTCTATAAATTTTAGGCTTTTGCACAGCTATACCACTTTGCTTAATGTCATAATAAAGCAATTCGCAATCACTTGAGTGTGGATTAGAAGCAGGGATGCGTTTAAGCTCCCAAATATTTGAAGTGTATTGAAATTTAGCTCCTATTAAAGCACCAGTAGGACAAACGCTCGTGCATTCTCCACAGCTTGAACACTCAAGCTTATCTCCAGTTGCTGGAGCAATGAGACTTTTTTGAAATTTCGTCCAAATCGCATAAGCGTCCTTTCCCATACTCTCTTTAAAAGTCGCATCCACAGCAACTCCGCCTCTTGGAGTCGTTTTTAAGGCACTTTCGCCGATTTTATCCTTACACACAGTAACGCAACGCTCGCACACTATGCAAAGTGCAGGATCGTAATTGATAAAACCCCATTCTTTATGTGGCTTATGCGTATCTTGAATCCAGTGTTTTTGGATATTAACTCTTGCTTTATGCGTGAAATTTTGTAGCTCACATTCGCCCGATTTATCGCAAACTCCACATTGCAAAGGATGATTAATGCAGTATGCTTGCATAATCTCATTTCTCTCCTCCCATAAAGAGCCCAAATCACTCTCTACAACCATACCGTCTTTAGCCTTAGTGTTACAAGAATAAACCTTTTTTCCATCAGCTTCAACCATACACATACGACAAGCCAAAGTTGCACTACAACCTGAAAGATAGCAAATGGCAGGGATAAAAATGTCATTTCTTCTTGCGATATTTAAAATTGTTTCTCCATCGCTAAATTCGCATTCTACGCTATTAATTTTCACTTTCATCCTAATTCCTTTAGCCTAATTTTTACAAAATTTTCCTTCGCATTTTCATAATTTAAAAAAGCTATTGTTCCTTGCAAATTTTCATCTAAAATAATCTTAGTTTCTATCTTTAAATTCTCGCCACAAAGCTCGACTAGAGCTTCATTTTGACACTTAGCAATTGATAAAAATTGCTTTGAAGCGTGAAGAATTTTATCCTTTAGGGGTGCGTTAAAAAGCACTAAGCCATCATAATTATCAAGCTCTTTTAACTTTGTCAAAACAGCCTCACTAAAATCCCATTTTACGCCCTCACTATCCAAAAGCTCCAAATGAAATTCCTTGCTTAAAAAATTTAAAAAATATTTAATATTTTCATAATCTTTGTGTTTTTTAAACCCCACATCAAAGATTAAGGTCTCAAATTCTTTAAGATATTTAAGCACTTCTAAAGCCTCGTCTTCTCCAAAACAAGACTCCGCACTCAAATAGCCCTCATCTAAAGCTTCAAATTCCAAAGCTTTATGTAATTTGCAAAGAAGAGCCAAAACAAAACTCACGCTTTCAATCTCACATTTATAAAATCTCGCCTTTAAAGCCTTATCTTCAAGGCAAGAAATATTAATGCTCTCTTTTTCCAAATTCTCGCACAAAGAAGGATTTTTCAAAGAAAGCATATCAACAAAGCAAAGAGCTTTCATATTTTGACCTTTTTAATCACTATACTCCAATCCACCTCATTAAATTTCAAGGAATTTAAAAGTTCGCAATTTTGCTCCCTCACAAAAGAAAAGCTTTTTTCAACCGCACTGAAATCACCTATTTCAAACATCACGATAAGAACTTCACCTTCTTTAGCCTCGCGAATAACAAGAGTTAAATCTGCAAAAAAATCCTTGCTATTTCTCAAATCCACCCGTCTCATCTATCTATCTCGCCCAAAACAATATTTACATTACCCATAATCGCCACAACATCAGCCAAATAGCTTCCCACAAGCATCTCTTCAAAAAATGCACAATGCCAAAAGCTCGGCGTTCTCGCCTTTAAACGATATGGACGACCCGTACCATCACTATGGATAAAAAAGCCAAGCTCGCCCTTAGGACTTTCAGTTGGCACATACACCTCGCCCTTAGGAGGCTTAAGCCCCTGCGTAACAAGAACAAAATGTTGCATTAAAGAATAATTTTGCGTCATAATCTGCTCTTTTGAAGCACTCACATACTCAGGGTGATTTGCCAAAATTTCAGGCGGAGTATCCTTATAAAGCTTAACACACTGCGTTAAAATTTTAAGACTTTCTCTAAATTCTTGCATATAAACTTTATATCTTGCGTAAGAATCGCCCTGAGACGCATAAGGCACACCAAAATCCACCTCATCATAAAGCAAGTAAGGCTCTTCTTTGCGAATATCATAGCACACTCCACTTCCACGAAGCATCACGCCAGAACAACCCCAATTCATCGCCTGCTCTTTGGTAACAAGTCCAACATTTTCTGTTCTTAAACGCCAAATTCTATTATCATCTAAAAGCGCTTCATAATCTTTCACATCGTTTGGAAATTTCGCACAAAAAGCCAAAAGTTCGTCCAAAAAACCATCAGGCAAATCAAGCATCACTCCACCAATACGCATTGAAGAGTGAGTTAGCCTAGCTCCACAATATCTTTCTATCAAATCAAGCACATACTCACGCTCTCTAAAACAATACAAAAATACACTCATCGCCCCTATATCCAAGGCGTGTGTAGCGAGCCAAAGCAAATGCGAGGCAATGCGGTTAAGCTCTAAAAGTATCATTCGAATCACAGCCGCACGGCGTGGAATTTCAAGCCCACAAAGTTTCTCAACTGCCGCACAGTAAGCATAATTATTTGCCGAAGCGGCGATATAATCCATTCTATCGGTCGTTGGGATAAATTCTTGATAAATCATATTTTCCGCCATTTTTTCCATGCCGCGATGCATATAACCTATGCAAGGACGCGCTTTAGTAACTTGCTCCCCATCAAGCTCTAAGATAAGGCGTAAATTTCCATGAGCGGAGGGGTGCTGAGGACCTAGATTAATAATCATCTTAGCATCATCTCTCTCAAAAGCGATATTTTCATAATAAGGTTTTAATTTACTAGGAATTTGCATTTTAACGCCTTTTATCCAAAATTTTAGCCTGGTCGCGTTTGACTTTTTTGACAAAAGCTACGCCACTTTCTTCTTGATATTCTTGTTTGAAAGATTTTTCATTTTGCAAAGCACCCTTTTGCGTTTCGTGATAAAGCCTTGAAAAATTAAGCGTGTCTTTATCATCGGCAAAGCCCGGATCCCTCTGCTCTTTACCTACCACTTCGCGATATTCTTTACCAAAAATTTTATCAATTTCATACCATTTTGCAAATTCATCGCCTTGTAAAGGATAGCTCTTTAAAAAAGGATGTCCAAACCAATCATCAGGCATTAAAAGACGCTTTAAATTAGGATGCCCTACGATAAAAATACCAAACATATCATAAATTTCTCTCTCGCTCCAATTAGCTCCCTTAAACACACTTGCGACACTTTGCACCCTTTCCTTAACACCGACAAAGGTTTTTACACGCACTCTTAGTTTTTGCTTTAAATTTAAAAGCTGATAAAAAAGCTCAAAGCCCTTTTTCGTAGCAATAAAATCAATAGCACTTGCTTCAGTGAAGACTTCAAAACCCAAGCCCTTAAGTAGGGTCAAAGCCTTGAGATTATCCTCCTTTTGAATTTCTATCACCCAAAAATCAAGCTCCACAAAAGAAGTTTTAAGCTCGAGCTCTTGTTTTAATAAAGACTCAAATTCCTTAAAAGCGCTTTCTTCAACGGGTAATTTTTGAGTATGCGGAGCGTGGTAAAATCTATCTTCATAATAATTTTTTAATTGAGCGTTTTTTTTATCGCTATATTTTCTCATCACACAAGCCTTTTAGGTGGAATTTTACGCGAAGCTTTTTCTTTACGAATTTTTTTCTGCAAAATCATAAGGGCAAATTGAAAGCTCTCAGGTCGCGGTGCGCAGCCTGGCACATAAATATCCACAGGGATAATCCTATCCACACCTTGCACAGTGGAGTAAGTGTTAAACATACCGCCCGTATTTGCACAGCTTCCCATAGAAATCACCCATTTAGGATCAGGCATCATATCATAAAGGCGGCGTGTAAATTCGGCGTGTTTTTTGCAAAGTGTGCCTGCGATTATCATCACTTCACTATGGCGTGGCGAAGCCCTAAAAATAGTCCCAAAGCGGTCAAAATCATACCTTGAACCTCCCGCTGCCATCATTTCAATCGCACAGCAAGCCAAGCCATAAGATAAAGCCCATAAAGAATTGCTTCTACCCCATTGCACAAGTTTATCCACACTTGTCAAAACCACAGGCAAACCACTCGCATAATTTACTTGATGCTCTGCCATCTAAAGCCTCCTTTTTTGTATGCGTATAAAAATCCTACCGCCAAAAGTGCGAGAAAAATAACAATTTCCAAAAGTCCAAACCAACCCAAATCTCTAAAAATCAAAGCCCAAGGAAATAAAAAAACAACCTCAATATCAAGCAAAATAAAAATTAACGCGAAAACAAAAAATTGAGAATTAATTTTATTAGCCTGTTTAACAGGGATGGGACCACACTCATAAATTCCAAGCCCAAGTCTTTTGCGATTACGAGCGGCGAAATGGTTACCGATTTTAGAAGCTAAAAAAACCAAGCCAAAAAATATCACACACGATAAAACAAGCATTATAAAAATGCCTAAATAAGGGTGCTCCACACTCATATGAGTCATTTATTTTCCTTAAATTCAAAAGTAATTTATAAAAATTTTACATAATTTTTCTAAAATCAAAACTTATATAAGAGTAAAAAACTACGAATTTTTTATTTTAACTTAAACTAAAATTAAATAAAATATTTTTTGCAGTCAAATTTTCTAAAAAATTCTTCTTGATGTGTGATGAAAATATAAGAAATGGCGTTTTTTTCTTGATATTCTTTTAAAAATTCAACAATTTTAACAATATTTAAAATATCTAAAGCACTCGTTAGCTCATCTAAAATCAAAATTTTAGGACGCAACAAAAAAGCCCTTAAAAGTCCTACTCTACTGGCTTCTCCTCCGCTTAATTGTGTCGATTTGAGTGCAAAAATTTCTTCTTTTAAATTCAATTTTCCCAAAAGCTCTTTTAAAAAAACCTCATCTTTCTTCAAAGCAAAATTTTCCCACACATCATTTATAAGACTTTTAATCTTTCTATAAGGATTAAGAGCTAATTTTTGATCTTGAAAGACATATTGCACCTCTTTTTTAAAATGTAAATTTTCACCCAAATGCATACTTTTCCCCCTATACAAAACCTCCCCAAAGCTAGGTTTTTCCAAACCACAAAGCACCCTAGCCAAAGTGCTTTTACCTGCTCCACTCTCACCACTTATAAGCAAATTCTCGCCTAAATTTAAGCTAAAATTAACATTTTCAAAAATACTTCTTTGCTCTTCTTTAAGATACCAGTGGCGTTTTAAAGGATAATTTTTAGCCAAATGACGCACTTCAAACATTAAATTCCCTATAAGCTTTAAGCCACGCATTTTGTGAATTTAAAAACTCTTGCACCTCAAACTGCTTCGCGCTTCCTTTTTCAAATAATAAAAGCTCATCACACAAAGAAAGTAAGTTAAAATCGTGCGTGATAAGTATAAGTTTTAAACTTTTTTGCAAATTTTTTAAAAGTGCGATTAATTTTTGCTCATTTTCTTTATCAAGCGAAGCAGTAAGCTCATCGCAAATTAAGTATTTTGGGGAGCTTGAAAGAGCTAGAGCTAATTGTATGCGTCTTGCCATACCTGTGCTAAACTGATGCGCAAAAGAGTGCCATAAAAGTTCCAAGTCTTTTAATCCTAGCATTTGCATACATTGAAAAGCTTTGCTTTTACGCTCTTTTGCATTTAAATTTGTGTGTGTTTTTAAAACGATGTGAAAAAGATCTCCCAAATTAAGATAAGGATAAAAGCTATTTTGTGCGTCCTGAAAAATTAAAGCAACTTCACTTCTAAACTCTCGCAAGGCTTTCTTTTTAAGTTTGGTAGGGTTTTTTTCATTAATCAAAAATTGCTTGGCTTCTAAACGATAATTTTGAGAAAATAAAGCAATTAAAGCCCTAGCAAATAGACTTTTGCCACTCCCACTCTCGCCCATAATCGCCAAATGTTTTCCTTCTTGTAAATTTAAAGAAATATCTCTTAAAAGTCTTATATTTTCATAACTTAAATTTAATTTTTCTAAATAAATCATAAGCTCACACCAAAATATTTTCTTAAATACGCACTTAAGGCTAAAAGCGGCAAGATAAGAATAAGTAAAGCTAAAAGCGGATAAAGAACAATCCACCAAGCTCCTATAAAAACAGCCTTTGACGCTTCGTTTAGAATATTTCCTAAACTGGCGATTTCAAAATCAAGTCCTAAACCAAAAAAACTCAAAGTTGCCTCTGTGCTAATAGCATGCACAATATTAAGCACAAAAAGCACAGATAAAAGTGAAAAGCAAGGCGGTAGCAAGTCCTTAAAAAACGCCTTAGTTTTTGTGCTTCCAAGCACTAAGGCTGCTTGATAAAATTCCAAATTTTCAAGCCTTTTTAACTCACTTGCAAAAAGTTTCGCTACAAAACTCCAATGCGTTAAGGCTATTATTAAAATCATACTCAAATCATTCCCCCTCATAAAACCCGAAAAAAACATCATCAAAAGCAAAAAAGGTAAGGCTAAAAACATATCAAGCAAACGCATAAAAAAAGTATAAAAAAATAATCTTGCCACAAAGACATAAAAAAGTGCCAAAACTAAGATCAAAAAAGAGCTTAACAAGCCTATAAAAAAAGAAGTTTTAATGCCATAAAGTATGCGTGTAAATAAATCTCTACCTAGCATATCCGTGCCTAAAATGTGCTTTAAATTAGGAGCAATATAAATTGCATTAATATCACCAAAATGTGGGTCATAGGAGCTAAACAAAGGCGTAAAGAAAGCTAATGAAAGTGCTAAAAATAAAGGACTTAAAAGATAAAAAATTTTCAATTGATGCCCCTTAAGCGAGGATTAAGAAATAAACAAATTAAATCAGCCAAAAAGGTAAAAAATCCCGCTAACAAAACGCTAACAAAAACCAAAGCTAAAACCACAGGATAATCCTTAAAAATAATACTTTCAATCATTAAATTCCCAAGTCCTCCATAAGCAAAAACACTCTCCACCACATAAGCACTCATCATAAAGCTTAAAGCACAAGCTCCAAAATATGAAATAATAGGACTTAGAGCGTGTTTTAATGTAAAGTGTAAAATAATTCTTATTTGACTAAGACCTCTTGCATAAGCACTCAAAATAAAGGGCTTTTCATAGCTTTGATAAAGCGAAGTTTTAGCCACTTGCATAAAAACGGCTAAATGAGATAAAACTAAAACACAAACAGGTAAAATTAAATGATTAATTCTATTTAAAATATCATCTTCAAAGCCTATATCTGTGGTGCCTGAGCTTGGTAAAATTTGCAAAAATACCGCAAAAAACAAAATAAAAACTAAAGATAAGGCAAAAGAAGGTAGAGCAAAAAAACTCATACTAAGGATATGAATTAACTTTTCTAAGAGTGAATTAGGATAAAGTAAGCATAAAATTCCAAGTGTTAAAGAAGCTAAAAATAAAACAAAAAACGCACTCAAGCTTAAAATAAGCGTATTAAAAAAGCGTTCTTTAATAAGACTTACAATTTTCTCGCCGTGGATTAAGGATACGCCAAAATCCCCCCTTAAAGCTTTAAAAAGCCAAGAGCTATACTGCTTTAATAAGGGCTTATCTAAATCAAAACTTTTTTCAAGGCGTTCTTTCGCCTCCAAGCTTATGGCATTTGTGCCTTTTGCATAGGCTATGCTTCCCTTACTAAAATAAAGCATACTAAAACATAAAAAGGTGCTAAAAAAAGCGATAAATACCACAAAAATGAGGCGTTTAAACACTAATTTTGACTCCACTCATAAATATTCCAAGTAAAGCCTACGCCGTGATGTCCTAAAATTCGTGGCTTAATCCCCTTTAAATTCGCCTTATAAACCAAAGCAAAATCCAAATAAGTTAGAAAAATAAAGGGCGGATTTTCATAAAGAGCGTTAATAAATTGGACATAATAT
The DNA here is from genome assembly GCF_900637395.1 of Campylobacter upsaliensis. Taxonomy (NCBI): domain Bacteria; kingdom Pseudomonadati; phylum Campylobacterota; class Epsilonproteobacteria; order Campylobacterales; family Campylobacteraceae; genus Campylobacter; species Campylobacter upsaliensis. The sequence goes on along the minus strand of NZ_LR134372.1, from coordinate 318,320 downwards.
TTTTTTCTTTCTTGAGGATCTAGTGAATTTCTTGCTTTTTCTAAAGCTTCATCGGCATTTTTGTCATTATAATGCCCAAAATTCCAGCCTGAAGAATTTTTATTTGTATCTTGTGAGCTTTCAAACACTCTATAAGTATGAAAGTCAGGGTCATACGGACTGCCCCAGCCTATTAAAAAACTATCAACTTTAGAATAATCAAAGCTTCCAGCAGGTTTAGCCACGACCTTAACTTCCACTCCAAATTTCTTAAATTCACTTTGTAAAATTCCAGCCAAACTCACGCGTAATGGGTCATTGCTCATCGTATAAATGTCAAAACTTAGAATTTTGCCATTTTTTGCATACAAGCCTTTTTCATTTTTCTTAAAACCTGCTTTTTGCAAAAGCTCATCAGCTTTTTTTACATCATAAGTATAGCTTTTAAATTCCTTAGGTGCTGCCCAAGAATTCTCTAAGGGATGTGAGGCGATGAAGCCGTATCCGTGTAAGATATTATCAACAATGGCTTGTTTATTAACTGCATAATTTAATGCTAAGCGGACATTTTTATCTTTTAAAAATTCATTTTCCAAATTAAACATTAAAGCCCTATAATCAGCCGATTTTTCTCTTAAAACCTTAAATTTTTTATCATTTTCAAAGCTTTTTAATAAAGAAGAGTCAATCAAAGCTGCATCAATCTTACCATTTTTAAGCTCCACAGCAACGACATTTGCATCGTTAATATGCCTTAAAATCAGTCTTTTACTCTTCACTTTTCCTAAATGAAAATTTTCATTTGCGACCAAACTGACATACTCGCCTTTTTTCCATTTTTCAAATTTAAAAGCGCCTGTGCCGACTGGATTTTGATTAAATTCACTTGTGCTTAAATTTTCATTTTCAAGCAAATGAGAAGGAAGCATACCAGCACTTAAAGAGTCCAAAAAGCCGACAAAGGGACGCGAAAGTGTGATTTTGATCTTATAATCACTTAAAATTTCTATCTTTTCAATATCCTTAAAATTGACATAAATTTCGGCATTATTTTGAGGATTTTTAAAAGCTTCAAGGCTAAATTTCACATCTTTAGCACTAAATTTAGCCCCATCGTGCCACAAAACATCATCTCTAAGCTCAAGCTCATACACTAAGCCGTCCTTGCTAATGCTCCAAGACTTTGCTAAATCAGGCTTTGCTTTCATATCTTCATCAAAGCGAATTAAACCCGAAAAAATCAAACCTATCACCGCATCATGATCCTCACTATAAGCGGGATTGATTTTAGACGCTTCATTTTCCACAGCTACGATGAGCGTATCTTTTGGACTTGCCCATAAGGCACAAATAAAGCATAAAATTAACGCAATAATTCTCATAAAAATTCCTTGAAAAATTTATGCGATTATAAAATAATTAAAAATTCCTTACAAGCCTATGGGGGGGTTAAATTTATGAAAAAATTATAAAAATTTAATTTTTTCTTATGTTTCTTTCTATAAAATTACGCTTTTTATTTTTCAAAGGAGACAAAATGGAGTTTTTAGAACTTTTACTTGTTTTAATTGCCCTTGTTTTAATCCTAGCAAAACCAGAAAAAGAAAAACTTGCTTTTGGTTTAGTGATGGTATCTTGGGCTATTATGATTTTTTATTATGTTGGACACAAGTCCAGTGCGTTTTTGACAATTATGAACTTATAAGGGATAAAAATGTGTGAAATCAATAAAACAAAAAATTTCTACACTTTAATGTGTTTAGCAGGCTTTTTAATCATACTTTTGCCTGTTGGTATTGCAAATTTAATTTTTGGTTATGTTTTAAAGGATAGCCCTTGCACACTTTGCTGGGGACAAAGAGAAGCGATGATTTTCATCGGCGTTATTGCTCTTTTTATCGTGCGTTATGGACTTAAGGGCAAATATTTGGCGGCTCTTTTGATTATGACAGCTTTTGGTCTTTATCAATCTTTCGCCCATTTTGGTAATCACGCTCACAGAGACTTAGATCAAGGCTTTGGCTTGGCTGTGTTTGGAATTCATACTTATTTTTGGGCTGAAGTTGTCTTTTGGGCTGTGGTGCTTATTTTGGGCGTGATTTTTGCTTTTGCACCGAAATTTAGTGCATTTGAGACAGAAATGGCAGGGGAAAAATTTAGACAATGGACTAAATTTAGTTTTGTCGCTGTTTTAATCAGCACTTTCATCGTAGCCTCTAATGTTTTTCAAGCTTTTGTTAGCACGGGTGTGCCTCCTTATGTTGGGCAAGGAGACCCTGTAAGATTCACTCTTAATCCAAAATACATCATTTGGAGCGATAAAGGCTGGAGCGGCTTATGGCAAAATATCTCTTTCTTAGGAAAACGCGATGTGAAAGCTCCCGATTATGCTTTCGCTCCTGCAAGTGAGAAACTAGGCATTGTTTTTGACAATGATAGCCAAAACTCTCCTTTTACAAAAATTGATGAAGATTTAAAAATCGTAAGTGAGCAAAATATTAGCTTTGATAAGCCAATTAACACGCTTGATTTTATAGGTGGGGAATTTGTGGCAAGTTCTAAATTTGATGTAGCATTTATGGACGAAAATTTTAATATCAAAAGTGCTTTTGAGCTTGACCCTTACTTCTCAGCGACTATTGATCCTATCATAGGCATTATTCCTTATATGCAAGATAAATTCTTACTTATGGGTTCAAATAAATCTTTCTTAAGATTTGCTAAAAATGAAAACGCCGATGAAGTTTTGCAATATGCAGATTTTATCAAAGGAGCGGATAAATTTGAAGGACAAGGCAAGGATTTAGGTCGTGGCAGACTTGATACAGTGCGTGCGAAATTTCACCATGTCGCTAGTATGACAAATGATGCAAATTACCTCTACCTAGCCACAGTGCCAAATAACAAAAACGCAAAAGACTTCATCATCTCTAAAGTTTCTCTAAAAGATAGAGTTCTTTCAGGCGAATTTAGTCCAAAAGCAGCACTTAAAGAAGGTAAAACTTTGGGTGATTTATATGTAAGCTCTATGGCGTTTAAAGATGGTAAAATTTACGCTTTAAGTAAAAATCATAATGTTATAGCCGTTATAAATCCTTCAAAAGAAGAGATTGTAAAGGTAATAGCTTATCCAAACACCATCACCAATGCAAGAAGCTTATTTTTTAAAGAAGGCAAGATTCACATTTTATCCTATCAAGATGGAGAAAATAAGCTTTATGTTTTAGAACAAAAATCCTAAATTTTTTAGGATTTTATACAAAATTGTAAGGAAATTTGATGAAAATAGTTTTGTATGTTTTAATGTTGGCTTTAACTTTATCGGCAAATCCACTGCTTGTTGCACATCGTGCTGGCACAGCTGATGCACCAGAAAATACACTTGCAGCAATTAAACTTGCTTTAAAAAACAAAGCCGATGTGATTTGGATTAGCGTGCAGCTGAGTAAGGATAAAAAATTCGTCCTTTATCGTCCTAGCGATTTGAGTGCCTTAACAGATAAGCAAGGTAAAATTTCTCAATTTGATGCCAAACAACTTCAAAACATTCATATTACAAAATCCCCAGCTAATAAAGCTATTTATAGTAATGACAAGCTTTATATTCCCTTGCTTGAAGAGGTTTTAAAGCAGTTTCCGCGAACGCAATTTTATATCGACCTTAAAAGTCCCGACGCCAACGATAAAGAGCAAGCTAAAATTTTGTTAGAACTTTTGAAAAAAACGAAGAGTTTGGATAGAGTGCGACTTTATTCCACTGAAGATAATTATATACTTGCTTTAAGTAAAGAAATACCAAGCTTTGCAACTAGAGGTGCAACTCGTAAAAAACTAGCCGATGTAAGTTTGACACATTTTTGCAAGGCAGAAGAGCAAGAAAATGTGTATTATGGTTTGGAACTTGAAAGAGCGGTTAAGGTGGTTGAGAAATTTACTCTAGGAGAGGGCGTGAGTGAAACGACTCTTACTTGGGATAATGAAGCTATGGAGTGTTTTGGACAAAATGAGGGCAAGGTGATACTTTTTGGCATCAACACTCCTCAAGCTTATGAAAAAGCAAAAGTGCTAAAAGCCGATGGCGTGATGGTAGATAGTCCTAGTTTATTTAAAGATAGGTGATGCCTTTAACCTTACAATTACGCCCTCAAAATTTAGATGAAATTTTAGGACAAAATGATTTGGTGGAAGTTTTTAAACGCTTCATTGCGATGCAAAAACTTCCCCATAGTCTCTTTTTTGGCGTAGCTGGCTCTGGTAAAACAAGCTTTGCAAGAGTGGTGGCTAAGGAATTTGGCTTAGATTTTTATGAATTTGATGGAGGAAATTTTAAACTTGAAGAACTAAGAAAAATCTTAGAAAACTATAAAAATAGCCTCTATAAACCCCTCATTTTCATCGATGAGATTCATCGTCTTAGCAAAACCCAACAAGAAATGCTTTTAATCCCTATGGAAAATTATCGTCTTATTTTAATCGGTGCAAGCACGGAAAATCCTTATTTTGTCCTAAGTCAAGGCATAAGAAGTCGTAGTATGCTTTTTCATTTTAAAGCTTTAGGCGTGGAGGAATTAGAGCTTTTGTTAAAAAAAGTGCAAAAAAACCTTAATTTCACGCTTGATGATGATGCTAAGGACTTTTTGCTTAAAAGTGGCGATGCAAGATCTATGCTTAATTTAATCGAATTTGTGCTTGTTTTAGAGCAAAAGCACATTAATCTTAAAAATCTTAAAAAACTTAGAAACACCACAAATAGCGAAGGAGTAAGCTCTAAAGATACGCACTATCTTTTAGCAAGTGCTTTGATAAAAAGCCTTAGAGGCAGCGATGTCGATGCGGCACTTTACTATCTTGCAAGGCTTATTGATGGGGGAGAGAGTGCAGATTTTATCGCGAGGCGTTTAGTGATATTTGCCAGTGAAGATATAGGAAATGCCGATAGTAAGGCTCTTATCTTAGCAACTTCGACACTTGAAGCGGTTAAAAATATAGGCTATCCAGAAGCTAGAATTATTTTAGCACAATGCGTCATTTATCTAGCTAGTGCTATGAAGTCAAATTCCAGCTATAAAGCCATTAATGAGGCATTGCATTTCGTAAGAAATAATCCACCTCTACCAATCCCAGCTTACTTAAACAATAACGCTCCACAAAGCAAGGATTATCTTTATCCACACGACTTTGGAGGATATGTCGAGCAAAAATACCTCAGCCAAGCCCTTAAATTCTACTATTCTAAAGGCATAGGCGAGGAAAAAATTTTATTAGAAAATTTACGAAAATTAAAATCTAACTAGAACAAGCGCTTTTGCCGTTCATCACAGGCTGAATCGCCGCATTATCACTACTGCCATTTTTTTGGATAAAATCCCAAAGCTTTTGTGCCGCCTCAGCGTAGCGTTTCGCACTCACACTTTCACTTTGATAAAAGCTCACAGGCTTACCCTCATCGCCACCCTCTCTTACACTCATCTCAAGAGGAATTTGTGCTAAAAGCTCACAGCCGTAAAGCTCTGCCATAGCTTTAGCATTACCCTTGCCAAAAATTTCATACTCTTTGCCATTATCAGGACATAAAAAGCCACTCATATTTTCTATCACTCCAGCTATGGGGATATGAAGCTTTTGAAACATATCTAAAGCTCTCTTGCTATCATCTAAAGAAACAATTTGCGGAGTAGAAACGCACACACCAGCGTTAATAGGAATACTCTGTGCGGAGGTAATTTGCGCATCGCCCGTTCCAGGAGGCATATCTAAAAATAGCACATCAAGCTCAGGCCACAAAACATCGCTTAAAAGCTGCTCCACCGCTTTCATTATCATCGCTCCACGCCACATAAGCCCTTGCCCCTCTTCTATCAAAACGCCCATACTCATCATATAAATTCCGTGTGTTAAAATAGGTCTTAATTTCGCTCCCACGACTTCAGGTTGAGTGCCGACTTCTCCTAGCATTCTTGGGATATTAGGTCCATAAATGTCCGCATCGACTATACCCACCTTTAAGCCCATTTTCGCCATAGAAATAGCCAAATTCAAAGCGGTAGTGCTTTTACCCACACCTCCCTTACCACTTGAAACCATAACGAAATTTTTAACCTGTGGAGCGACATTTTTCCCACTTTTTGAATTGCTTTTTTCTTCTTCGATTTGTGGTTGTAAAATTTCTAGCTTAATGTCCTTTAAATTAAGATCTTTTAAGACTTCATCAATATCCTTTCTCAAAGTATCCGCTATGCTAGGATTTGCGGCGACTATCTCAAGCTTTATGTAAGCCTTTTCATCGTCTGCTCTGATTTCTTTGACAAAGCCATAACTCATAATATCCTTTTCAAAATTAGGATATTTCACTCTAGCTAGTCTTTCTTTAATCTTTTCTATCATCATTTCTCCTTATGCTTAATAAAATAAATTTTACTCTTAAAAAGTTAAAAATTAGCTTCTTAAAGTGTATAATATAGTAACATAAGAATTTGCAAGGAGTAAAAGTGTCAAATATAAGCTTAATTATGCTCGCAGCTGGAGATTCTACACGCTTTAATATGGGCGTAAAAAAACAATTTATCCGCCTAGGCGATGACCCCCTTTGGCTTTTTGCGACAAAAAATTTAAGCTCTTTTTATTCTTTTAAAAAAATAATTGTTACATCTAGTAACATTTCTTATATGAAAAAATTTGCAAAAAATTACGAATTTGTGCAAGGCGGAGCAAGCAGAATGCAGTCTTTAAAAAACGCTCTTGATTTAGTTGAAAGTGAATTTGTAATGGTAAGTGATGTAGCAAGGGTTTTAATCTCAAAAAATTTATTCAACCGCCTTTTAGAAAATATCCATAATGCAGACTGTATCACACCCGCCTTAAAGGTTTGTGATACCGCACTTTATGAAAATGAACAAAGTTTGCAAAGGGAGAAAATCAAGCTCATACAAACCCCGCAACTCTCCCGCACCGCCCTACTTAAAAAAGCTCTTCAAACAGGACAAGAATTCACAGATGATAGCACGGCTATCGCTGCTGTGGGAGGTAAAATTTGGTTTGTAAGTGGCGAAGAAAATGCGCGTAAAATCACCTTTAAAGAAGATCTTAAAAAGCTTAAGCTTCCTGCCCCTAGCAAGGATATTTTCACCGGAAATGGCTTTGATGTGCATGAATTTGGAGAAAAACGCGCTTTGCTTTTAGGAGGGGTTGAAATCCATCCTACAATAGGATTAAAAGCCCATAGCGATGGCGATGTCTTAGCACACGCTCTTAGCGATGCACTTTTGGGTGCTTCCTCGCTTGGAGATATAGGAGAGCTTTTTCCAGATACAGATTTAAAGTATAAAAATGCCGATTCTATGAAACTTTTAGCCCAAATTTACACGCAAATAAGGCAATACGGCTTCACTTGTGTTAATATCGACATCACAATCCTAGCACAAAAGCCTAAAATTGGCGATTTTAAAAAAGAAATAGCCAAAAATATCGCCCAAATTTTAGACCTTGATGAATTTAGAGTCAATGTCAAAGCCACCACCACAGAAAAGCTAGGATTTATAGGAAGAAGCGAGGGTATAGCCGTGCAAGCAAGTGTGAATTTAAAATATTTTGATTGGACTAAATAATGCGAGTTTTAATTATAGAAAATGAACTTTACTTAGCACAAAGTATAGCGATGAGGCTAAGTGATTTGGGATATAGTTGCGAAATTTTTAATTCTTATGATGAATTAATAGGGCAAAAAAACTATGAAATTGTTTTAATCTCCTCTAACACGCCAAATTTCTTAAAAGCTGTGGAAAAATTTAAAAACAACATCGTCATTTTGCTTATTTCTTACATTAGCACAGACACCGTTTCCACACCTTTGAAAATGGGGGCAAGCGATTATATACAAAAGCCTTTTATGATGGAAGAATTATTAAGAAAAATCAAACATCATCAAGATTTTAGACATCTTTTATTGCTTAATTCTACTTATCAAAACTATATCAAATCGCGTCTTAGTGCGGTAAAATTACCACATTTTTCATATAAAAAACTCAAACTCCCCCTTATCTTACAAACCAACAAGCAAAGCTACGCAGATGCTTTCGCTTTTTCCTATATGAACGAGTGTAATGTGGAACTTTGTTATGTCGATTTATCTGTGCCAAATTCTGTGGATAAGGTGATGAAGCTTGATTTAGAAAACAAAGTGCTTTTTTTAAGCCATTTTCAAATTTTAAAACATAATGAAAAAGAAAAACTTTTAGAATTTGTCAAAAATAAAGCTATTATTATCCATACACACAAAATTTGCGAACTTAATTTCGAAGAGCTTGGATTTCATTGTATCGATTTTAATCATGATGAAAAGGATATTAATAATAATGAAATTTTAACCATAGATGAATATATCAAGCACATTATTTTAAGCTATCAAAATGTTTTCGCAGACACAGAACTCTCCAAAAAACTTGGAATTTCACGCAAATCCTTATGGGAAAAAAGGAAAAAATATGAAATCAGTAAGAAAAAATAAAAGCATTAAGATTAATTCTAGTGAATTTGGCATACTTTCACTCATTAAGGAGGGATTACTAGGCTCTTGCTCACGCTTGATGAGTGAAAAAGAAAGTAAGCAAATTTTAAAAACGGGCAAATTTAAAAATGAAAGTTTTCCATACCCCTTAAGCTTCGCTCCAAGCGATTGTAGTATTTTGAAAGATTTAAAGTCTAAGGATTTGCTAGAGCTTGAATTAAACGGCGAAATTGTAGGGCATATTATTTATCAAGATAAATTCAAAGATGATAAAAATTTTATCAATATTTTTAATCCAAACATCTGCCCACTTAATAATGAAAATAGTTTTTACATCTATGGAGAAATAGAACTCTACCGCAATGAACTCTCCTTTTATAAACAAGAATTTAATCGCATTAAAAACGCACGAAATGCACAAAAAATCACCGCAATTGTTTCAAGCTTTGACCCACTTCATAGAGCACATGAAAGAATTTTTCGCTGGACCATTGATAAGGCTGATTTGGTAGTAGTTTTTCTCATAGAGTCCTATGAAGCAAATGGCTTTGAATTTGAGCTTAAAGAAAAATATTTACAAACTTTTATTCAAAATTATCTGCCAAAAGAATGCATTTTTGTCTTTCCGCTTAAAAATATTAATATTTTTCACGCACACCTAAATCCCGGGCTTGAAAGCATTATCGCAAAAAGTCTTGGCTGCACTAAGCTTGTCGTAGGGCAAAATCATAGCGGTTTGGGTATGTTTTACGATGCTAATCAACCCAAAAGCATTCTTGATGAATTTTCTAAAGATTATGGTATAGAAACGATTATTTTACCAGAATTTGTTTTTTGCGATCAATGCAAAATGATCGTCTCAACACGCTCTTGTCCGCACGGCACACATCATCATTTGCACTATAATGCCAATTCTTTAAAAGATTTACTAAGAGCTGGTATAATCCCTCCTGCTGTTTTTATGCGTAAGGAAATTTCAAGTCTTATCTTAAGCGCACTTTTTCCACAACGCCTTAAAAATTTACAGCAACTTTACCAAAATCTCTTCCCAACAGATGGGATTTTAGAAGATAAAAGCGATGAGGAATTTTACCAAAAACTTTTAGAAGTTCATCAAATGACTTATATGGTGTGAAATGCAAAGATTTTATTTAACCTTTTTTTATTCAGGAAGTGTGAAAAAAGCACCCGGAACCTTTGGCACTTTAGCGGCGATGATTCCTGCCTTTTTTGTGCTTAGATATTTAGGAGAACAAACACTTTTTTTACTTTCCATTTTGATTTTCATCGCTTCAATACGCGTGATTGATGATTATGAAAAAAAGACACAAAAACACGATGATAAACACATCGTCATTGACGAAGTGGCGGGAGTTTTTTTAGCTTGTGCTATTGCGGCAAGTGCAGAAAATTCACTTTTAAATTTCGTCTTAGCCTTTATCTTTTTCCGTTTTTTTGACATCACTAAGCCATCTATCATCGGCAAAATAGACAAAAAGGTCAAGGGTGGCTTAGGCGTAATGCTTGATGATATGTTAGCAGGGCTTTTTGCTGGGCTTTTATGTGCAGTGATTTACGGCTTTTTGCTTAAATTTAATCTAGTCGCTTGGGATATTTCTTTGAAAACTTTGTTTTAATTTTTACTTAAATTAAGTCTATTTTAACTTTTACTTTTATATAATCCTAGTTTTAATTTTAAGATAAGGAAATTTTATGGCAAATCACAAATCCGCCGAAAAAAGAGCAAGACAAACCATCAAAAAAACAGAAAGAAATAGATTTTATAGAACTAGACTTAAGAACATCACAAAAGCCGTTAGAGAAGCTGCTGCAAATAATGACAAAAACGCAGCTAACGAAGCTTTTAAAATCGCAAATAAAAGCATCCACGCTATGGTAAGTCGTGGCTTTCTTAAAAAACAAACTGCCGCACGCCGCGTGAGCAGACTTGCCCTTTTAATCAACAAAATCGCCTAAATGTTAGCGGAAAAATTACAACCCTTTCTCAAACGCTATGAAGAATTAAACACTCTTCTTAGCGATACAAAAATTATTAATGATATAGAAAAAATGACCTCTCTTTCCAAAGAGCAAAAAAATTTAGAACCCATAGTCTTAAAAACAAAAGATTATTTTAATACACTCACTCAAATTGAAGATAATAAAGCCCTTTTAAATGACCCAGAATTTAGCGAACTTGCTAAAGAAGAATTGAAAAATTTAGAAGAAGAAAAAATCAATTTTGAAGAAGAAATTAAAATCTTACTTCTACCTAAAGATCCAAACGATGAAAAAAATATCTTCCTTGAAATTCGTGCAGGGACGGGAGGGGATGAGGCATCCTTGTTTGTGGGAGATTTAGTCAAAGCTTACGCAAGATATGCGGATTTAAGAGGCTATAAGATTGAAATTGTTAGCTCAAGTGAGGGCAGTGCGGGAGGCTTTAAAGAACTTATTATGCTTGTTAAAGGCACAGGAGCTTACTCAAGGCTCAAATTTGAAAGTGGCACACACAGAGTGCAAAGAATCCCTCAAACAGAATCTCAAGGTAGAATTCACACCTCAGCCATCACAGTCGCCATTATGCCAGAGGTCGATGATATAGAAATTCAAATCAATCCAAACGACCTTAAAATCGATGTTATGCGTTCTTCAGGACACGGCGGACAAAGTGTCAATACCACAGATTCAGCCGTTCGTATCACTCACATACCAAGTGGCTTAGTTGTCGTCAATCAAGACGGCAAATCTCAACATAAAAATAAAGAAAGTGCGATGAAAATCCTAAAAGCGAGACTTTATGAAATGCAAGAAAGTGAAAGATTAGCCAAAGAAAGCGAGGCACGCAAGTCTCAAGTGGGAAGTGGCGATAGGAGCGAACGCATACGCACTTATAATTTCCCACAAAACCGCATTAGCGACCATCGCATTAATCTTACGCTTTATAGACTTGATGCCATTATGGAGGGAGGGCTTTTTGACGAGCTTATCGAGCCTTTAATCGCTCATCATCAAAGCGAAGCTTTGAAAGAGCAGAAATTATAAGCACTTTAAAAAATTGCATTTTACATACAGAAAAAGACTTTGTAGCATTAGATAAAATTAAGCCTTTAAAGATATAAAGGCTTAAAGTTCAGTAATCTTATCGCTTGTTCCTGTTTATCTAATGGCATTAATAATTTGTTCTATAACCTAGAGTTTGAAAAAATTCATTTGTTATCTCTATGTTTAAAATACTTTTTAATTTCTTCGTCTGTAAGTTTTTCATTTTGAAAATTTTGAAGTGATTTTGAGTATCGTGCCTTGTAAGCATTTGCACATTCTGTATTAGTTTTTGCAGAATTAGCGTTTTTATCGCATTCTTGTATTTTGGCTTCCAATTCTTTAGCATTTTTTGGATCTTCATAATATTGCACACTCTTTGGCTCTGAAGAACAAGCAGAAAATAAAGTGGCAACAATTGCACTAAGCAAACCTAATTTGATAACATTTTTCATTGTGTCTCCTTATGTATTAAAATATTTGTTATCATATAAGAAACATAAAGCAAAATATTTTTACATTACACATTTTATCTCGCCTTTAAAAGCCTTTTTTTGTAATAAAGTTACACACAAAGCACTTAAATTTACATACAATGCTAGAAATTATTTAAAAGGTTAGCATTATGCAAAGACGCAAATTTTTAAAATCCTTAGCATTAAGCCCCGTTTTAGTCGCTGGTGTAAATTTAGACTTTAGTAAGATTAAAGGCAAGGCTAGCATTATAGACCTAGACCGCTGCGATGGCTGCACTGGCTTTGATATGCCAAAATGTGTAAGTGCGTGTAAGGAGAAAAATGCGGCGCGTTTTCCTAAGCCTGTGGAAGAAATTCCTAATTATTTTCCGCGTAAAATCAATGAGGATTATTCACAAAAACAAAACGACATTTCCCGTTTAAGTCCTTATAACTGGACCTTTGTGGAGGCTGTGGAGGTGGATTCTAAAAAAATTTTTATTCCGCGTCGTTGTATGCACTGCGATGATCCTACTTGTCAAAAAATTTGCCCTTTTGGGGTGATTTCTAAGGATAAAAATAACGCCGTTAATATCGATGAGCATTTTTGCTTTGGTGGGGCAAAGTGCCGTGATGTCTGTCCTTGGGGGATTCCTCAAAGACAAGCTGGGGTTGGAATTTATCTTAAAATCGCTCCAAAATTAGCTGGTGGGGGTGCTATGTTTAAATGTGATATGTGTGCGGACTTACTCGCAGAAGGCAAAAAACCAGCTTGTGAAACACAATGCCCAAAAAATGCCATAATTTTTGACGACAAGGCTAAAATTTTAAATCTTGTCGAAAAGGCTAAAAAGCAGGGAAAATTCATCTATGGCGATACGCAAAATGGCGGAACGAGCACTTTTTACATTTCTTCTGTGGATTTTACCAAAATCGATGAAGCTATCGCTAAAAAATATGAAAATACCGGACAAGTAGGACGACCGCATATGAAAGTTAAGGTGGATAATTTCATCAATGAAGACTCCACTCTCATCAAAGGCGTTTTAACCGCACCTCTTGTAGGCGTAGTAGCTGGAGCTATCGCTGTGACAAAAGCTAGAAAAATAAAAAAGGAAGAGTTATGAAAAAAATTAAAAAAATGATATTGCGTCAAAGTCTGCAAAATCGTATCGTGCATTGGGGTGTGGCGGTAAGCACTTTTGCACTAATTATAAGCGGTATGTTTCAAATGCCCGTTTCAAAAAGATATATGATTAACGAATTGCCCCTAATGGCGTGGAGTGGGGACTATCATATCAGTCTTATAATGCACTATGTAGGGGCTTTTAGCCTCATTTTTTTCGTGGCGTTTCACTTATTTTTCCACATAGCTAGAGCGGAATTTGACATCTTTCCTAAAAAAGGCGACGGAGTAAAAAGTCTTAAAATTATCAAAGCTATGCTTTTTGGAGGAGTTGAGCCAAAGAGTGAGAAATATTTACCCGAGCAAAGATTGGCTTATTTTTTCATCGGGCTTGTTTTGCTTCTTTTAATTATCACAGGACTCATTAAAACGGCTAAAAATTTAGCGGGGTGGAATTTAAGCGAGGGGCTTTATTTTTGGAGTGCACAGCTACATAATCTTGGTATGATTTTAATTATTTTAGGGATTATAGGGCATTTAGCAGCTTTTATATTTAAGGCAAATCGCCCTCTTTTAGGGGCTATGTTTAGTGGCAAGGTCGATGCTAACTACATTAAAGAAAGACATAGTTTGTGGGAAGAAGGCGTTAAAATGGCAGATAAGGAGTCATAATGCAAGAAAATATCGAAAAAATTTCAAAACTTGCAAATTTTCCCATAGTTTTATTTGCTTCGGTTATGGGGATTGGAGGGCTTTCTCTTGCGTTTAAAAAAGCTAGTATGGCTTTTAATCATCAAGATTTTTTAGCGTGGTCTGCCTTTATTTTTGCGATTTTAGCATTGATTGTTTTTGCACTTTTATTTGTGTGTTATGGTGCGAAAATACTCTATCATTTTAAAGCTTTTAAAGAGGATTTCACACATCAAGTTAAGATTAATTTTCTCTCAAGTGTACCTATAAGTATGCTTATTATTACGGCGTTTTGGAGTGATTTTATCTCTAAGGAAAGTGGATTTTGGTGGGTGATTTTAGGAAGTTTTTATGTGGCGAGTGCTTTACAGCTTATTTTAAGCTTATATGTGATGAGTTTTTGGTTTAAAGAAAGTATGAAAAGCTCCTTGCTTTCTCCTGCGTGGTTTATCCCTGTCGTTGGAAATTTAATAGTCCCACTTAGCGGCGCTTTCATCAATGCCCCAAAAGATATGCTACTTTTTTTCTTTTCCATAGGGTGCTTTTTTTGGATTATTTTAAGTGCGATGATTATGCAAAGGCTTATTTTTGAGCAAAGTTTGGAGACTAAATTTATCCCTACGCTTTTTATTTTCATCGCTCCGCCTAGCATTTTTGTGCTAGATTTTCATAGTCTTTTTCAAACACATAGCATTTTAAGCTTAATGGTGTATTTTATAGCTTTATTTTTCGTGCTTTTATTAATCTTTTTAAGCAAAATTTTTAGCAAACTTAGCTTTGCTCCGTCTTGGTGGGCTTTTACCTTTCCTTTATGTGCTTTTAGCATAGCAAGTTTTGATTTATTTATCACTTATAAATTTAAGTATTTTTATGGATTTTTAGGGGTTTTAGCACTCATTTTAGCACTTTTTGCAGTCTTTTTCATCTCTTATAAAACCTTAAGAGCCGTAGCAAATGGTATGATTTTTAAGGAGCATTAAAAATTATCAAATTTTATGATAGTTTAAAAAGCTATGTTAAATTTATTTATAAATTTAAAGGCTAAAAATGATAGATAAGCAATTTTTTATTTCTTCTTGTGATGATGTGGAACTTGGCATTAAAAGAAATTCCAAGCTTGAATACCGCCTAAGCTCCCCACAAAATCCTAAGGCAATCTTTTTCATCATCGGTGGTTTTGGGACAAATACAGACCTTAGAATGATGGATTTTACTAGAAAACAAATCGCTTCTAAATTCGGCGTGGCGGCTGTAAATGTGCTGTATCATTGCTTTTGTTGTCGCGTGAATAACTTAGAGCAACAATATAGCGCTCAAATCGCCATACTTGAAGAGGATAAAGCAAATTTAATCAAGCTTTGTCAAGATGTAGGCTTACCCTATGCAAATTTAACAAGCACAGAAGCTTTAAAATTTATAGAAGAATCCATACAAAAAGAAAAGAAAAAGGGAAATTTAGCTAAAGATTTTAGAATCAACACCCTCACCTACACCCTCCTCCCACCTAATGAAGAATATCAAAATTACGGCATTATGGCTGCACTTGATCATATCAATGTTTTAAAAGATCTCAAAACTCATGGGGGGGGGGGGGGGGGTAACTTACCCGTCATTTATGGGGGCGGATGTTATGGAGGCTATTTAGCACACTTAATCGCCAAAATCGCCCCTCATCACACCAACGCTGTCATTGATATAGCCTGCGCGCCTCTGCCCTTTTTTGAGATGTTTATGGGTAGGACTTTAGGGCACGGAGAATTTTTTATAAACACAGATGATTTTTCATCACATTGCTTTACCAAAACTTTTTGGAATGAGAATAATTTCACAAAGGCACATTATGAAATACGCTCTTTGCTAACTCCGTCCCATTTACAAATTCAAAAAACACATTGCGGGCATATTCATTATGTGAGTTATCATGGTAGTGAAGATGAGTTTGAAACCGCAAAAGATAAAAAACTTTTATATGAAATTTATGAAAAAATGGGCTTTAAGGCAAAGCTACATCTAGCTAAAAAAGAGGACATCGACCATAAAATCATAAGAGATTTAA
This sequence comes from Campylobacter upsaliensis, assembly GCF_900637395.1. NCBI lineage: Bacteria > Pseudomonadati > Campylobacterota > Epsilonproteobacteria > Campylobacterales > Campylobacteraceae > Campylobacter > Campylobacter upsaliensis. The sequence goes on along the minus strand of NZ_LR134372.1, from coordinate 302,469 downwards.
CTCACGGAGGCATTTCAAATCACCGCGTTTTTTTAAAAGAACTCCCCTCTCTCTTAAAAGAATTTGAAGGAGGCAAATTCCCCCTTCAAAATGCTTCCATAAGCTATCCTTGTGAGGATAAAATTTTCACCTTTAAAGATGAGGGTGAGGCTTATTGTTTGCGTCTTGATTAGCTTTTATAAATTGCTTTAAGATGCTCTAAATTTGCACTTGCATTTAAAAGCAAAACATCAGCTATCACAAGCCTAACCATAGCATTAGCAACCACACTTCCTCTCACACCCACGCAAGGGTCGTGCCTACCACTTAGCTCACACAAGACATTTTCGCCGTCTTCATTTATCGTTTTTTGAGCTAGAAAAATGGACGGCGTAGGTTTAAAATAGCTCTTAAGCTCGATTAAATCGCCATTTGAAATGCCACCTAAAATCCCTCCGCTATGATTGCTTAAAAATTTGCCATTTTGCATAGAGTCGTTATTTTGCGAGCCTCTTTTTTGACTTGAGCTTATACCAGAGCCTATTTCTACGGATTTTACAGCATTTATCCCCATTAAAGCGTGGGCGAGTTTAGAATCAAGCTTATCATAAAGCACCTCCCCAAGTCCTGCCATTACACCACTAACCTTAGTAAAAACAGCCGCTCCAACGCTATCTTTTGCCTTTTTTGCTTTTAAAATTTCTTGCTTAAAATTTTCCTCTAAATCCTTATCAAGGCAAAAAATTTCACTTTTATTTGCAAATTCAAAGTCGAATTCATTATTTTTAAGGGTCGAAACGCACCTGCCTACGCCAAAAACTCCGCTTAAAACCTCGATATTAAATTCCCTCAAAAGCATAGCAGCCACCGCTCCAGCTGCCACTCTAGCTACGCTTTCTCTAGCACTTGAACGCCCTCCTCCCCTATAATCTCTTATGCCATATTTTTGAAAATAGCTAAAATCCGCATGCGAGGGACGAAAAAGGCTTTTAAGCTCACTATAATCTTTTGAACGCGTATTTTCATTTCTAAAAAGCATAGCTATGGGCTGTCCTGTGGTAAAACCCTCGAAAACTCCGCTTAAAATTTCCGCTTCATCGCTTTCTTTTCTAGGCGTGGCAAATTTGCTTCCACCCTTTCTTTTATCCAGCTCCTTTTGCAAAAATTCCTCGTCAAATTTCACATTAGAGGGCATACCATCAAGCACCACGCCTATGGCTTTTCCGTGTGATTCTCCAAAGCTTGTCATTTTTAATCTTGTCCCAAAAGTATTCATAATGCTCCTAACTTTTCTAAAGTGATTTTTGCCGCCATTTGCTGGGCTTCTTTTTTACTACTTGCTATGGCTCTTGCCATTTCTTTGCCTTCCAAATTTAAGGCGATTTCAAAGCTTTTTTGATGGTCAGGTCCAAAGGCTCTTAGCGTTTCATATTCGGGGGTTGAGCCCATTTTAGCTTGTGTGATTTCTTGAAGTTTTGTTTTATAGTCCTTAAATAGGCTCTTTGCGTCAATGTTAGGGAAATTCTCCTCTATAAGCCTTAGTGCGATTTCTTTAGCCTTTATAAAACCAGCTTCTAAATGTAAAGCACCAATTAGAGCTTCAAAGGCGTCTGAGAGTATGGAAGGTTTAGTTTTGCCGCCGTTATTTTGCTCGGCTATACTCATAAAGATAAAAGCACCTAGATTAAGAGAAGTGGCGATTTTAGCAAAGGATTTTTCATTGACAAGGGCGGCTCTAAGCTTGGATAAATCGCCTTCTGCTTCATTTTTAAATTTATGAAATAAAAATTCGCCCACAACTAAATCAAGCACCGCATCACCCAAAAATTCTAGCCTTTCATTATTGTAATTTTTCTTTGCGCTTTTGTGTGTTAGAGCACAGATAAGAAGATTTTTATCTTTAAATTTGTAATTTAGCTTTGCTTCTAAGCGTTCGAGTTTAGCCATTATGCTTCCTTATGTTCTCTTTGTAGCTTAAGTGCTGCCTCTCTTGCTAGAGTGTCGCAACGCTCATTTTCCTTATGTCCGTTATGTGCTTTGATCCAAAAAGCCTTGATTTTATGCTCTTTTGAGACGCGTAAATACTCACGCCATAAATCGGCATTTTTCCTACCTTTGAAATTTTTCTTTACCCAGCCCTCAAGCCACTCATTAATGCTTTGCACCATTAAATTTGAGTCTGTGTAAAGATACACTTCACAAGGCTCTTTAAGTATCTCTAAAGCCTTAATGATAGCCTTTAGCTCCATTTTATTATTGGTCGTGTTTTCCTCTGCGCCGACACCCACTTTTTCGTGTTCTTTATAACGCACGATGTAAGCATAACCCCCAAAGCCCGGGTTATTTAAGCAAGAGCCATCTGTATAAATTTCAACGCGTTTCATCGTTTTTAACCTCATATAAAATTTTACAACGATTAAATTCATAGCACACAGGACAATGATAGAAAAAAAGCGGCATAATGTTTTTACACTCCAAACACATATAAGAAAATTCAAGTCTCGCTTTAAAATGATTTTGCTTTAAAATGTGATACATCTTAAAGTGTGAATTTCTAAAAGAAAAGCCCTCTTTTTTCTCCACTAAATCAAGCATATAAAAAAACTCATAATATTCCTCATCGTCCAAATTAATAGGCTCTTTACTCTTATAAAGCAAATCGCAAATTTGCACTAAATTTTGCTTTTTAAAAATGCCATATTTTTCAAACAAGTAGCGTTTTAAAGCAGAACTTTCATCAAGCTTTAAAATTTTTTCTTTAGCGTTTTCTTTATTTTCAAGTGCTAAAGCTTTGATAAATTCAGCTTCCTCCTTAATGTCCTCGCCTAATTCAAACAAACACTCCAAAAGCTCTAAATTTTCTTTATATTTTTTAAGCTTAAGATAGCTTATTTTAAGCAGTTTTAAGGCTTCTTTATTACGAGAGCGAATTTTAAGGGCATTTAAAAGCACTTCGGTGCATTTTTCTAAAAACCCCGCCTTAAAATAGACCTTCGCTAAAGCTAAAAAAGCCTCCTCTTGCTCGTTTTTATCCTTTGTTTTTTCCAAAGCGATTAAATAAATTCCACTTGCCTTTTCAAATTCGCCACTCTTAGTAAAAATTTCAGCCAAAAAGCTAAGATTTGAAAAGCTTAAATTCTCACTTCTTAAAAGCTCTTTATGGGCGTTTTCAAGCTCAAATTTTTTAATAAATTTTTCTAGTTTTTGCTCCTTATCTTTGTCTGCAAAAATCCTCCACGCATAATGTGCCAAAGCCACGACTAAAATAAGCAGAGTAAGAAAAATCAGCCCCACTATGGGGTCTCTGTATTCCACAAAGAAAAAATCCATAAAATATCCGCAAAATGAAATTAACAAATTATAGCCAAAACTTTGTATAATTTTCATTATGATAGCAAAAGATAGCATAGAACTTTTAAGCCAAAGAGCAGACATTTTAAGCATTATTTCTCATTTTGTCCAGGTGCGTAGGAGTGGGGCTTCTTATGTATGCGTTTGCCCCTTTCACGATGATAGAAATCCGTCCTTACACATCAATACCCAAAAAAATTTTTACCATTGCTTTGGCTGTGGGGCTGGAGGCGATGTTTTTAAATTTGTAATGGACTTTGAAAGAGTGAATTTCGCTGAAGCGGTAGAAAAAGTGGCGCATTTAAGTAATTTCACCCTCACCTACACCAAAGAAAAAGAGGAAAATAAAAAAGAAATTAAGCACATTTTGCCCCTTTTAAACGCCTTTTATAAGCAAAATTTAGCTAAACATAAAGAGGCTTTAGACTATCTTTATCAAAGAAAATTAAGCGATGAGGACATTAAAAAATTCGAACTTGGCTATGCAGTGGGAAATGAAGAAAGCTTAAGGCTACTTAAAAACGAGCAAATTTCAAACGAAGACGCCCTTTATGTGGGGGCGATTAAAAAAGATGGAAGAGGAGGATTTTATGCGAGTTTTATCCATAGAATCACCTTTCCCATTTATGATTATAAAGGCTTATTGGTAGGTTTTGGGGGTAGGACTTTAAACGCAAATAACGCCGCTAAATATGTCAATTCCCCTCAAAGTCCGCTTTTTGACAAAGCACGCATTTTTTACGCCTTTCATCTTGCTAAGGATAGCATAGCGAGGCAAAAAGAGATGATTATTTGCGAGGGTTATATGGACGCCATAGCCTTTCATAAAGCAGGCTTTACTAACGCTGTGGCAGTGCTTGGCACAGCTTTAACAGAACATCATCTCCCCCTTATCCGCCGTTATGAAGCAAAGGTTTTGCTTTGTTTTGATAATGACGAGGCAGGACGCAAAGCGGCATTTCGTTCGGCTTTTTTACTAAGTGTTAATAAAATCGATGGCAAAGTCGTCTTGCTTGAGGGCGGAAAGGATCCTGCCGAGCTTGTGGCAAATGATGAGGCTAAAAAGCTTCACGCCCTTTTAGAAAAGGCTATGGAGCTTGGAGAGTTTTACATAAGAGAGCTTTTAAGGGGCAGCATAAATTCCGCCCTTGATAAACAAAAAGCCTTAGAATCCGTGCAAAAATACACCTTTTTGCTTGAACCTTTAGTGGCAAATTCTTATACTAATTTAGTCTCAAAACTTCTAGGCGTAGAAAAAAATCTCATCGTTTTAAGCAAAAATGCCAGCCGCCCCCCTAAAACCCCTCTTTTAGAAACGCAAAAATCAAGAGTGCATTTAGGCGAATTAGAGCTTTTAAGCTTTCTTAGAGCTTCAAGTGAAGCTAGGGCTTTATTTTTAACGATGAGTGATAAGGCTTGTTTTAAGCATAAGGAACTTTGCGAAAAAGTTTTGGCAGGTTGTGGGCTTGAGGATAGCGACATTAGAGAACTTGAGCTTCGAAATTTAGGCACTATCACTAATCTTAATGATTTCTTATGCCTACTTTGTAAAATCAATCTTGCCTTTTTTAACGCCCTTGCTATCACAAAGCCTCATCTAGGGCTTAAAAAACAGCTTTTAAGCCTTTTAGATAAAAACGCTGAAAAGCTTAAAAAACAGCTTGATGAAAACGCCCTTTTTGAATTTTACAAAGAAGCCTTAAGTTTTATCAAAAGCGAAAGAGATACACAAATTTTAGAAACACGCCTTAAAACTTGGCATCAAATTTTCTCTCAAAAAAATATAAGCCCCCTAGATCTTGGCTTAGAAAGCTCGCCTTTTTAGACAAGCTTATCTACAAGAGGGCTTTCTCCGCGTGCAATTTGTGCTTTTAAATCCTGTGTAAAGCTTTGCTCCAATTGAAATTCTTTGAATTTCTGCGGATGTGAGCTTTCAAGCTTTGCTTTTTCCTCCGCACTAAGTGAGGCAAAGCCCTCTTCTAAAGCCTTTTCTAAAGGCGTTCTCTCGTCTTTAAGCTCCTCTTCTTTTTTATCTTTGACTTCTATTTTTTCACTATCTTGCATAGTGTTAGCATTAGCTCCGCCACCACTTGCCTCCTTTAAGCCTCTTAAAATTTCGCTCAAATTTTCTTTTTTGACATCAAGCTCACTTACCTTTCCGTCTTGATTAATGTCCTTTTCTAAAGCGAAATTTAATTTCTCCTCCAAATTTGCACCACTAGCTAAACTATCCCCCTTATTCAAGGCTAGATTTTGTAAGCTCTCAAGCGTCGTTCTTTTATGAAAGCTTAAAGAAGTGAAATTGGTCTCATTTTGAAGAAGAGAATTTGCGTCAAAAAGCGTATTGCTCACCTTTTCAAACCACTCCGCCACAAAGGCATTTGCCTCACCATTAAGCCTGATAGAGCCGTCCTCTCTAGCGATATAATTTGTATAGGAGCTAAAATGATTTTGCAAATTTTGATAATTTTCCTCATTAATTCTCACCGCCATTAACTCGCCCTTTTTGTTTTCAAACACCACCTTAAAGCCTGAATTTGTGTTTGAGATGTCATCGACTTTAAATTTATCTTGCTCTTCTTGCTTAAGTTCTAAAATTTCCTTACGACTCGCGATATTTTGTGAATTTGGCAAATTTGCATTTAAAGTATTGATTGTATTCATTATCACTCCTTATGCTACAATTACACTTTTTTATATCGGCAAAAAATCATTTTTATTTATATCATTTTAAAGGAAAATTATGAAAGCATTAGCACTTTTTAGCGGAGGTTTGGATAGTTTATTAGCGATGAAGCTCATCACTTCACAAGGCATAGCGGTTAAGGCTTTAAATATCAACATAGGCTTTGGCTCAAGAAGCGATAAAAGCGAGGAGATGAGACGCCGTGCCGCCTTAGTAGGAGCGGAATTTGAAATGATTGATGTGAGAAATTCTTATCTTAAAGAAGTTCTTTTTAACCCACAATATGGCTACGGGAAGCATTTTAACCCCTGCATAGACTGCCACGCCTTTATGTTTAAAACAGCTCTTGCTATGCTTAAAGATGAGGGGGCGAGTTTTATCATCACAGGCGAGGTTTTAGGACAACGCCCTATGAGTCAAAGAAATGATGCTATGGCGAAAGTTAAACGCCTAGCCGCTGATGAGGAGGATTTAATTTTGCGTCCTATGTGTGCGAAAAACCTGCCTGAAACCAAGCCCGAAAGAGAAGGCTGGGTCGATAGAGCAAAACTTGAGGGCATAAGTGGGCGTAGCCGAAAAAGACAGCTTGAAATGGCAGAAGAATTTGGCATAGAGGACTTTGAAAGCCCGGGCGGTGGGTGCTTACTCACGCTAGAAAGTTTTGCGAAAAAAATTAAAGATTTTAAAGAATTTGATAGCAATATGGAAGTAAATGACGCCCAGCTTTTAAAATACGGACGCCATTTAAGACTTCCAAAAGGTGCAAAGATGATTGTGGGGCGTAACGAGCTTGAAAACGAGCTTTTAAGGACTTTGAAAACAAGTAAATATGAAGAAATCAAGCTATTTGATTTAATCGGCGCTTATTCTTTAGTCAGTAGTGATATTTGCGAGGAAGATTTAAATTTAGCACTTAAAATAGCCCTTACTTATACTAAAAACGACCCAAAAGCCTCCTATAAACTAGGCTTTAAAGAAAAGGAATTTGAGGCAAGAGCTTTTGATGATAAAGCGAAACTGGGCGAATTTTTTATTTCTTAATCTAAGCCCTTTTTGAGTGTAAAAAGGGTGTCTAAAGTTTGCACTATGTATTCTTGTTCGCATAATGGCGGCAGGGGGATAGAAAGATTTGTAAATAATTTTCTATCTAAATGCGGTATAGCCGCTCCCTTTTTATTGCCTTTAAAAAAGTCTTTATAGCAAAGCAACATAAAATCCATAAATTCAACCTGACTTAAGCTAGAAAATTCAAGCTTTTTTAAAGTGCTTCCCAAAAATCCTTTTTCTTTAGTAATAAAAATTTCCCCAGAATTTTCGCCGTCCATTAAAATAAGCCTATCATTAGCATTAGCGAAATTTCCGCTATTTGCTAGTTTTTTATCCCCTTTACTTCGTAAATATTTCACATCAAGCAGAGGTAAATTTTCTTCTTGTAAATCAATAATTTCTCCGCTTATTATCTCACAAATATCCCCGAGTTTGACCCACGCCCAAGTGTTAGGGATTTCAAAGGGTGCTTCGCTAAGGTTTAAGGGCGTGATTTCTTTGCATTTTGCAATTTCTTTTTTTAAAATTTGAATTTGGGATTTCAAAAAGGCTTTTTTATCCTTGTCTTTTTCAAGCTTTAATTCTTTTTCACAAATTTTGAGCTTCTTTTCTAAATCTTTGCGTTTTTGCTTTATGTTATCGTTGTAAGTGCTGATTTCATTAAAGGCGGAGAGTGTAGGGGAGCTTCTGCGATAAAGTTTGCTTAAGCTGCCCTCTAGGGCAAGTTTGAGCAAACTCTTTTCAATTCTCTTTTCAATTCTCTTTAAATTCTCTTTAGTGATAGCAAAATCATTTGCGAGTGTAACGAGCAAATCAAGTTTTTTTACGATTTCTTGCTGTTCGCATAATGGCGGCAGTGGGATAAAAGTTGCATTGATTTGTTGTGTGCTTAAATTTGGTTGAGCTGAACCTGCCGATTGCTTTAAATTGTCTGCACTATAAAAAGTTAAAAAATAATATATATATTTTCTTAAAAAAGTATTTTCTATTCTTAAAAGCCCAACTCGCTGATTTAGCAGAGCTAATCTTTCATCTGTGTAAATACCAACCTTACCTGTTGTAGCACCGCTCATTGCTATTAAAATATCATTTTTTGCAACTTGGTAATCTTTAAAATCATCTATATTTTCATTATTTAAAAAAACACAATTTGCTAAATTGATTTTTCCTTGTTGAATATCCCCTATTTTTATAATTGGTATCCCATTATTAGAAAATTGTTCAGCCTTGAAAGCATAGCCATTTTGTAGCGATGTAATATCCCCAAGTTTTACCCACGCCCAAGAATTTGGGATAGTAAAGGGGGCTTCGCTAAGGTTTAACGGCGTGATTTCTTTGCATTTTACAATTTCTTTTTTAAGGCTTTGAATTTGAGATTTAAAAAAGGCTTTTTTATCCTTGTCTTTTTCAAGCTTTAATTCTTTTTCACAAATTTTGAGCTTCTTTTCTAAATCTTTGCGTTTTTGCTTTATGTTATCGTTATAAATTTCAAGCTCATCAAAGGCGTTAAGCCCACTATTTTCTCGGCGGAATTTAGCACTTAGTCTTCCCTTAATGGCATAGTCTAGCAAGGACTTTTTTAAGGTATCTGTTTTCATTATTCATTATCCTTGATGATTTGAGAAATTTGCTTCATTATGGAATCTAGCGTGGCGTTTTAGCTTATCTCTCTCGGCTTTGATTTGCTCCATAAGCTCTAAAGGCTCTAAAATCTCTTCTTCTTCTTCGCTTACATAGCCGCATAAATCAAAGTTATAATTCCTAGATTCTAGCTCTTCTTTGGTGTAGGATTTTGCTTTGAAATTCCCGCTTTCATCTTGCAAAGTTTGCCTATCACTTTGCCACCATTGCAAAAATGGCTCAAAATGCTCTAGGCTAATTTGCTTCGTTTTGCCAAAGGATTTTATACCCTCTGGCATATCAAGGCGGTAGAAATGGGTGTGCTGTGTGCCTTGTGGGTCGGCGTTGAAAAAAAGTAAATTTGTGGGGATAGAAGTGTAAGGGGCGAAAACGCTTTTAGGCAAACGCAAGATAAGGTAGAGATTAAAATCACTTAAAAGCTTTCTTTTGAGATTGATTTTTGCATTATCAGCACCAAATAAAAAGCCATCGGGCAGCACGACTGCACCCTTACCCTTGAAAGATAAGCGGTGCAAAATGAGTGCCATAAATAAATCTGCCGTTTCACTGCTTTTGTATTCTTGGGGGAAGTTTTTAATTTCATCATTACGCTCATTACCACCATAAGAGGGATTCATTAAAATAATGTCAAATTTGGGGAATTTTGTAAGATTTATATCAAAGTCTTCAAAATTACTAAATTCAAAGGCATTGCCGTGCTTTAGGTTTGGATTTTCTATGCCATTAATGAGTAAATTTGTCGCACAAAGCAAAAAGGGCAAGGACTTTTTCTCTACACCGTAAAAGCTTGTTTTAAAAACTTTTCTATCATTTGTAAGATTTACTTGCTTTTCTAAAAAATGTGCCGCTGAAATGAGAAAGCCCCCTGTCCCACAAGCTAAGTCCGCCACACTCTCACCTAGCTTTGGGCTAAGCATTTCTACCATAAATTCTGTAACGGCACGCGGTGTGTAAAACTCGCCGGCATTTCCTGCACTTTGCAAGGTTTTTAAAAAGCTTTCATAGATTTTGCAAAGCTCTTTAAAATCTTGTCTATTGTGAATCTTAAGGCTAGATTCTATCTCGTTTATCACTTCGCGTAAAAGATAGCCATTTTTCATATAGTTATTTAAATCTTCAAAAACTTTTCGCACGATGGATTGATTTAACGGAGTGGATTCTGTGATATTTAGGGCTTTTAGCGTGGGGAAAAGCTCATTATTAACAAATGTGAGTAAGGGTTCGCCTGTGGGGGACTTCTGCCCTATCGCCCAAGACTCCCAACGCAAATGCTCGGGGATTATAGAGTGATACTCCGTGCCGTCCATTTCATTTTCGGCAATCCACTCGCTTTCATAATAATCATAAAGCTTTAGGAATAAAATCCACGCGATTTGCTCCATTCTTTGTGCATCGCCATTGACCCCTGCGTCTTGACGCATAATGTTTTGAAGTTTTTTGACATTTAGCATTAGCTTACCTCCTCATAAAGTGCGTTTTTAAGATTTTGTAGTATTGCGTTAAGTCCGCCGTATTCTTTAAAAATTTGTGCGATTGTGGTGAGATTATACCTTGAAGTAAAAGGCTCATTTTTAAACACGCTAGAATCTAGCTCATCAATGCCCCCTTGTGTGTATTTCTCAAGTAAGAGTTCTAAAAGCTCTTTAGCCTTTGGCTCAAGCTCTGCTAGAAAGCGGTTTGCCTTTTTTGCCCTTTGTGTGCGGCTTAGGGCTTGTGTGCCTTTAGCAAGGGAGAGTAAAATGTCAAATTCATCGCAGTTTTTAAATTTATCCATTTGCCCTAATTCTTGGATAAAAATACCCTTTTCTTCAAGCTTGTTTAAAAGCTCTTCACGCGTGGCTTTATCACCTGTGCGTAGGGTGTCAAGGTAAGATTCAAAAGCTTTAGTATTTTGAAGCTTTTCACCGCTAAAAGATTCTAGGCTTTGTGTGATGGGTGTCAAAACGCCATTAACATTGCGTAAGATGATGACAGATTTATCTTGCATATAGACTTGTATCTCTTCGCCGTCTATGGTGTGCTTTATCGGTGGGTCTTTTATATCTGGTGGCAGGTCGTTAGACTCTGTTTCATTCTCCTTATCTGTGTTTTTTGGCTTTTTCTCTCGCTCTCTTACCTCATCTGTGCCGATAAACTCCACCTCGCCATCAAAGTCAAAGTCGTTTAAAAATTCCCTTGCAATGCCTTTAAAATCTAGCACATAAAAATGCGTTTTGCCCCTAGATTCTAAGACTTCATTAAGCCTTGTGCCTCGCCCTATCATTTGCTTAAATAGACTTTTATCACGCACAATTTTATCAATGACTATGACTTGCACCATTTGCGTATCTACCCCCGTGCTTAAAAGCTGGGAAGTTGTGGCAATGACTGGATAGCGTTTGCTTACGCTTTTAAAATTATCTAGCAGGGCTTTGCCCTTATCATCATCGCTTGTTATGCGTGTGATGTAGTTAGAATCTTTTGTCATTTCTTGTTTGTTTTCATCTTGCAAGGCATCTTTCATCAAAAGGGCGTGGCGTTGGTCTTCGCAGAAAATGATAGTTTTAGCGTAAGGATTTTTTAGAGTGTGGTGCAAAAATTTACTCACTTCTTTGGCAACGAAGCGGATTTGAGGTTTGAGATAAATTGTGCGGTTAAAATCTGGGGAAGTGAAAGTTTCTTGTGGGATCTCTCTGCCCTCTTCATCACGCTTACCTAGCTCTGGTGTGTAGCCCTCTTGCACGACATTTGAAAGTAGCTCTACTACTGAAAATGGGGCTAGATAGCCATCATCTATGCCTTGTTTTAAGCTGTATTGATACACCGGCTCGCCAAAATAATCTATATTATCATCATCTCTTTTTTCTAACTCGCCTGCTTCTTGGCTCTCTCTTTGCTCTTTATTATATTTAGGCGTGGCAGTCATACCAATTTGCAATGCGGAGCTAAAATATTCCAAAATCTCTCTCCAAGTAGAATCCGCCCTAGCGCTGCCCCTGTGGCACTCATCGATAAAAATAAGGTCAAAAAAGTCTGGTTTCAAGGCTTTATAATGCTCTTTTTTATCATTATTTTCTTCGCTACCGCTAATAAATTGCTGATAAATTCCAAAATACAAACTATATTCGCTTTTAAAGTCGCGGTTATGTATCGTATAAATGCCTTTGGCAAAGCTTTTAAAAGTCCTTGTGGTGTCGGTGTTTATAAGCTCATTTCTGTCAGCTAGATAAAGAATTTTCTCTATCTTTTTGCCATTTGGCAAGGTTTGATTAAAAAGGCGGTGTTGTTTGGCTTAAATCACAATGCGTTTGTAAAAGATTGTCATTTGTGAGATTTTGCCATTTTTTATAGGCTTCATACAGCTCCCTTGGGCTTGGGAAAGCATTAAGGGGTAAATTCTCTTTTGCTACTCCCTTAAAATCTTTAGTAAGCGTGTATTTTACAAAGCCCTTGCCACTACTAGAAAAGGCAAAGGGGGCTTTGAGTGCTTTGGCATAGTTTTTCGCCTGTTCTATCCCCTCGCTATCTTCGTATTTATAGGCTTTTGCTTCTAAGACTGCAAGGGCGATTCCATTGTGAAAAAGCACATAATCAGCCTTTTTTATAGTGCTTTTATCCCTTTTGCCTGTTTTGATGTCAATTTTGCCTTCGCTAAATTCATAATCTTTAGCTTTTACTCCATATTCCATTTTAATGGATTCAAAATCCCAGTTTGCTTTACTTAAAGCAGGTTCAATATAACGCTTTTTGGTGTCTTCTTCGCTAAGGTTTTGCAATGCTTTCAAATTTAACTCCTAAATTAAACGATTATATTAAAAAGTGATAATAAATAAAAAGTTTATAGAGCAACTACGCAAAGCATTAGTTTCATAATGAATTTTTAAGCGTAAAAACGCAGTATTTACGCCATTTATTTTCATAAATTTGATAATCCTTAAAGTCCTGCATTTCTTTTTTAGCTTCGCTTCCTTTATAAAGGATAAAGCTTGTGTTTTCATCGCTTAAATTTTGACAAATTTGGATCAAATCTTTTGCTCTCATCAAGGCTCTTGAAGTGATGATATCGGCTTTAAATTCAGCCTTGTGATTTTGAACTTTTTCTTTAATAATGTGAAGATTTGTAAGCTCGCATTCTACCTTTACACTTCTTAAAAAGGCAGCTTTTTTGGCATTTGGCTCAAAAAGATAAAAACGACTATCAAGCAAAAAGCTTAAAAAAATGGCAGGAAAGCCCGCTCCACTTCCTATATCAATGATATTTTGAGCCTTTGTAAGGTCGATGAAATTTAAGATTTCTATGCTATCTTGTATGTTTTCATCGATGTTTTTAAAATGGGTGAGATTGTGAATTTGATTAAATTTTTTAAGCAAATTTTTATAAATTTCCACCCTTTTTTCAAAAAGTTTTTTGTCATAATCTGGCAAAAATTTCACTTTAAATGTCCCATAGAATCTTGCTTGATTTTAAGATAAGCATCGTTAAATTCATTACTTTTGATAAGTATAGGAATGCGTTTAATAAGCTTTGTTTTTAGAAAATCTAGCTTGTTAGGATTATTTGTGATGAGATTAATTTGTGAAATTTGATAATAATTTAGTATGAAATCCACCACCTCATAAGTCCTTTCATCAGGCTTAAAGCCTAGATGCTCGTTTGCCTCTATGGTGTTTAAGCCCTCATCTTGCAAGGCGTAGGCATTGACCTTATTAAAAAGTCCTATATTACGCCCCTCTTGCCTTAAGTAAATGACCATACCACCATTTTGCTCGATGTATTTTAAAGCAAATTCAAGCTGCTCTCCACAATCGCACTTTAAACTTCCCAAACCATCACCCGTAAGGCACTCTGAATGAATTCGTAAATTTAAAATATCACTTGGCTTTCCCTTAAAAATGCAAAGATGTTCCTTTTCTCCCTCTTTAAAACTTTGAATTTGAAACTGCCCCCATTTGCTTGGTAAATTTGCAATTTTTGAAATTTTAATTTCCATTGATAACCTTTAATTAAATTATGCTAAAATTGAATTCTAACAAAAAAAGGACAAAATTATGTTTAAAAGATTTAGAAGATTAAGATTAAATCCAAATTTAAGAGAGATGTTAAGGGAAAATTCTTTAGAAATTCGGGATTTGATTTACCCTCTTTTTGTCGTGGAGGGAAATGGGGTAAAAAATGAAATTTCCTCTATGAGCGGCGTATTTCAAATGAGCTTAGATATGATTTTAAAAGAGTGCGAGGAGCTTGTGAAGCTAGACTTAAAAGCCATTATACTTTTTGGCGTGATAGAAGAAGCAAAAAAAGATAGTTGCGGAAGTGAAGCCCTAGATGAAAATAGCCTCATCGCAAGAGCCATAAGAGCCATTAAAAAGGACTATCCTCAAATTTTTATCATTAGCGATTTATGCTTTTGTGAATATACAGAACACGGACATTGTGGCATTATAGAGCCAAAAACTAAAAGCGTGGATAATGACGCCACCTTAGAGCTTTCAGCTAAACAAGCTCTTATCCACGCTAAAGCAGGCGTTGATATGATAGCACCAAGTGGTATGATGGACGGCATTATCCTTAGCTTACGCGAGGCTTTAGACGCGGCTGGGTATGAAAATTTGCCTCTTATGAGCTATTCAACCAAATTTGCGTCAAGCTATTATGGACCTTTTAGAGAAGTGGCAAATTCCGCCCCAAGCTATGGCGATAGAAAGAGCTATCAAATGGACTTTCACAATGGCAAAGAAGCCCTAATGGAAAGCCTAGAAGATGAAGCACAAGGAGCAGATATTTTGATGGTAAAACCTGCTCTTGCGTATTTAGATGTGGTAAAGGAGCTTTCGCAAAATACAAATTTACCACTTTGCGTTTATAATGTAAGTGGCGAATATGCGATGTTTCAAGCGGCTAAAAGGGCTGGGGTGATTGATTATGAAAAAACACTTATAGAAACGATGATAGCATTTAAAAGGGCTGGTGCGAAACTCATCATCACTTATCACGCTAAAGAAGTGGCGGAAATTTTAAGGAAAAAGGCGTGAGACATTTTTTAAGCTTAAAGGATTTTAGCAAGGAAGAAATTTTAGCCCTTGTTAATCACGCTAAAGTTTTAAAGCAAAAGTCTGAAAAACTTTTGATAGATAAAACTTTAGCGATGATTTTTGAAAAAAATTCCACACGCACTAGAATGGCTTTTGAATTAGCCATTACAGAGCTTGGTGGCAAGGCTTTATTTTTAAATGCTAATGATTTGCAGCTTAGTAGAGGAGAACCACTTAAGGATACGGCGAGAGTTATAGGCTCTATGGTCGATTTTGTAATGCTTAGGGTTAATCACCACGCAAGTTTGGAGGAATTTGCTAAATACTCAAAAGCTCCTGTGATTAATGCTTTGAGTGATTTATACCACCCTACGCAAATTTTAGGCGACTTGCTAACTATGCAAGAATATCAAAAAGAAGGTCAAATAGCCTTTGTAGGAGATAGTAATAATATGTGTAATTCTTGGCTTATCGCCGCTTCAATACTAGGCTATGAATTAAGCATTGCTTTACCTAAAAATTATCACATTCGCCCTGAAATTTTGGAATTTGCAAAAGAAAATGCAAAAAAAAGTGGAGCGAAAATCACTCTTACAAACGATAAATTCGAGGCTATTAAAGATAAGGAAGTGGTGATTACAGATACTTGGATTTCTATGGGTGAAGAGGAGCAAAAAGAGCAGAAAATCAAAGATTTTGAGGGCTTTATCATCGATAAAGAGGCGATGAGTGTGGCGAAAAAAGATGCGATTTTACTCCATTGCTTACCCGCTTATAGGGGCTATGAGGTGAGTGAAGAGCTTTTTGAGTTACACAGCGAGGTGATTTTTGAGGAGGCGAGAAACCGCCTTTTTGTTGTAAAAGCTTTATTGTGTTTTTTGGAGAGAGAAAAATGAAAGAAATGAAAAAAACCATAGTAAAAAAACCAAAAAATGCTGTGGCACAGATTAATGATTTTAGCAAGTATTTAGGTATGAAAAAGCGGGATTTGACGATTTTTGAAATGCTTCCTGAAGAAAATGAGTATAGACTAAGGCTTAAAAATAGTAAGCTTAATAGAGTTGAGCCTTGGTTTATCATCGATGAGGACGGCGGCACACACGCATTAACTTCTTTGCATAGTCTTAATAATTTGCTAGATACTCTTAAGAAAAATCAAAAAGAAATTTTTGAGCTTAAGCTTGAAAAAGCGATTTATCAACAAATGCCTGTGGATTTTAATGACGCTTGGGCTGTGGCTATGGACGCTGTTGAAAAAATTGTAAGGGTTACTGGAGTGGCTAGGGCTAATGTCGATTTAGACCGCCTACTTGAAGACATTAAAAAAGAACACCCAAATTTATTTATCGATATGAATATGATGATGGAGAGTTTGCAAAATGAAAGATTATAAAGCCTTTGTAAAGTATTCTAAGGCTGGTCCTCGTTACACTTCCTACCCTACGGCTGTGGAATTTAGCACGGAATTTAGCTATGGGAAATATTTAAGATGTTTAAGGGAGTCCAAACGCGATCTTTCTTTATATTTTCACCTGCCTTTTTGTAGAAGCGCTTGCTATTTTTGCGGGTGTAATGTCATTTACACAGCTAAAGAAGAGAGTAAAAAGCGTTATTTAACATATCTTTTTAGAGAGCTTGACATTTTAAGCTCTCTTTTAGACACACAAAAAAAAGTCGTGCAGATGCACTTTGGAGGTGGTACACCGACTTATTTTTCTGCTGAGGAATTAGAAAGTTTAATTTTAAAAATTAAAAGCGTTTTTTCTCATTTTGACAAAGAAGCCGAGCTAAGTTGCGAGATAGACCCTCGCTTTTTCAATGACGCACAAGCTGATGTTTTGGTGCAAAATGGTTTTAACCGCATTAGCTTTGGGGTGCAAGATTTTGACGAAAGAGTGCAAAAAGAAATCCATAGAATTCAACCTTTTGATTTAACAAAAGAAGCGCTTTTAAAGGTGCGAAGTCGTGGGATAAAGTCCGTTAATATCGACCTAATTTATGGCTTACCTTTTCAAAATTTGCAAAGTTTTAAGCAAACCTTAGACAAAATTTTGCTTTTAGACCCTGACCGCTTGGCGATTTTTAATTACGCGCATGTGCCTTGGCTTAAGAAAAATATGAGAAAATTTGACGAAAATACCCTACCAAGCCCTGATGTCAAGCTTCAAATTTTAGAATATTGTGAGCAATTTTTAGGGCAAAATCACTACAAAATGATAGGAATGGACCATTTTGCTAAAGAAGATGATGAGCTTTTTAAAGCTTTAAATGATAATACCTTGCATAGAAATTTTCAAGGCTACACGACTAAGGGTGGTGTGGATTTAGTGGGCGTGGGACTGACTAGCATAGGCGAGGGGCAAAATTATTATGCGCAAAATTTCAAGGATTTAAAATCTTACGAAGAAGCGATTGAAAGGGGGATTTTGCCTTTTGAAAGGGGGGTTTTACTTAGTGATGATGATAGGCTTAGAAAGGCTGTTATTATGGCTTTAATGGCGAATTTTAAGCTAGATATTAAAGAGATAGAAAGAGAATTTAAAATTGATTTTAGAGAATATTTTAAACAGGATTTAAAGGCTCTTGAGGAGTATGGTGAGTTTGTAAGCGTTGAAAATGATTTCATTAAAGTCAATGAAACAGGCACAATGCTTATAAGAAATATCGCAATGTGTTTTGATGCGTATTTAAAAAACATTAGCGAAGAAAAAAAAGTATTTTCAAAGACTTTATAATGGACTTTACAAAATTTTCTCAAAGCTGTGTTAAATGTGGTAAATGTATCCCTACTTGCACTATTCATCAAATCAAACGCGATGAGATTAATTCTCCGCGTGGTTTTTTAGACCTTTTGGCTGCCTATAAAGAGGGAAATTTAGAGCTTGATAAAGAAGCAAAAAGAGTGTTTGAATCTTGCTTTTTATGCACGAATTGCGTGGAGGTTTGCCCATCGCACATTAGGGTTGATAATGCCATTGAGGCGGTGCGTTATGACATCGCTAAGAAATTTGGCATAGCGTGGTATAAAAGGCTTTTGCTTTATTTTTTACGCACGAGAAAAGCCCTTGATATAGCAGCTAAATTTGGCTTTGTATTTCAAAGCTGTGCTTTTGCTTTGCAAAATTCTGGTATGAAGGCGCGTTTTTCTTTACCCTTTATCAAAAAAGGCAGACTTTTGCCTAGTTTTAAGCAAAAAAGCTTTTTAAATCAAAACACCGAATTTATCGATAATGGCGGAGAAAAAAGCGTGGGATTTTTTGTAGGCTGTTTGGCAAATTATTTTTATATAGATAGTGCAAAAGCCGTGCTTAGTATAGCTAAAGAGCTTAAAATTAATGTTGATTTGATGAAAGAGCAGGTTTGCTGTGGAGCGCCGCATTTTTTCACAGGGGATTTTAAAAGCCTTGAAAGTCTAGCGAAAAAAAATGTGGAATATTTTGAAAAAAAACTTGAAAGTGTGGAGTATATCATCACTCCTGAAGCGACTTGCTCGGCTATGCTTAGTGTGGATTTGGAGCATTTTTTTACGATGATAAAGGAGGAGCAGTGGGCTAAAAGAGCGGCTAAAATCGCCCCTAAAATCAAGCTTGCGACTTGGTATTTTTATGAAAAAACGCCTCTTTTAGAGCTTTTAAAAACTAAGGGGAAAAGAGATTTACTTTTAACCTACCACGACCCTTGCCACGCGAGGAAAATGCAAGGAGTGTTTAAGGAGCCTAGAGCCTTTTTAAAGGTAAATTACCGCTTTGCTGAGATGAGTGATTCTAATGCTTGTTGCGGTTTTGGAGGCGTGAGTATGCAAAGTGATTATTATGAAAATACCTTAAAAGTGGGACTTAAAAAAGCTAAGATGATTGATGAAAGTGGTGCTAGCGTGGTGAGTGCGGAATGTTCGGCTTGTAGAATGCAAATTTCAAACGCCCTTACGCAAAATCAAAGCAAGGTGGTTTTTAAAAGCCCCCTTGAATTAATCGCACAGGCTTTAAAGCAGTGAAAAGTCTTTGCATTATCCCAGCGCGTGGTGGTTCTAAGCGAATTCCAAGAAAAAATATTATTGATTTTTGTGGCAAACCCTTGATGGCTTATAGTATAGAAAATGCCCTAAATTCAGGCATTTTTGAGGAAGTTGTGGTTTCTAGTGATGATGAGGAAATTTTGCAAGTGGCAGAGGTTTTTGGGGCGAGGGCTTTGATGAGGGAAAAGGAGTTAAGTGATGATTTTAGCTCAAGTTCTAAGGTTATAAAAAGCGTTAGCGAAAAAATAGGGGCTGGGTATGAAAACATTTGCTGTCTTTATGCGACCGCACCCTTACTTAATGCAAAGCTTTTAAAAGAAGCTTATGAAGAATTTATTAAGGGCGATTTTAGCTTTTTGTTTGGCGCTGTGGAATTTGACTATCCTATCCAAAGGGCGTTTTATTTGAAGGGAAAAAGGGTTTATATGTTTGATGAAAGTCAGTATTTTGTGCGTTCTCAGGATTTAGAAAGGGCGTATCACGATGCGGGGGTATTTTATTTTGGTAAAAAAGAAGCGTGGCTTAAGGAGGAGATGATTTTCACACCGAATTCTAGCGTGTATTTGCTGCCTAGAAATTTGGTTTGCGACATTGACACGCCACAGGATTTAGAATTTGCGAAAAAACTTTTTGCGTTAAATAAGGCTTTGATGTGAAAATTCTCATTCGTGCGGATAGCTCTTTTAAGATAGGACACGGACACATACAGCGTTGTTTGATTTTAGCAAAGCAATATGAAAAATTAGGACACGAAGTGAACTTTGCTTGTTTGGAGCTTGAGGGAAATATCATAGAAAAAATTCCAAATGAGGTTTTTTTACTTGAAGGGACGAGCCTAGATGAGCTTTGTGGGCTGATTAAAGAAGAAAGTTTTGAACTTTTAGTGCTTGATCATTATGATTTTAAAGAGCAAGATGAAAGAGCGATTAAGGCGATGTGTGAGGTGCAAATTTTAAGCTTTGATGATGAGCTAAAGCCTCATTTTTGTGATATTTTACTTAATGTTAATGCCTATGCCAAACCTTCACTTTATAAAAATTTAGTCCCTGCTACTTGCGAGCTTAGATGTGGCTTTTCTTATGCTTTGATTAGAGAGGAATTTTACGAAGAGGCAAAGAAAAAACGCCCTAAAATTTGGGATATTTTCATTTGTATGGGTGGCACAGATAGTAAAAATCTCTCCGCCAAACTAGCCCTCGATCTTCCCAAAAGCTTGAAAATTCTCATCGCAACAACAAGTGCAAATAAGAATTTAAAAGCCTTAAAGCATTTAGAGCAAAACACGCCTAACATTAGCTTGGCTGTGAATTTAGAGCATTTTGCTAAGACGATGAACGAAAGTAGAAAACTCATTATCCAAGCTTCAAGTTTAGTTAATGAAGCCTTGCTTTTAAAGGCGAATTTTAAAGCCATTTGCACCCAAAAAAATCAAGAAAAACTAGCCCAGTGGCTTTTAGAAAAAGACTATGAAATCGAGTATAGATGATAGAGCTTAGAAATTTTATCTCTCTTAATGAAAATGAGCTTAAGGAGCTTTTAAAATGGCGTAATAGCGTGGGAAATTTTATGAAAACGCAAAATATCAGCCTAGAAGAGCATTTGAAATTTGTAAATAGCCTTAAAAACGATGAAAGTAAGCGTTATTTTGTAGTTTTTAAAGGGGGGCAAAGTATAGGCGTGATACATCTTTTTAATATCAACCTTCAAACTTGCGAATTTGGACTTTATGCAAAGCCGAATTTAAGAGGCGTAGGACAACTTTTAATGAACGAAGTTTTAAACTATGCTTTTGACACTTTAAAAGTGCAAATTCTAAAAGCTTGTGTATTTAAGACAAATGAAAGGGCTTTAACTTTGTATCTTAAAAATGACTTTAAAATCATCAGTGAGGACGAAAAAATGTTTTATCTTTGCAAACGGGGGGGGGGGGGGGGGGTAACCCTTTATCTTAATCCTTTAAGGAGAGCTTCGTGAAAATAGCTCTCGTAACTTCGCCTAATCAGTGGTTTTATGAAAAGGCTTTGGAATTTGCGAAAAAACTTGGGGCGGATTTTTTTGAAGCGTATGAAAAAGTAAGAGGCTATGAGGTCGTTTTCATTTTATCTTATCACAAAATTATCCCGCCAAATTTATTAAATCTTAATCAACACAATCTCATCATACACGCCTCCAAACTTCCGCAAGGAAAGGGCTGGTCGCCTATGTTTTATCAAATTTTAGAGGGTAAAAATGACATTGTTTTCACGCTTTTTGAGGCGGATAAGGGTGTGGATAGTGGGGATATTTATCTTCAAAAAACGCTTAAGCTTAGAGGCGATGAGCTTTACGAAGAATTAAGAAACAAGCAAGCTTTTTTCAGTTTAGAGCTTTGTGAGGATTTTTTAAAACTTTATCCAAATTTAAAGTCTAAAAAGCAAAATGGAGTGGAGAGCTTTTACCCTAAAAGAAGCCCTAAAGATAGCGAATTAAACATCGATAAAAGTTTAAAAGAGCAATTTAATCTTTTACGCATTTGCTCTAATGAGGATTTTCCTGCTTTTTTCTATCACAAAGGTAAAAAATTTGTGCTAAAGATTTATGAGGAAATTTAGTTTTAGTATTAAAAATAAATTATTATTAAGCAATTATTAAATTTATGTTAATAATAACAAATCATAATTTAAGCAACATTTCACATCACAACTTACAAGCAAACAAACACACCAAAACAAAAATTTTTAAAATTGTTTAAAGCCTATTGAAATTAATAAAACCTATCGCAAAATATAAACTTAACATTGTAGCCCTAAGGCTACAAATTTAATGTCTTGCAAGGTAGTTTGTATCGTAGTTATTATCGATAAAATCGGGATTTTCCATCATAGAAAGATGAAAATCACGCGTAGTTTTAATCCCCCCAACGATAAGCTCATTTAAAGCTACTTTCATTTTAGAAATAGCCGTGTTTCTATCCTCCCCCCACACGACAAGTTTGCCTATCATCGAGTCATAATAAGGCGGCACCGCATAGCCCTCATAGCAGTGGCTTTCCATTCTTACATTACGCCCTGCTGGTGGGATATATTTGGTGATTTTACCCGGACTTGGTAAAAAAGTCTTGCTATCCTCCGCCGTGATTCTACACTCTATGCTATGACCGCGTAATTTAACACTCTCTTGCGAAGGCAAGGCATAGCCCTCAGCAACCTTTATCATCAATTCTATGATGTCTATACCGCTTACCATTTCGCTTACGCAGTGTTCTACCTGCAAACGCGTATTCATTTCTATAAAGTAAAAATCCAAATTTTTATCTACCAAAAATTCAAAAGTCCCCGCCCCCTCATAGCCTATGGCTTTTGCCGCTTTTACAGCTGTTTCGTGTAATCTTATCCTTGTCTTTTCATCAAGCAAAATAGCAGGACTCTCCTCTATAAGCTTTTGATGACGCCTTTGCATAGAGCAGTCTCTCTCGCCTATGTGTATAACATTACCAAAGCTATCTCCTACGACTTGCACTTCGATATGGCGAGGGTTTTGGATATATTTTTCCATATACATCGTTCCGTCTCCAAAAGCCGTCATCGCCTCACTTTCAGCCGACCAGTATGCTTTTTCTAAATCTTTTTCATTATCCACCACACGCATACCACGCCCACCGCCTCCAGCAGCCGCTTTTAAAATGACGGGATAGCCTATTTCTTTTGCAAGTTTTTTCGCCGCTTCCGCCCCAGCTAAAGCCCCATCACTTCCGGGGATCACAGGCACACCAGCCCTTTGCATTACTTGTTTTGCCTTGCTTTTATCGCTCATTAAATTCATCGCCTCCACTGAAGGACCTATAAATTTAAGATTATGTTTAGCACAAATTTCGACAAAATTTTGATTCTCACTTAAAAAGCCGTATCCGGGGAAAATTGCATCTGCCTCCGCAATTTCTGCTGCTGTGATAATAGCAGGGATATTAAGATAACTCTCCGCACTTCTTGCCTTACCTATGCAGATATTTGCGTCAGCGTATTTGAGATAGAGGGCGTCTTTATCCGCTTCAGAATAGACACAAATAGCCCTTTTTCCCATTTCTTTAATCGTTCTTAAGGCTCTTAGGGCGATTTCACCGCGATTTGCTATTAAAACGCTTTTAATTTCCATTTATAGTTTCTCCACTGCAAACAAAGGCATGCCAAATTCCACAGGCTGTCCGTCCGCAACTAAAACTTCAACGATACGGCAATCAAACTCCGCTTCAATCTCGTTCATAATCTTCATCGCTTCTATTATGGCTATGGTGTCGCCTTTTTTCACATTAGCCCCCGCTTTGACAAAGGGTGCTGCACCCGGGCTTGGCGCTTGGTAGAAAGTGCCTACCATAGGGCTTGTAATGCTTGGTTGATTGCTTTTAGTTGGAGTGCGATGAGTTTCATTAACGACATTGACATTAATAGGCTGAGGAGTAGTAGGAGGTGGAGTAGTAGGCGCTGGCACATCACAGAACATCTCTCTTTCAAGCTCTATTTCAAAGCCGTCCTGCTCTTTAATCTTAATCTTGCTAATATTTGCCTCAGCAAACAAATTTACAAGCTCCTTAATCTCTTCTTTAGTCATACAATTCTCCTATATTAAAGACTTTAAATCGCTATTATATTAAAAAATAGTAATTAAAATTGAATTTTTTTTGCTAAAATTAAGCATATTTCATCACAAAGATGAGATAAATTCTTAAAAGAGGCACATATGAAGAAATTATTGCTTTGTATGATTGCATTTTTTATAGTAGGGGCGAGTATGGAGGAACCAAAAGTTGCTATTTTAGCCACAGGAGGAACGATAGCAGGGTCTATCGATAGTGCGGTTGCTACTACTGGCTATACGGCTGGTGTTGTAGGTGTTGATGTGCTGATTAAAGCAGTGCCTGAAATTCAAAATTTAGCGAAAATTGAAGGACAGCAAATCGCAAATATCGACAGCTCAAATATGCGTGATGAAATTTGGCTTAAACTCGCACAAGAGATTAACAAACTTTTCGCAAGTGGAGTTGATGGCGTGGTGATCACTCACGGAACGGATACTATGGAGGAAACGGCTTATTTTTTAAATTTAACCATTAAAAGCGATAAGCCTGTCGTTTTAGTTGGTGCTATGCGTCCAAGCACAGCCATAAGTGCTGATGGTCCTAAAAATCTTTACAACGCAGTCGCTCTAGCAGCTGATAAAAATGCCAAAGGCGTAATGGTTGCTATGAACGATAAAATTCAAAGTGCTAGAGCTGTGGTAAAAACACATACTTTAAATGTCGATGCTTTCTCTTCGCCTGATTTTGGAGATATGGGTTATATCGTTGATGGTAAAGTTTATTTTTATAACAATGTCGCAAAAGCTCATACCAAAAAAGCACCTTTTGATGTAAAAAATCTTAAAGAATTGCCAAAAGTAGATATTCTTTATAGCTATTCAAATGATGGCAGTGGGGTGGCTGCTAAAGCTTTATTTGAAAATGGCACAAAAGGTATAGTAGTCGCTGGAAGTGGTGCTGGAAGCATACACGAAGCACAAAAAAAAGTTTTAAAAGAGCTTTTAACTAAGGGGCTTAAAGTCGCTGTAAGCTCTCGTGTAGTCGCTGGTCGCGTGGCAGTAAGTGAGGCTGATAAAAAGCTAGGTTTCATCAGTGCGGAGGATTTAAACCCACAAAAAGCTAGAATTTTGCTAATGTTAGCTTTAACTAAGACTAACGATGTTAAGAAAATTCAAGAGTATTTCTTAAAATACTAAAACATAGGCTCTTTATGAGCCTATATTCAAAGTTTTAATTTTAAATTCACTTAAAAACGCATTGTAATTCATAAGGCTTTATTTGAAATGGTATAGTAGTCGCTGGAAATGTGGCAGTAAGTGAGGCGGATAAAAAGCTAGGTTTCATCAGTATGGTATAGTGGTCGCTGGAAGTGGTGCTGGTAGCATACACGAAGCACAAAAAGAAGTTTTAAAAGAGCTTTAAGACTTAAAGTTAGCTATAAGTAGTGGCTGGAAGTGTGGCAAGGCAGATAAAAACTAAATTTTATAGCGTGGAGGATAATTTGCTAAAATTTTATAAATCATAAAATGCAAAATTCTTATTATTTCTAAGAAAATAAGGGGGGAGAAATAATTTTTTAACTAAGTCTTGGATAATTGTTAATTTTATATGCTTAGAACGAAAAAAGCCCCTGGGGGCAGGGGCTGACCACCCAGCTAAAAGGGAGGGGGCTGGGTGGATAAGTGGCATTATACCATAAAAATTAAAACTTGTAAAGAGCTTGAAGTCTTACAACATCTTTTTTACCTTCGCCATTTTTATCTTTATCAACATTTAGATAAGAATACAAAGCTTGGAAAGATAGTTTTGGAGAGTATTTATAATCTACTCTTGTAACAGCTTCAAATTTTTCACCACCGCTCTTGTGGTCATTTGTTTTAGTTCCACCATATACGAAGTCTGCACCTAAACGCAATGCTTCATTGAAGGTATAACCAGCAGTTAGGTAACCAAAAGTATTTTGACCAAGGTCGCCATTTAAGTGTGAACCTTCAGTGTAGTAAATTTCGTTACCAGCAAGAAGATGTCCTAAGTTGCCTTGATCTTCGATCACTGTTACTGTTACAGCATCTTTTTCACCATAGTATAAACCACCTAGGCTAGCGTCAAAGCCATTCCAGTCAATAGAACCTCTTAAAGCGAAGAAATTTCCGTCTTCAAATTTTTTATTATTTGGTCCTGTAGATTCTCCCGGTCTATCGTTAGCAGTATAAGTTTTATCTAGGTAGTTTCCTAAATAAGCGGCATTAAGCTTCCAGTTGACATCGTTAAAGATAGTTGTGCCATAAGCTAAATCTAAAGCATACCAAACGCCTACTTTATCCCAATAAGCAGCCCATAGTTGAGAGTCAAGTTGTCCGCCGAAAACTTCATAAGAAGCGATAGCAGCACCACCATAAAGGTTACCAACTTCATCAAAAGTTGGAACATTACCAAAACCTGTTACATCACTATCTTGCTCATCTACATTGTAGCTATCTACCGCGAAAGCTGCAAGAGTTAAGCCGTCAAAGCTGTTATTAACCACTTTGACACCTGTGCCAACAAGACCATCTACGCCACTGTCAGTCCAGATAGTGTTAAGCTGTTGCTTACCTACTGATACGCTAGTAGCAAAGTCTTCATTAGTGTAAGTTAGGTAAAGTTGTCTTACATGTAAAGTCGCACTATCGCCTTTTGTAACACTCGGGATATATTGATTATTTTCTTTACCATAACCACCATCTTTAGCATTGTAATCTAACTGAACGAAAGCTTTGAAGTTATCTGCGATCGCAGCGTTGAAATTAACTTGCGCTCTGTATTTGTGAAATTGCTTAGAGGTATTAAGACCTGACTGACCAACAAGACCAGCATTATCTTTGATATTTCCTGCCTCATAGCGGTATCTTAAAACACCTGATACATCGATATCTTTAATCGCTTCTTCTAGTGGAGCAGCATTTGCCACTGAGAAAGCACCCGCAGCAAGAGCTGCAACTAAACTAAGTTTAACTAGTTTCATGAGAATTCTCCTTAAAATTAAGATATAAAACGGCGAAATTATAGCATATAAATGAGCTTTTTTACTTAAATAATACTTAAAAATTAAAAATATTAAAGAAAATAAAGATAAGAAATAAAGCCCCAGAGCTTTAAACTAGGGCTTTTAAGGAGTTCTTATGAATGTTTAATTTACACGATGAAATGATAAATTTAAAAGCTTAATGATAAGTAAATAATATTAAATTTTATTAATCACTATCTCATTTTCTTTTAAATCTATGCTTATGGTATCGTTTAGGCTTAAGGTATCGCTTAAAATCATATCGCTTAATTTATCCTCTATCTTATCATAAATGGCTCTTTTAAGAGGTCTTGCTCCAAAATCCTCATCAAAGCCCTCTTTAGCTATAAATTTAGCCGCTTCGTCGCTTAAGGTCGCTTTTAAGCCCTTATTTTCTAGGCTTTTTTGCAGGTCTTTAAAGAGAAGTTTGACGATTTCATACGCTTCATTTTCACCCAATGGGTTAAAAGTGATAATCTCATCAAGGCGGTTTAAAAATTCGGGCTTAAAGAAACTTTTAAGCTCTGCTTTTACGGCTTCTTCTTGCTCTTTTCCTTTTAAATTCATAATAGCGGTTGAGGCGATGTTAGAAGTTAAAATGATAATGGTATTTTTAAAATCCACACTCACGCCCTTGCTATCTGTGGCTCTTGCGTCATCTAATATGCCTAAAAGTATGTTAAAAACATCTTTATGTGCTTTTTCTACCTCGTCAAATAAAATCACACTATAAGGCTTTCTTCTCACGGCTTCAGTAAGCTCTCCGCCCTCCTCGTGTCCTATGTAGCCCGGAGGCGCACCAAGTAAGCGTGAAACGCTATGTTTTTCCATAAATTCGCTCATATCAAAACGAATCATTGCTTTTTCATCATCAAATAAAAACTTCGCTAAAGCTTTGGCGGACTGGGTTTTACCCACGCCTGTTGGTCCTAAGAATAAAAAGCTTCCTATGGGTTTGCTACCCTCGTTTAGTCCTGCTTTGTTGCGTTTTATCGCCTTGGCTAAGGCGTTTAAGGCTCTATCTTGTCCTATGACGCTTTCTTTTAAATGCTTTTCGACTTCTAGGAATTTTTGCTTTTCGCTTTTTAGCATTTTTTGCACGGATATGCCTGTCCATTTGCTTAAAATTCCTGCGACTAGGTCTTCATCGACTTTATTTTTTAATAAAACGCCGTTTTGACTTAAAAGCTGCCATTTTTCTTCAAGGCTTAAAACTTCTTTTTCTAGGGCTGGGATTTGTCCGTATTCTAACTCGGCGGCTTTTTGAAAATCGCCTTTATTTTTAGCTAAATTCGCTTCGTTTTTTAGCATATCAATTTCTTTTTTCTTAACGCTTATGCTATCAAATACACTTTTTTCGTTTTCAAACTGGGCGTTTAGGGCGTTTTGCTCCTCTTTTAAATTTGCTAGTTCTTTGGCAATTTCCTCTAATCTTTTCTCATTTGCTTCATTTTGCTCCATTTTAAGCGCTTCTTTTTCGACTTCTAAGGTTTCTAGCTCTTTTCTTACTTTTCTTAAAGAGCTTGGCTCGCTTTCTATTTGCATTTTAAGCTCGGCGGCTGCTTCGTCAATGAGATCGATTGCTTTATCAGGTAAAAAGCGATCATTTATATAACGCTTAGAAAGCTTTGCCGCTGCAACTAGGGCGGAGTCTGTAATGCTTACATTATGATGAATTTCAAGCTTTTCTTTAATGCCTCTTAACATAGCCAAAGCCTCGTTAATGCTTGGCTCACTCACACTTACAGGCTGAAAGCGGCGCTCAAGAGCGGCGTCTTTTTCAAAATACTTGCGGTATTCTTTAAGCGTAGTCGCTCCTATGGTGTGAAGTTCGCCTCTTGCTAGGGCTGGTTTTAGAATATTTGCCGCGTCCATACTGCCCTCGCTAGCCCCTGCTCCTACTATGGTGTGAATTTCATCGATAAATAAAATCACATTTTTACTTTTTATCACTTCATCAACCACGCTTTTAAGCCTGTCTTCAAATTCGCCTCTATACTTTGCCCCTGCGATTAAGGCACTCATATCAAGGGCGATGAGGCGTTTATTTTGTAAAGAAGTGGGGACATCTTTTTTCACTATCCTTTGTGCTAAGGCTTCTACAATGGCTGTTTTACCAACGCCTGGCTCACCTAGTAGGATAGGGTTATTCTTACTTTTTCTAATGAGAATTTGCATAGTTCTTTCTATCTCTTCTTCTCTACCTATGATAGGGTCAAGCTCGTTTTGCTGGGCTTTTTGCGTTAAATCTATGCCAAATTTATTAAGAGAGTCCATAGTATCTTCGCTTGTTTTACTCTCTATCTTACGCCCTGCCCTTAAAAGCTCTAGTTCTTTTTTAAGCTCGTTTAAATCCATAAATTTAGCTAAAAGCTCTTTAATGGGAGAACGCTTACTTTCTGCGATGAGATAGGTATCTACGCTTAAATAACTATCGCCATTTGCACTCATTAAACCCTTAGCATTTTCTAAGGAATTTAAAAGCTCGTTTGAAATTCTTATATTATCTCTGCTTACATTTGAGCTTGTAGGTAAGGCTTTAATTTGGCTTTTAAGCTCAAGCTCTAGGGCTTCTTTTGAGATGTTAAGTTTATTGCAAATTTGAGAAAGTAGGCTCGTGCTATCTACCGCTAAAGCCCATAAAAGATGAAGCGGGACGACTTCACTATTTTTACTATGTATCGCTAAAGAGACTGCACTTTCGACATTTGAAAGCATAGAATCTGTGAGAAAATCTTGTAAATTTGCCATAATAGCTCCTTTTAGTTTTATAATGGTGGTATTATATATCTTTAGTCTATTAATGTCAAGTTATTTTAATAAATTTTTTTAATTTACTTTACAAACATATCAATAGCCTTATGCAAATCCTCTAAACTTTTATGGTCATTTTCCTCTAAAGCGTGAATAAGACAATGCGATAAATGCTCCTTTAAAATAGCGGTGGCAGTGTTATTAACGGCGGATTTAACGGCGGAGAGTTGGATAAGAATTTCGCTGCAGTCTTTGTCATTTTCTACCATTTTTTTAATGGCTTCTAAATGTCCTATGGTTTTGGCTAGGCGGTTTGAAATTTGCTTGATGTGTTTGGGGGAGTGGTGATGATGCATAATTTTACTTTCTCTTTTTGAAATTTACAAAATTGTAGCAAAAAATGCAAATTCTTTGTATTTACAAATTTTTATTAAAATCTTAGCTTTAAAATCTTTAAGGAGTTGATAGTGAAAAGGAAACAAATTCTCGCTGCTTTAGCGGGATTTACGGGATCGCTTATTTTATGTCTTGGACTTGCAAATGTCTTATATGCCGATGATAAAACGGAACAAATGCAAAAACGCCTCGAAGCTTTGGAAAAACTTACTAAAACGCTTCAAATTGTCGAGCAGTATTATGTCGATGAGCAAAATATTAGCGATTTAGTCGATAAATCACTTTCAGGACTTTTGACAAATTTGGACGCACACTCTTCTTTTTTAAATGAAAAAGATTATAATGATATGAAAATGCAAATGAGTGGCGAATTTGGCGGACTTGGGATCACTGTGGGTATGAAAGACGGAGCTTTGAGCGTGGTTTCACCCATAGAGGGAACTCCTGCGGATAAAGCGGGGATCAAATCAGGCGATATTATCCTTAAAATCAATAATGAAGCCACTTTAGGTATGAACTTAAATGATGCCGTGGATAAAATGCGTGGAAAGCCTAGCACCAAAATCACTTTAACCATTTTTAGAGAGGGAGCAAGTAAGCCTTTTGATGTGAATTTAACAAGAGAAATCATCAAGGTAGAGAGCGTTTATAGTAAAAGGATAGAAGATGAGGACATTTTATATCTTAGAGTTACAAGTTTTAATAAAAATATAGTCGATGAAGCACGAAAAGAGCTTAAAAAATACCCTAATAATAAGGGCGTAATTTTAGATTTAAGAAATAATCCGGGAGGGATTTTAAACCAAGCCATAGGACTTACAAATTTATTTGTCGATAAGGGCATTATCGTTTCTCAAAAGGGTAGAAATGAAAGTGAAAATAAGGACTATAAGGCAGATCCTAAAAATAAAATTTCAAATTCGTCCCTAGTCGTTTTAGTTAATGGCGGAAGTGCGAGTGCAAGTGAGATTGTAAGCGGAGCTTTACAAGATTTAAAAAGAGCCATTATCGTGGGGGAAAATACCTTTGGTAAGGGCAGTGTGCAGCAAACTATACCTCTAAACAAAACAGAGGCTTTAAAACTCACCATAGCAAGATACTATCTCCCAAGCGGACGCACCATACAAGCTGTGGGCGTAAAACCTGATGTGGAAGTTTTCCCGGGCAAGGTTACGGCTAAAGAAGATGGCTTTAGCATTAAAGAAAGTGATTTAAAGCAACACTTAGAAAGTGAGCTTGAGAAATTAGAAAAGAAAGAAAATAAAAAAGAGTTAAAGGAAAATAAAAGCCTTATCACAAAAAAACAAATCAATGAAGACGCACAGCTAAAAGCGGCAATTGATAGCATTAAAATTCTAAACATCAAAAAAGGAAAATAAAAATGGAAAAGAAGGAATTGCTTTACGAGGGCAAGGGCAAGAAGCTTTTTAAAACCGATGATGAATTTTTGCTTATCACGGAATTTAAAGATGACCTAACTGCCTTTAACGCTGAAAAAAAGGGTAATGAAGCGGGTAAGGGGGCGCTTAATTGCAAAATTAGCACCGAGCTTTTTCATCTTTTAGAAAAAGGAGGAATCGCTACGCATTTGGTTCAAACCTTAAGCGAAAATGAACAGCTTGTTAAAAAATGCAAAATCGTGCCTATTGAAGTCATCGTGCGTAATGTCGCTACTGGCTCTCTTACAAAAAGGCTTGGCATTAAAGACGGCACAAAGCTTCCTTTTGCTTTAGTGGAATTTTGCTTAAAAGATGATGCTTTGGGCGATCCTTTCATCAATGATGAGCATTGTTTGCTTTTAAATTTAGTCAAAAATCAAGAGCAAATCGAGGAAATTAAAACAATAGCTAGGAAAATTAACGCCATACTTTTGGACTTTTTTGATAAGAAAAATTTAAGACTGATCGATTTTAAAATCGAACTTGGCTTAGATAAAGATGATAAGCTCATTTTAGCCGATGAAATAAGCCCTGATAGCTGCCGTTTTTGGGATAAAGAGACAAATGAAAAGCTTGATAAGGATAGATTTAGGCAAGATCTAGGCAATGTCAAAATGGCTTATGAAGAAGTTTTAAAAAGAATTTTAAGTTAAGGGATAAAAATGCAAGTTGTTGTTAATGTATTTTTAAAAAATGGCGTTTTAGACCCGCAAGGCAAGGCTTTAGAAAAGGCTTTGCACTCTTTAAATTTTTCTAAGGTTAAAGAAGTGCGTGTGGCAAAACAGCTTAAAATCGAACTTGATGAAAGCGACACGCAAAAGGCTAGAGAGCTTGTAGCTAAGATGTGCGAGGAACTGCTTGTTAATAGTGTGATAGAAGATTATGAAATTTTACTTTAAGAAGAAAAAATGAAAGTTGCTATTATAAGATTTTTAGGGACAAATTGCGAATTTGACACACAATACGCCTTTGAAAAAATCGGTGCTAAAGTCCAGCTCGTTTGGCACGAGGAAAGGGAATTTGAGGCGGATTTGGTCGTTTTACCGGGGGGCTTTTCTTATGGGGATTATTTGCGTTGTGCGGCTATTGCTAAACTTGCTCCCGCTATGCAAGGCGTTTTCAAACACGCTAAAAAAGGTGGCTTTATACTTGGGATTTGCAATGGCTTTCAAATTCTACTCGAAGCAGGACTTTTAAAGGGTGCGATGAAGCATAATGAAAATTTAAGCTTTATCTCCAAAAATCAAACCCTAAGAATCGTTTCTAACGATAATGCTTTTTTAAAAAAATTTCACAAAAATGAGCTAATCACCCTTCCCATAGCACACGGCGAGGGGAATTATTATGCCGATGAAGCTACGCTTAAATACCTAGAAGATAAAGACCTCATCACACTCAAATATGAAAATAATCCTAACGGCTCTTGTAATAATATCGCTGGAATTTGTGATGAAACTAAGAAAATTTTCGGTCTTATGCCTCACCCTGAAAGAGCTTGCGAAAAGCTTTTGGGTGATGATGTAGGGCTTAAGATGTTTGAGGGATTTTTATCTTGAGAATTTTAAGCGTTTTATTTTCATTTATCATAATTTTATGGGCGGAACCATCCGTTTTTGAAGGTCAGCAAAAAACGATAGAAAGCCAAAAAGAATTTTACAAAAATATCGCCCCAAGCGATGAAAATACAGATTATGAAAATAATCGTTATGAAGATTATGTGGCACATTCAAGCTTAGCCTTAACGA
The DNA here is from genome assembly GCF_900637395.1 of Campylobacter upsaliensis. Classification (NCBI taxonomy): domain Bacteria; kingdom Pseudomonadati; phylum Campylobacterota; class Epsilonproteobacteria; order Campylobacterales; family Campylobacteraceae; genus Campylobacter; species Campylobacter upsaliensis. The sequence goes on along the minus strand of NZ_LR134372.1, from coordinate 269,806 downwards.
GTGAGGAATATCCGCAAAATTTTTATGTAGGAGAAGCCTTTAACATAGAGCTTTACGCTAAAACTTTGGAAGATGTTAAATTTGATTTTAACCTCTCTTTAGTCAAAAATGACAGCTTGCATTTTTTAAACCCTAAAAACTCATTTGAAAAAATTTCTAATGATACTTATAAAAATACGCTATGGTTTGAGGCTAAGGACGCTAATGCAAATTTAGAGCAAATTGTCGTTTCTATGTTAAGAAATGGCGAGGTCTTTCAAAAGGCTAGTTTGCAAATTCAACCCCTGCGTTTTCAATACCCACCCAAAGAGCAAACTTACGCTCATATCGTGGCAAGCTCTTTGGATGTAGGGCAAGTTAAGACAAATTATTTTGATGAAAAAAATATCATTATGATGCTTGAGCTAAATGCGACAAATGCAAATCTTAAGAGCTTTTTTGTAAATGGAGTGCAAAAACAAGGCATTGAAAATTATAAGGGCGATTTTAACGCTTCAAAGGCATTTTATTATGCCATTTTCCCTGCAAATAAAAATCATTTTGAATTTTCTTATTTTAATAAAGAAAGTAAAAAGCTTGAAAATTTTAACATCAAGCTTCAAATTTCTAATGATGAAATCAGCACGCAAAGCGATTTAAATCCTACAAATAAGGACTTTAATATCTATAAACAATACGCCTTATGGGCTTTGGCTTTTGTTTTGGCGATTTTATTTATCTTTAAAAGAAATTATTTTATCTTAGGTTTTGCTTTGCTAAGTTTTGCTCTAAGCTTTTTAGTCGATACAAATACGCATAATGGACTTTTAAAAACAAATACTAGGGTCAAAATTTTACCGACTGAACCTTCAACTTATTTTTACACTACCAACACAGAAGAAGAGGTAGAAATTTTAGGAAAAAGAGAAAATTACATTAAAGTTTTGTTTAAAAATGGCAAAATAGGCTGGGTTAATGACACAGATTTACTCAAAAATTAAAGCTTTAATTTTTTGGATATTTTTTATTTTTAGCGTTAGTGGTGTGATTATAGCCTTTTGCTTCACACAAAATCAAAATAGCATTTGGAAAATTCGCCGTCTTTGGGCTAAAGCCCAAAAGCTAATTTTAAACTATAAAATAGAACTTATAGGCGAATTTCACCAAGACGCACAAATGCTAGTGATGAATCATCAAAGTGCCTTAGACATTATCGCACTTGAGAGCATTTATCCTAAGAATTTATGCTGGATAGCTAAAAAAGAGCTGGGTGAAATTCCTGTGTTTCAAATCGCCATTAAAAAGTCTCAACTTCTTTGCATAGATAGGAAAAATCCACGCGCCTTAGTGAGTGTTTTAAAAGAGGCTAAAGAAAGACTTAAGGCGGGGAGAGTTTTGGCAATTTTCCCTGAAGGGACACGCTCAAAAAGTGAAAAAATGCTTAAATTTCAAAGCGGTGCTAAGATTTTAAGCGAGAAATTAAATTTAAAGGTGCAACCTGTTTTAATTGTCGATTCTGCTAAGATTTTAGATACTCAAAAATTCGAAGCAAAAAGTGGAATTTTAAAGCTTATAGCCCTACCACTTGTGGATACAAATGACGCAAATTGGCTAGAAAATACAAGAAAAACAATGCAAGAGCGTTTGGAGCAAGAAAGGGCGGTTTTATTGTAAATTTTTTGCTACAATGCGACAAATTTTTAAAAAGGATAAAAAATGCAATTTCAAACTGAAGTTAATCAACTTCTACAACTTATGATACACTCTTTATATTCTAATAAGGAGATTTTTTTACGCGAACTTATTTCTAATGCTAGCGATGCCTTAGATAAGCTTAATTTTTTAAGCGTGAGTGATGATGCCTATAAGGGCTTAAAATTCGAACCTAAAATCGAACTTAAACTTGATAAAGACAAAAAAACCCTTACCATAAGCGATAATGGTATAGGTATGAATAAAGACGATTTAATCAACCACCTTGGCACCATAGCAAAAAGCGGCACAAAAAGCTTTTTGGAAAATTTAAGTGGAGACGCGAAAAAGGACTCGCAACTCATAGGGCAGTTTGGCGTGGGCTTTTACTCAGCCTTTATGGTGGCGGATAAAATCGAAGTTTTAAGCAAAAAGGCTTTAGAAAATGAGGCGTATCTATGGAGCTCTGATGCAAATGGCTATGAGATAGAAGAAGCACAAAAAGACACGCAAGGCACAAGCATAACCCTACATCTTAAAGATGAAGAATTTTTAAACGAATTTAAGATAGAGGGCATAGTAGAGAAATATTCTAATCACATACAATTTCCTATCTTTATGGAAAAAGAGGAGTTTGTCTCTCTAAGCGAGGAAGAGCAAAAAGAAAATAAAGAGCCTAAAAAGGAGCTTAAAATCTCACAAATTAATAAGGCAAACGCTCTTTGGACGATGTCAAAATCAAGCCTTAAGGCAGATGATTATGAAAATTTTTACGAACAAAATTTTCACGATACAAATAAGCCTTTACTTTATATCCATACAAAAAGCGAGGGTAAGCTTGAGTATAATTCTTTATTTTTTATCCCACAAAATGCACCCTTTGACCTTTATAGAGTCGATTATCAAAGTGGCTTGAAGCTTTATGTGAAGCGTGTGTTTATCAGCGATGATGATAAGGAGCTTTTGCCGACTTATTTGCGTTTTGTAAGAGGGATTATCGATGTGGAGGATTTACCTTTAAATGTCAGCCGTGAAATTTTACAAGAAAATGTCATTTTAAAGGGCGTTAAAGAAGCAAGTGTTAAAAAAATTCTAGGCGAACTTCAAAAGCTTAAAGAAAAAGATAAAGAAAAATATTTAAGCTTTTTTAGGAATTTTGGCAGAGTTTTAAAAGAGGGGCTTTATGGCTTTAGCACAGAGAAGGAAAGCTTATTAAAATTGATGTATTTTAAAAGCTCTAAAGGGGCGGATTTAAGAAGCTTAGAAGAGTATAAAAACGACCTAGCAGATGAGCAAAAAGAGATTTTTTACATTATAGGAAGTAGCGAAAGCCTCCTAAGAAATTCGCCTTTGCTTGAGGATTATAAGGCTAGAAATATTGAAGTTTTACTACTTGATGATGAGATTGATAGCATTATTATGCCTATGCTTGGTGAATTTGAGGGCTTGAAATTCACAGCGATCAATCAAGTCGAGGATAAAAACGAACTAAGCGAAGAAGAAAAGCAAAATTTCGCCCCTTTTCTTGCAAAATTTAAAGAGCTTTTAAAAGATGAAGTTGAAGATGTGAGACTTACTTCAAGACTTAAAGATAGCCCAAGCTGTATAGTGTATGATAAAAATAAGCCCGATTTTGCTATGCAACAACTTTTAAAACAGATGGGTCAAGAGCAAAATGTCAAGCCCATTTTAGAGCTAAATCCTAAGCATAGCATTTTTGCAAAACTAAAAGAAAATGAAAGTTTTGTCCCAGATATCGCCATTTTAACTCTTAATATGGCAAAATTAAGCGAGGGTATGGGTATAGAAAATGCGAGCGAATTTAATGCAAGTTTAAGCAAAATCATCACTAAGGCTTTATCGTGATAGAGCATATCGCTCCTAAAATTTGGAATAAGAGCTTAAGCTCTTACCAAATTTTTGATGTAAGAACGCCAAGCGAGTGGCGAGAAGAAGGTGTAATTGATGGTGTAAAATGTGTCGCTTTACTTGATGATATGGGGCTTTTAAATGAAAATTTTATAGAAGAATTTAAGGCAAAATATCAAAAAAATGACAAAACCCTAGCCTTTATCTGTCGTAGCGGACACAGAAGCGAAATCGCTGCTTCAATGGTGCTTGATAAGCTTGAAATTCGGGGCGTGAATTTAGAAGGAGGCGTTTTAGCCTACGAAAAAGAGCTTATCAAATGATAGGCTTTTATCTTTTAATCGCAGCTCTAAGTTTTTTAGCACTTTATTTTGCTGTGAAAAAACTCACATTAAATATAGATGAAAATAAGCTTTTAGAGCCGATAAAAGCAGATATTTATCCTCAATTTTGTGATATTATTGATGAGGAGATAAGAGCCTTAAAAGAAGGTGTAGAAAGTGGAGAATTTGAGCTTTTAGAAGACGAGAAAAAAGAAGAATTTTTAGAATCGCTTGGAGATTTAAGCAGGGAACTAACTTTCATACAAACGATGAATTTAAGCAAGAAAAATGACTCCATTTGGCAAAGTGAGCTTTTTAACTTTTTAAAAGAGCTTGAAAATTTAATCTTGCGTTATCTTAAAAATGCAGAAATTTTAAGCGATACTTTAAGAGAGAAACTGATGAATGCATTTGGGAGCTTAAAAGCCTAAGGAGAGCATTTGCAAGAGGAAAATAAACACGACTTCAAATATATCAAACAAATTGCCATTATCATTTTTATCGCTATTTTAGCTTATATGCTTGTGATTTATGATGAGCTTGCTAGTATTTTAGCGGGAGTGGCTATTTTGCTTATAGGTATGATGAATTTAAATGGAGGTTTTAAAGCTTTTAGCGGTGGTTTGCTTGAAAAAATTCTAGCAAAAAGCACCGATACGACACCAAAAAGCATTATTTTTGGCACGATTAGCACTGTGATTATGCAGTCTTCTTCGCTTGTTTCTATCATTAGCATTTCTTTTCTTTCGGCTGGTCTTATCTCACTTCTTCAAGGCATAGGCATTATGTTTGGTGCAAATTTAGGCAATAGTGCTGGCTCTTGGCTTATCGTTGGGATTACAAGCATTAAAATTTCAAGCTTTGCTATACCTATGCTTATTATTGGGGTTTTGCTTTTTTTTCAAAATGATGCGATTTTTAAAGGAGTGGGGCAAATTCTCATTGGCATAGGCTTTTTCTTTTTGGGAGTAGATTATATTAAAAATGGCTTTGAAGAAGTTAAGGAAATTTTCAATCTAGAGCGTTTTAATGTCGAGGGCTTTAAGGGAGTGCTTATATTTACGGCACTTGGGGCTATTTTAACAGGCGTGATACAATCCTCCCACGCCACTTTAGCCATCATCATCTCAGCCCTACTTTCTCATCAAATTTCTTACGAAAATGCTTTGGCGGCGACTTTAGGAACTAGTGTTGGAGGTGTGGTAACGGCTCTACTTGCTTCACTTAGCACAAATATCGAAGGGAAAAAACTTGCCCTTGCAAATTGTATTTTTAATTTTGGCATTGCGGTAATTGTTTTGGCTGTTTTTCCTTATTTTGTAATGATGGTTGATTTTATCGCTCAATTTGTCGGCATAGCTAAGGATAATTTTGCCCTTAAAACTGCCGTTTTTCACACGCTTTTTAATCTCATCGCCGTTATTTTATTTGGTCTTTTAATTAAACACATTGTCAAATTTTTAGACCGCTTCATCAAGGCTGCAAAAGATAAAAATAAAGACAAAGCCCTTTATTTAGACCCTAATCTTACGCATTATCCAGACACAGCCATTGAAGCTTTAAGAAAAGAAAGCGAACATCTTTATAATAATACTTATGCTATTATCGCTCACACTATAGGCTTTAACCGCAGAGATATACGCTCAAATTTAAGCTTTAGCGAAATTATCAAAACAAAAAAATGGTTTAGGCAAAATGTCGATTTAGACTATTTATACCAAACAAGAATTAAAGTGCTTTTTGAAGCCATTATGGAATTTTCCGCAAAAGCACAGCTTCACATCAAAGACGAAGCAAAAAATGAACGCATTTTCGCCTTTAAAATCGCCGCTAAAAACTTAACAGAAGCGACTAAAAATCTCAAAATCATACAGACTAATATCAAAAAAAACTCCAATTCTCAAAACGAAAATCTAGCAAATGAATACAACACTATAAGAATAAATTTAGGAGAGCTTTTAAGAAGTGTGGAGGAACTTCGTTTAGTCGAAGATGAAAAGGCTTATCTTATCATTAAAAATTTCACAAAAGCAAAAGAAATGTTAAAAGAAATTGATAATGAAACCCTGAAAAAAATAGAAAATCTTCTCTCACAAGGCAAAATCACCACAACAGAGGGCATTTCTATCCTTAATGATACAGCCTTTATCGCTAAAATAGCCGAAGAAATCATCGAAGCGGTTGAAATCATCTTCTCTAAAGATGAAATTAAAAAGAAGGAAAAAGATAGATAATGAAAATATTTTAGTTTTTAATAATTTTTTTTAGTTAATTTTTTTTATGTATAATCACATTTCAAATTTTATTTTAAGAAAGGATTAATGATGAAGAAAGTAATTTTAAGCTCCATAGCTTTTTGTTTATTGACTTCTGGGTTAAATGCGTTTTCTTTCAAGCAAGATAGCTTAAAAATAGCGTTTGAAGGATTTAAAACTGCCGATATGGTAGGTGTTAGTGGAGAATTTAAAGAGGTTAAGTATTCACTAGGAAAGGATACAAAAGATATTAGCTCTTATTTAAAAAATGCCAAAGCTACTATCAATCCTAAATCAGCCTTTATGGGAGAGGATGCTGAACCTATCACAAATAATATTGTCAATGTTTTCTTCCCAAGCTTGCTTGGTCAAGGAGACATCAAGGTTGTTTTTCAAAATCTTGTAGAGGGCGATAATAAAGGGATTATCAGTGCTAAGGTTACTTTAGACAAAAAAAGCACGGTTATGCCATTAAGCTATACGATAAAAGATGGTAAATTCGAAGCTAAGGGGCAACTTGATTTACACAGCTTTAAAAATGGTGCTAAAGCCTTAAAAGACTTAAGCGACGCTGCTCCAGGACACGGCACTATTTCTTGGCCTTTGGTTAATGTTAGTTTTAGTGCAGATTTAGCAGATTAAACCGCTTAAACTGATTTAAAATGCTGAAAAATTTGATATAAAATGAAATTTTTCAGCCCTTTATACCGCTTTTTTTGTTAGCATTTCCTTTTTTACTTTTTGGAAAACCGACCTTATGGGCATTAACGCAATCTTGACTGATGATAGATTTTTCGCGACATTCCAAAGACCTTTCTCTAGCAATTTGTGGATTTTGCTCGTAAAATTCGAGCGATCTAGTCTGCTCACAAGCTACAAAAAACAAAGAAGTTGTTAATAAGAAAAAATTTTTCATTTCTCTTCCTTATAAGAAAAAATCGGCAAAGACCATTGATATTTAATCGCTAAAAGTCTCGCTCCCACACCCACAATAAGCGTTATAATAGTGCAAACAAACACATCAAGTTGCACCCAAACCACTAAGACATAATAAAGCGCACCAGAAATAATAGCAATACCAGCATAAATTTCTTTTTGAAAAACTAAAGGGATTCGCATACACAAAATATCTCTTAAAATTCCACCAAAAACACCTGTGATTACAGCAGCCGAAATGGCGATGATTAGACCATATTCTTCATTAATAGCAATTTGTGCTCCAAGTATGCTAAAAACGACAAGTCCTATTGCATCAAGAGTGAGAAAAAGGCTCTCAAGTCTTGTAACAAGGCGAGGAATTCTAGTGGCAATAAGCGCACAAAAACATATTAAAATAATATATTCAGGATGCTTAACCCAAGTAAGAGGATAATGCCCCAAAAGCACATCTCTAATACTCCCACCCCCAATCGCCGTTACCAAAGCGATGAAAATCACTCCAAAAAGATCCATCTTATGCCGTCCAGCGGCTAAAGCCCCTGTCATACCCTCAGCAGAAATTCCTATAATATAAAGCGTTGTTAAAAGCATTAAAAATTCTCACAAGAAATTTGATAAGTGTTAATATTTTCATCTAAAACATTAATATTAGGCACTTTATAGCACTCTTTAAAATCTTTTGCTTTAAAAATTTTAATGTAAAAACTAGGCACGGCAATATGGTTTTTAATGCGTTTAGGATTTACATCATAAAGCATAAGGTTTAAGACGGCTATTTTTTGAAATTTGTGCGCTAGCTCTCTTTCTCTTTTTTCTATATCGTTCCAAATTTTATTGTTAATTTGAAAATTTTGTGGCGTAATATTACTCATCAAAAATACAGCCTTTTGTGAAGCCAAAGAATAGCTAAAAGACGCATTAGGTGCGATATGTCCTCTACTATAAGAGCTATTTTTATAGTCTTCCCAGCGAGTTCTATATTTTTTCGCTAAAGCAAAATCTTCTTCAAATCTTGGTCTTTTTTTAAGTTGCTTTAAGACTAAATTTTCCGCTTTAACTTCATAAGCTAGAGCTTTTGAGCCTTTTAAATGATAATCATAGCAATTAATATAATAAATTTTATCCATCACAATAGAGCAATTTAAGCCGTTAAAATAGCCTTTAAATTCCTCATCTAGCTCATATTTTGCAAAAAGAGAAAGACTAAAAATAGCAAGTAAAATTAGAATTTTCACACTTTCTCCTTTAATTTTTTATCCTTACTTTTGCAAAAATCATACAAAAAACATTGATGACATAAAGGATTTTTCGCCTTGCAAGTATAGCGACCAAATAGCACCATAGCTTGATGAAGATAATTTAATTCATCTTTAAAAATGCGTGTTAAATCCTCCTCTGTGGCTTCTGGAGTTTTTGCCTTACTTAAGCCCAAACGATGAGAAACACGAAAAACATGCGTATCCACCGCCATAAAATTTGCTCCACACCACTCTATCAAAACCACATGAGCAGTTTTTTGCCCTACACCCGCTAAACTCTTTAAATCTTTTTCATTTAAAGGAATTTCGCCATTAAAATGCTCACAAACAGCTTGTGCCATTTTGATGAGATTTTGTGCCTTATTATTAAAAAACGAACAGCTTTGGATATAGCCTTTCACACTAGCCAAATTTGCTTTAGCTAGGCTTTTAACATCAGGATAAGCCTTAAAAAGTGCGGGAGTGATAAGATTAACCCTTTTGTCGGTGCATTGAGCTGAAAGCATTACGCAAACTAAAAGCTCGTAAAGGGTAGAAAATTTGAGTTCTGTAACAGGCTTATCAAATTTTTTTAAAAAAAGTTCTTTTATTGCTAAATTTCTTTTCATTTTTTTATTGTAGTTAATTAGTTTTAACCAAGTTTATATATAATCACTTACAAACAATTTTCAAAAAGGATACATTATGAAAAAATTTTCTTTAATTGCAGCTAGTTTAATCGCTAGCGTAAGTTTAAGCTTAAATGCTGCCACAGTAGCAACCGTAGATGGTGAAAAAATCAGCGACACAGAAGTAAATGAATTTTACGCTCCAATGCTTAGAGGGCAAGATTTCAAAAAATTACCTGAAGAACAACAAAAAGCTTTAATTCAACAATATGTTATGCAGGATTTAATTTTAAAGGACGCAAAAAAACAAAATTTAGAAAAAGACCCTATGTATATCAAAGGACTTGAGCGTGCAAAAGATGAGCTTTTACTCAATGTTTATCAAAATAAAATGATACAAGATATTAAAGTTGATGCTGCTAAGGTTAAAGAAGCTTATGAAAAAAACAAAGAGCAATTTGTAAAACCAGCAAGAGTCAAGGCTAAACACATTTTAGTAACAAGCGAACAAGAAGCTAAAAACATCATCAATGAGCTTAAAAATCTAAAGGCTAAAGACTTAGAAAATAAATTTGCACAAATTGCAAGAGAAAAGTCAATCGATACAGGCTCAGCTGCTAATGGCGGCGACTTGGGTTGGTTTGATGAATCGACTATGGTAAAACCTTTCACTGATGCAACTTTTTCTCTTAAAAATGGTGAAATCACAAAAACTCCGGTAAAAACGAATTTCGGTTATCACATTATCTTAAAGCAAGATTCAAGAGCGAAAGAACAAGTCGCCTTTAAAGATGCCAAAATGGGCATTGAAAACAGACTTAAATTTGAAGAATTTCAAAAAAGAATAGCCCTTAAAGGACAAGAACTTTATAAAAACGCTAAAGTGGAAATTAAGTAATGGGACTTTTAAATATCGTTGAGGCAGGAGTTATAAGCGGAGATAAGCTTAATCTCGTTTATGACTATGCTAAGAGTGAAAATTTTGCTATTCCTGCGGTTAATGTCGTGGGAAGTAGCTCTATAAATGCCGTTTTAGAAGCGGCTAGAAGGGTCAATTCTCCCGTTATTATACAATTTTCTAACGGAGGGGCTCAATTTCTCGCAGGGAAAAACTGCCCAAATGGCGATGTTTTGGGAGCTATAAGTGGAGCTAGACATGTGCATTTAATGGCTAAGGCTTATGGTGTGCCCGTAATCTTACATACTGATCACGCCGCTAGAAAGCTCCTTCCTTGGATTGATGCTTTAATCGCCGAAAACACACGCTTTAAAGCACATCATAATCAAGCCTTATTTAGCTCGCATATGCTTGATTTAAGCGAAGAAGACTTGGAGGATAATCTCAGCACTTGTGAGGATTATCTTAAAAAGCTTAGTGTGCTTGGAATTTCTTTAGAAATCGAACTTGGTTGCACAGGTGGTGAAGAAGATGGGGTCGATAATACAAGCATTGATAATGCCAAGCTTTACACTCAACCTGAAGATGTAGCTTTAGCTTATGAAAGATTAATGAAAATTAGCCCAAATTTCTCTATCGCGGCAAGTTTTGGTAATGTGCACGGAGTTTATAAGCCCGGCAATGTAAGCCTTGAGCCTGAAATTTTGAAAAATTCGCAACTTTTTATCAAAGAAAAATTTAAACTAAATAACGATAAGCCTGTGCATTTTGTCTTTCACGGAGGAAGTGGAAGTGAGCTAAAGGACATAAGGGAGGCGATTAGTTATGGTGTGATTAAGATGAATATCGACACCGATACACAGTGGGCTTTTTGGGACGGAGTAAGGGCTTATGAAGCAAAACATAAAACATTTTTACAAGGGCAAATCGGCAATCCAGAAGGCGATGACAAGCCTAATAAGAAATACTACGATCCACGCGCTTGGCTTAGAGCTGGAGAGGAAAGTATGGTAAAAAGACTTGAAGATGCTTTTGAACATTTAAATTGCATTAATAAAAATTGAAAACCAGCCTTAAGGTTGGTTTTATTTTGAAGATGAAGTCTTTAAAATAAAACTTATCGATAAGGTCTTTTTATGGAGTTAAAAGCACAAGAATTTTCTGAGTTAATTTTGCCTGAAAGTAAGGAAAAAAGAGGCTCTTTAGTTTATCTTAAAATTATTTTTATCCCTACTTTACTTTATGCTTTTGTAGTGCTTGGTTACCTCAAACAAATCAATTTTCAAGTGGAAATCCATACCCTCGTAATGACAGGAATTATTTATCTTAGTGCTTTAATTTTTGCTAGGCATAGTGCTGAATACGCCTATAACATCTTCGAACAACAAAAAGATGAATTTAAACAGGCTTTAAAGCGTTACATTATGAAACATTTTTTAACCATAGGAAAAGATACAAAGTCAAATGCTAATTTTGATGATTTTGCTAATGCCTACATTAAAGGGACGCGCAATGAGAATTTCGCCGCAGTGGGTGCGACTATCTTTCCTATGATGGGAATTTTAGGCACTTTCATTAGTATAGCTCTTTCTATGCCAAATTTTTCTTCCTCAAATACAGAGGCTCTAGAGCAAGAAATAGCCCTACTTTTAAGTGGAGTTGGCACGGCTTTTTATGTGTCGATTTATGGAATTTTTCTTGCTTTGTGGTGGATTTTCTTTGAAAAAATTGGCTCAAGCAAAATTCAAAGACTCTTAAATCGTCAAAAAAATTCAACCGAGGGCTTTTTTTGGACAAAAGAAGAGCTTGATTTAAAATATTTAAGCGAGAGTTTGCAGCATTTTGATAAGATAGGAACTATCTTTAAGCAAGTAAGCAGCGATGACTTTTTTAGCGAACTTGACCACACTATAGAGCGTAAATTTGGCATTTTTCAAGATATGTTAAATATCGAAGAAAAGGCGATTAGACTTAGTAGTGAGCATATCAAACAAAGTATGAGTGAGCTTTCTAAAATGCAAAGAGACCAAAGAGATTTAGGAAAACTTTATAGCGAAATGCTAAATGGAGTCAGTTTGCTTAATCAAAACTTAAAAGAAGTTAGCACTAGAATGAGTGAGCAATACAATAGACTTCTTAACATAAGCACAGAAAAAATCACCCATTTAGATAAAACCTTAGAAAATTTTGACGATAAAATCGAACGCTTTTCTAAAAATTTCGAACTTTATGAAAAAGCAATGCTAGAAAATCAAGAAAAAGTCTTTAACGGCTTTAAAACAAGTCTTTTTGAGGGTATGGAGAAATTTAAAGAAATTTATGAAGAAGAAAAAAATATCGATGAAAAAATCGAATTAATGGACGAATTTAAAAAAGAATTAAACGCCTTAGATAATGAAACAAAAGAAGTGATTGCCAAACTAGAAGGTAAAGAAAATGAGAATTTAAAAGCAACTCAAGATGAAGAAAATAAAGAAGACTTAAAAAAAGATGATGAAAAATAATAAAGAAGAAGGGAATTTTTGGATCGCTTATGCGGATTTAATGGCGGGACTGCTTTTTATTTTCATACTTTTAATCGGTGCTATCGTGGTTAAATATGTCTTAACACAAAGCGATTTAAAAATAATCAAAGAAAACTTAAACACCCAAGAAGCAAATTTAGAGCTTAGCAAACAAGCTTTAAAAGATAAAGAAAGCATAGTGTTTCAACTCAGCAAAGAATTAAATGCCACCGCAAATACACTCAATCTTATTCACACTCAAAAAACAGAACTTGAAAATAATATTAGCACTTTAAGTAAGGATTTAAAAAATAATATTGATGAAAAAGACAGGCAAATTCTCATTTTACTTAATCAAATCGAACTTAAAGAAAAAGAGCTAAAAGCTATCCAGCAAGATTTCAAAGAGGCTAAAGAAAGGGTAGAAAATTTAAGCTTTATCAGGGAGAATTTAAGCAAAGAATTACAAAAAAAGCTTGATGAAAATATCAGCATAGACCAAAAAACAGGGGCGATTTCTTTACCGGCAGAAGTGCTTTTTGACAAAGATTCTTTCATTTTAAAAGAGGAAGCTAAGACTAGCCTTAAGAAAATTTTAAGTGGTTACTTGACGGGTATTTTAAATGATGAAAATATCAGCAAAAATATCGAAAATATCATCATCGAAGGACACACAGACAGCGATGGTTCTTATATTTACAATCTTGATTTATCGCAAAAAAGAGCTTATGAAGTGATGAGTTTTATTTATAGTTTTTACAAAGACGAAAGACTACAAAAGCTTTTAATGGCAAGTGGGAGGAGCTTTTCTGTGCCTATTTTAAAAAATGGCGTGGAGGATAAGGACTTAAGTCGTAGGATTGAAATTAAATTTAGCCTTAAAAATGACACAGCCCTAAAGGAGCTTGAAAATTTCTTTGAATTTCGCTAGTGTGCTTGAAAAAAGGCGTTTTAAAGACTTAGAATTTTATCTTAAACGCGATGATTTATTAGGTGAGCTTAATGGTAATAAGGCGAGAAAACTTCGCTTTTATCTTCAGCAAAATTATCCCAAAAATCAACGCTTTGTAAGTTACGGAGGCTCACAAAGTAACGCCCTAGCCGCCCTTAGCATTTTTGCAAAAAATTATAAACTCATCTTTGTATGTGAAAAAATTTCAAGCTTTTTAAAGCAAAATCCTTGCGGAAACTATGCCTTTGCCCTACAAAATCAAGCAGAAATTTTAGAAAATTTATCCTTTCCAAGCCATAGAGAAATGGCACTTAGCCTCTGTAAAGAGGGAGATATTTTTATCGAGGAAGGCATAACAAATCAAAATGCCGAGTTTGGTTATAAAGAACTTGCCAAAGAATTAAAAGAGCATAGCAAAGAGCAAGGCGTGAAATTTGATATTTTTTTACCCTCAGGCACAGGCACATCTGCTGCTTTTCTAGCCAAACATAGCGAATTTAGGGTTTTTACCTGTGCTTGTGTGGGAGGAAGTGCTTATTTAAAGAAGCAAATTTTAAGATTAGAACCGCTTTATGACTTTTCTAATCTTTTCATTTTAGAGCCGCCTAAAAAATACCATTTTGCCAAGCCTTACGCGGAATTTTACGCCCTGTATCACGCCTTAAAGCAAGAATGTGGCGTAGAATTTGACCTACTTTATGATATGCTAGGCTTTAGCACCTTAATCCACCATAAAAATAAGCTCAAAAACCCCCTTTATATCCATCAAGGTGGGCTTTTAGGAAATGAAACTATGCTACAAAGATATGAATTTAAGGGCTTTAATTTACCATACCAAAATAAAAAATCACCAAAATAATCAAAGGCACAATAAATTTCACATAATAAAACCACACGCTAAGCCAAGCACTTTTTAGCTCACCTTCATTTGAAAGTTCTCTTAAGCACAGCTCTTTTTTCAACACCCAGCCTACATAAATGCAACACAAAAACGCCGTCAAAACAAAAAGCACATTGCCGCTAATAAAATCAAAGGTGTCAAAAATATTTTTACCCCTTATCAAAACAACATCGCTTAAAGGTCCATAAGTTAAAATACAAGGCAAATTTCCCAAAATAAAAATCACGCCTAAAGTAAGATTAATGGCGGTTTTTTTCTTAAGTTTAAATTTCTCCTCTAAAACGCTAATAATCACTTGATAAATAGGCAAACTAGTCGTTAGTGCTGCAATGAGTAAAAGAAAGAAAAATAAAGCACAAATCAAGGTCCCAAAATGAATATAAGAAAAGGCTATGGGTAGGGTTTCAAAGACTAAAGAAGGACCTTTATCTGGTGCTAAATTTGCTGAAAAAAGTGCTGGGAAAATCATAAAACCCGCCAAAACCGCAATCAGCGTATTTAAAATCCCTGTATAAATCGCCGTTTTTATCATATTTTCTTTTTTACTAAGGTGAGAAGAAAGCGTTATCATCACGCCAAAGCCCAAAGAAAGAGCGAAAAATACCTGTCCTAAAACATCGATGAAAAGTTTAGGGCTAAGTTTTGAAAAATCAGGCAAAAGATAGAATTTAACCCCCTCCATAGCACCATCTAAGCTCAAATTCCTCCCCACAACCAAAATAAGACAAATCAAAAGCATAGGCATTAAAAATTTCACAGCTTTTTCAATCCCATCGATAATCCCACGCCTTAAAATTACCCAATTTATCACGACGAAAATGGTTGTAAAAATCCCTACGCCAAGAGGATTAAAGGCAATATTTTGTGTGTAAAATTCGTGCGTATATTCTTTACTCACGGCACTTGAAAGATTAAAATCCCCAAAGAGTAAAGAAAAAATATATACCAAAACAAAGCCCCCAAGCACCATATAATAAGCCATAATCCCAAAACTTCCCAAAAGCCCCATATAGCCCACGCTCTGCCATTTTCCCTTAAAGGCATCGACACTATTTTTCATCGCCTTTCTGCCGATGATATTTTCGACCAAAATTACAGGAATTCCTATAAAAATCATAGCAAGGCAAAAGGCTAAAACATAGGCTCCACCGCCATTTTCTCCTACTAAATAAGGAAAACGCCAAGTCGCTCCAAAGCCTATGGTCGCACCAGCTACGGTTAAGATGTAAGTGAGGGTATTACTCCAAGTTTGTCTTTGCATGGCTTATCCTTTATAAATTGTGCATATAGCTTGTATCATATTGATTTTTAAGCCTTAGGGCAATGCTTTTTTGCCACTCTTTGCTTAAAATGTCCTTTACTTGTTCGATTTTTTCTTTCAAATTTGGATTTTGCTTTAAAAAGGTTTTTGGCTCATAAAAAAGCCTGTTTAACTCCATAATGCTAAGTTTTGCAGGGTGTTTTTGTGTGATTTCAAGTGAGGTATTGACAGAGCATTTTCCCTCCTTTAAAACCCTATAATACCACCCACTAAGCCCACTTTCAAAAATTTTCGCACAAAAATCATTTTTTTGATGCACTTTTGAAATTTTCACGCAAGGTGAGCGTGGCTCACTCACTTGTAAAACAACCTCTCCTAAGCGGTGGATATCTCCCACGCAAACGCTTTTTTCATCAAGTCCGCTTAAGCTTAAATTCTCCCCCATCGCCCCATATCTTAGCTTTTTACCCAAAAATTCCTCCCAAAGCTTATAATTACTTGTCGCATTCGCAAAAATAGCCTTAAACACGCCTCCGTGATTTTTTGTATCGGCAATTTCATTTTCACTCAAGCCTAAAGTGCTTATAAAGGCATTTTGCAAATAAATATCCTTGATAAAAGCGCTTTTAAATTTTTCATAATCTTTAATTTTCCCCACTTGCAAACTAACTAGCCTCATTACAAACCCCTTTTTAAAAGCTCATCGCTTGTAATGTAACCTGTAATTTTATCTCGCCTTTCACCTTTATCAAAAAAGATAAGAACGGGTGGGGCGAAGACATTAAATTCTTTCATTATTTCAAGTTGTAAGGGGCTATTTTCACTCACATCAATCTTAATTTTTTCATAATTTGCAAATTTAGCGATGATTCTTTCATCGCTAAAAACCTTTGCATCTAAAATTTTACAATATTCACACCAAGAAGCGGTAAAATAAAGCAAAACTTTTTCTTCCTTTTCGATTATTTCTTTGATTTGTGTTAAATTTTGTAATGTTTTAAAGCTTAATGTTTGCCTTTCTACTTCTTTTTGATTAAAATTTAAAGAGGAATTGATACTAAAAATACCCTGAAGAAAAAGCATTAAGCTATAAGCTAATATTAAGATTAAAAAGGCTTTTTTCACTTTTTGTATCCCATTACAAGCTCTTTCAAAAAGTCCCATAAAAACGACAAAAAATACACCCAAAATTCCATAAGCTAGCATAATTAAATTTGAGGGAATAATGCGTGAAAGTATCCAAAGTGCCATAACTAACATTACAAAACCAAAGAAAATTTGAATTCTTTGCATCCAAAAGCCGGGCTTTAAAAAGCCAAATCCAAGCCCCACAAAAAGCAAAGGCACACCCATACCAAAACTAAGCGTAAAAAGAGCCAAACCCCCAAGTAAAAATGAACCAGAATCCGCAAGATAAAGCAAAGCCCCCGCCAAAGGTGCTGCCACACAAGGACCTACGATAAGGGCAGATAAAAAGCCCATTAAGGCTATGCCTAAAACGCCTTTTGTTTTGCTTGTTTTGTGTTGGATTAAGCTCTGTAAGCTTTTAGGTAATTCAAAATTAAAACCACTAAAACACACAAAAGCAAAGAAAACAAAAAGTAAAGAAAAACCTACTAAAAGCCAAGTTTGCTGTAAAAGTGCTTGAATACTAGCACCCAAAAAACTAGCCAAAATTCCCGCCAAAGCATAGGCTAAAGACATAAAAAACACATAGATTAAAGAAAGTAAAAAGCCTTGTTTTTTAGAGGGTTTCGTGCCACCTTTTGCTATGATGAGCGAAGATAAAATAGGAATCATCGGTAAGGTGCAAGGCGTAAGAGAAAGTAAAAGTCCGTAACCAAAAAAACTAAGCAAGATGAGTGCTAAATTTTCATTTTTCAAAGAAAAGGCAATTTGCTCTTCTTCACTTTGCATTGTTTCATAAGGGCTAGTTTTATAAATTTGACCCTCTTTAAAAATTCTAAATTCACGCTTTTGCGGAGCATAACAAAAGCCATCATTTGAACAGCCTTGATACCAAATGCTTAGTTTAGAATCGTTTTCAACATAATCATCTAACATTAAATTTGAAAGTGCTAATTCAAGCAAATGAAAATAAACCTTTTGCTCTTGCTTAATTTCGCCTTGCGGGTAGTTTATTAAAGCTGTGAGGTCCTTATCATTTAGCTTGATTTTAAGCTGATTGTGATATAAAAAATGATCCTTTGCTATATTAAATTTCAAAATTAAAGCCTGTTCATTTGCCAAAATATCAAGCTTAAAGGCATCTTTAGCGCTTAAAACATTAGCAAAAGAGCATTGCAAAAAAAGCAAGACTAAAAAAAGCAGTCGCATTTTTACCTTTTAAAAGTAATTTTAAGCTTAATTCTAAGTTATTATGGTAAATTTAAACTAAATACTCGTTAAAGGAAAGCAAATGTCAAAAGAGCATAATGAAGAGGAATATGTCGAAGTTAAGGTCAAAAAAAGCACCTTAAAATACGAAAAAGATTTAGAAAGTTTGCAAATTGAACTTTTAAAATTTCAAAACCATGTTAAAGCACAGGGTTTAAAAATCCTTATTATCTTAGAGGGTCGCGATGGTGCTGGTAAGGGCGGGAGCATTAAGAGATTAACCGAGCATTTAAATCCTAGAGGTTGTCGCGTTGTCGCATTATCAAAACCCAACGCAATCGAGCAAACACAGTGGTATTTTCAACGCTATGTTAATCATCTCCCATCAGCTGGTGAAATCGTGATTTTTGACCGCTCTTGGTATAATAGGGCGGGTGTGGAGTATGTAATGGGCTTTTGCACCCCAGAACAGCACGAGCAATTTTTAAGAGAGGTGCCTCTTTTTGAGCATATGATCCACAAAAGTGGGGTGATGTTTTTTAAAATTTATCTTTCTGTATCCAAAAAACAGCAGCAAAAACGCTTTAAAGAACGCCTTAAAAATCCTCTTAAACAATACAAGCTCTCTCCAGTTGATCAAAAATCGCAAGAATTATGGGGCAAATACACCATAGCAAAATATTCTATGCTTTTAGCTTCTAATACGGAGGCTTGTCCTTGGACCATTATTGACTCAAACGATAAGAAAAAAGCAAGGCTTAATCTCATACGATTCATACTCTCAAAAGTCGAGTATCCGGGTAAAAAAGAGGGCAAATTTTCTAAAATTGACAAAGATTTAGTTAGAAGTGGGGAGGCTGAAATCTTTAAAATGGAAGCTGAAGCAGGACAAAATAAAGACATAGAAAATGCCGAAAATGGTAACTATGAGGAGGAGTTTAATGCAGCAAATTCTAGCCAAGATTAAAACCCTCACGCAAAAATATTACCCAGAGATAGTTGAGCTTAGACACGCTATACATATGCATCCTGAGCTTGAGTTTGAAGAGGAAAATACAGCAAATTTGCTATGTGCTATGCTAGATAAATATGGCATAAAATATCAAAGAAATATCGCAAAAACGGGTATTTTAGCACAAATTCAAGGCGAAAAAGAAGGCAAATGTGTGCTTTTAAGAGCCGATATGGACGCCTTGCCCGTGCAAGAAGAGACAAATTTACCCTATGCTTCAAAGATAGCAGGTAAAATGCACGCTTGTGGGCACGATGGACATAGTGCAGGACTTATGGGGGCTTTGCTTATTTTAAATGAGTTAAAAAGTGAATTTAGTGGGACAATTAAATTTATGTTTCAACCTGCTGAAGAAGGAAGCGGTGGAGCAAAGCCTATGATAGAAGCAGGAATTTTAGAAAATCCTAAGGTTGATGCCGTCTTTGGCTGTCATTTATGGGGAGCTTTACTTGAAAATACCGCACAAATTGTAAGTGGAGAAATGATGGCTGGAGTTGATGTCTTTGAGCTTGAATTTATCGGTCGTGGCGGACACGGCGCACACCCGCACACCACAATAGATCCTATCGTTATGGCGGCGAAATTTATCAGCGATATTCAATGTGCGATTTCAAGACGCTTAAAGCCTGTCGACGCTGGAGTGATAACCATAGGAAGTATCCACGCAGGAACGGCTTTTAATATTATTCCTGAAAATGCTATTTTAACAGGCACGGTGCGTTTTTTAAGTGAAGAAAATCAAGCTCTTTTGCAAAATGCCATTGAAAATACAGCTAAGGCTGTGGCTTTAGAATTTGGCGGAGAATTTAAGCTTCAATACAAAAGAGAATATCCGCCCCTTATCAATGATGAAAAAATGGCTCTCATAGCAAGAAAAGCCTTTGCGAAAGTTTTAGAAGAGGATAACATCATCACGCAAGCCAAGCCTGATATGGGTGCGGAGGACTTTGCCTTTTTAACGCAGGCAAGGCAGGGTGCTTATGTTTTTGTTGGGATTTCTAAAGATTTAAAAAATCCTGCCTTGCACCATAGCAGCACCTTTTGCTGGGACGATGAGAATTTAAAAATCTTAATGCAAGGCGATGCTTTAATGGCTTTGGAATTTTTAAATCAAGCTTAAAATAGCCTTAAGATTAATTCTTAAGGTATTCTATGTTTAATTTAGAGCGAAGTTTATCAAAGTAATCTTGAATATAATTTTGTCTTTGTTCGTTAAAATAAACATTCATCACGCTATCTTTGATTTGCTCAAATTCAGGGACATTTGCCCCACTTTTTGCCATAACCTCATAAAGCTCAAAACCCTCTTTAGAATTTAATACAGGAGAAAATTCGCCTATCTTAAGCTGTGATAAAAGAGCTAGTAGTCTAGGGTCGGCATTGTGTGGATTTAAATTGGCATTTTGAGCTTTTAATGTGATTTTTTTATCAGCTTTCATTTTTTCTAAAATGGCTTGATCGCTAGAGCGGTAAATTTTAACATCAATAGAAGTGTAAAAAAGGAATTTTTCTTTATTAGCTTCAAAAAATTTCTTCGCACTTTCTTCGCTAAAATCCGTTTTATTCATACTGGCTATTTTCTCATAAAGCTTTCTTTTTTCCAAGTCTTTCTTAAGATTATGGCGGAAAAGCTCATAATTTTGTCCCTTAGCCTTTAGAGAATTTTTAAACTGCTCCAAATTCATTTTATTTTGCGTAAGAATCTTAGAAATCGCCGCATCAACCTCAAGCTCATTAACAACTATGGAAAATTGTTTGATTTGAGAAAGCTCCATTTTTTCATTAATAAGCACAGCCAAAGCCTGCTCTCTAGGTAGCTTTAAAAGCTTCATCGTTTGCTCTATGTCATAGTTTGTAATAGGCTCTTTTTCTACGACTAAAGCGACAGAATTAAGCACCTTAGCATTTACAATCGCAACAAAAAATAATAAAATCATCAAAATTTTTTTCATCAAAAACCTTTATTTGTGTAATCAAAATAAATCATAACAAAACTAAGAAAATAAACACTAACATTAAGAAATTTCAATTATAATTTCGAGCATTAAATTTAAAGGTCAAATATGCAAGAAATTCTTACGACACGCTTTGCTCCATCTCCTACTGGATACTTACATATAGGTGGTTTGAGAACGGCACTTTATAGCTATTTATACGCAAGAAAAAATGGAGGGAAATTTTTACTTCGCATTGAAGATACAGATTTAAAAAGAAATTCCAAAGAAGCAACAAAAGCTATCATAGAAGCCTTTAAATGGTGCGGTTTAGACTATGATGGCGAGGCTTGTTATCAGTCGCAAAGAAGTGCAATTTATAAACAATATATCCAAAAATTACTTGATGAGGGTAAGGCATATTATTGCTATATGTCTAAAGAAGAATTAGAAGAATTAAGAAAAGACCAAGAAGCAAATAAAGAGCGTCCAAGATATGATGGAAGGTATAGAGATTTTAAAGGAACTCCTCCGCAAGGCATTGAGCCTGTGGTGCGTATTAAGGCACCACAAAGTGGTGTGATTAGCTTTGAAGATGGGGTAAAAGGCAAAATTGAATTTAAGGCTGAAGATATATTAGATGACTTTGTCATTGCAAGAAGTGATGGGAGCGTTACTTATAATTTTTGCGTTGTGATTGATGATGCATTAATGAAAGTAAGCGATGTGATAAGAGGCGATGACCATCTTTCAAATACCCCTAAGCAAATCGTGCTTTATGAGGCGCTTGGCTTTAAAATTCCTAATTTTTTCCATGTGGCGATGATACACGGCGAAGACGGCAAAAAACTCTCCAAAAGACACGGTGCAACTGATGTGATGGAATATAAACAAATGGGTATTCTCCCACAAGCTTTGCTTAATTTTCTCGTGCGTTTAGGCTGGGGGCATAATGATGATGAAATTTTCTCTCTAAACGATATGAAAAGGCTTTTTGATCCACATCACATTAGCAAGGGTGCATCTTCATATAATTTTAAAAAACTTGAGTGGCTTAACGCACATTATATTAAAACTCTTCCTTTTGAAGAGATTAATTCCCAGCTTAAGGGACTTGGCTTTGATTTAAGTGGGGTAGAAAAGGCGGGATTTTTGTTAGATTTATTAAGAGAAAGGGCAAAAACCCTGCTTGATATTATTAGCTCCGCAAAAAGCATTTTAGAAACGCCAAAAAGCTATGATGAAGTGGCGATTGCAAAATTTGTCAATGAGAACAATTTAAATTTATTACGCAATTTCGCCACTTCTCTTAGCACACAAAATAAAGCAAAAGAATTTGAAGAATTAACCACACATTTTTTAGAGCAAAACGAAGCAAAACTAAAAGACCTAGCCCAGCCCTTACGCATTGCTCTCACAGGCACAGCGGTAAGTCCTAGCATTTTTGAAGTTTTAGAATTTTTGGGCGTTAAAGAATGTCAAAAACGCATACAAGCATTTTTAGAATATAAGGAAAAACAATGAATTTAAAAGAAGAAGCATTAAAATACCACTTAGGTGGCAAAACAAGCATACAACCTACCAAAGCTCTAAATACAAGCTATGATTTAAGCCTAGCTTATAGTCCGGGTGTGGCAGAACCCTGCCTTGAAATCGCTAAAGATGAAAATTTAGCCTATACTTATACAAATAAGGCAAATTTAGTTGCTATCGTTAGTGATGGCTCGGCAGTGCTTGGCTTGGGTAATATAGGTGCAGCAGCAAGTAAGCCTGTGATGGAGGGAAAGGCGTGTTTATTTAAAAAATTTGCAAATATTGACGCTTTTGACCTAGAAATTAATGCACATAGCGTAGAAGAGATTGTAGCCTTTTGTAAGGCTTTAGCACCGAGTGTTGGGGGGATTAATTTGGAGGATATTTCAGCACCCAAATGTTTTGCAATAGAAGCTGCTTTACAAGGACTTGGTATTCCTGTAATGCACGATGACCAGCACGGCACAGCCATTATTTCTACCGCAGGGCTAATGAATGCTATGGAAATTAGCAATAAAAGCTTTAAAAATATTAAAGTCGTCATTAGTGGGGCTGGAGCAGCTGGGATCGCTAGTGCTAAAATGTATCGTAATTTGGGCGTTGAAAATATCATTTTAATTGATAGCAAAGGCGTTGTAAGTAAGGATAGGGCGGATTTAGGGCTTGAAAAACTTGAATTTGCAAGGGATACAAAGGAAAGAACTTTAAGGGACGCTATGAGAGATGCTGATGTATTTTTGGGACTTTCAAAACCTAATATTATCGATGAGGAAATGTTAAAGTCTATGGCACAAAATCCTGTTATTTTCGCCCTAGCTAATCCTGTGCCTGAAGTAATGCCTGAACTTGTGTATCAAGTCCGCAAAGACGCCATAGTCGGCACGGGTAGGAGTGATTATGCTAATCAAATTAATAATGTCTTAGGCTTTCCTTTTATCTTCCGCGGTGCGCTTGATGTAAGGGCGAGTCAAATCACAGAAAATATGAAAGTTGCAGCAGCTAAAGCCCTAGCGGACTTAGCCAAACTCCCTGTTAGTGAAGATGTAAAAAAAGCCTATGCTATCACGCATTTAGAATTTGGTAAAGACTATGTTATCCCAAAACCTTTTGATAAAAGAGTTAAAGCAGTCGTAAGCAGTGCAGTCGCAAATGCAGCAGTTAAAGATGGGGTAGCAAAAGTAAAGAAATTTGACGAAAAAGCTTATTTTCAAAGTTTGCAGTAAGGACAATGATGATTTTTGGAAAGATTGATTATATCAATCTATTGCCCCTTCACATTTATCTTAAAAAATACCCCCTACCAAGTGGCATTAAGGCAAGTTTTGAGCGTAAAAAAGGTGTGCCAAGTAAGCTAAATCACGCTCTTTATAGGGGACAAATTGACGCAGCTATCATTTCAAGTATAGAAAGCATTAAGCCAAAATATCACAATTTAAATTTAGGAATTTGTGCAAATAAACGCGTTTTAAGCGTTTTGGTGGAGAAAAAAACAGCAAATCAAAAGGATTCAAGCTCGGCAAGTTCTAACGCTCTAGCTAGTGTTTTAAAGCAAAAAGGTAGAGTCATCATAGGAGATAAGGCTTTAAGACTTTATTTAGAAAATAAAAATCATTTTATAGACCTTTGCGAACTTTGGTATGAAAGGACGCATTTACCCTTTGTGTTTGCGCGTTTTTCTTGCACAAAACACAAAACAATATATAAAAAAATTCTTCTCCCTTTTGCAAAAAGTAAGATTAAAATCCCAAACTACATCTTAGAAAACTACGCCAAAACGAGAGGGATAGATAAAAAAGATATTTTATTTTATTTAGAAAAAGTGATTTATTACAAGCTTGAAAGAAAGGAAAAAAAGGCTTTAGCAAAATTTACTAAAGCCGTGCGTTTTCAAAATAAATTTAAGACTTAAGATAGACTTCTTTATCTAAGGCTTTTAAATTTTTAGCCGTGCAAAGTGCCGAAGTCATAGCCCCTGAAACATTACTTGTTGTGCGTGCCATATCTACGATAGGGTCGACAGCTAAAATAAGACTTAAAAGCATAAAATTATCTCCAAAACCAATACCTGCTAACATAATAGAAGCAGCCATAGTCGCACTGCCAGGAACTCCAGCTATGCCTAAAGAACCAAGAATTGCCACTAAAACTATCATCAAAATAAAGCTAAAATCAAGTTCCACGCCTAATATATGTGCTACAAAGACCGCTGCCATAGCAGGAAAATAACCCGCACAACCATTAAGTCCCGTAGTTGTGCCAATAGAAGCCACAAAATTAGCTACGGCTGGGGATACGCCAAGTCTTTCTTGTAGGGTAGAGATACTTAAGGGTAAAGTTGCAACGCTTGAACGAGAGCTAAAAGCAAAAAGCCAAACAGGGAAGGCTTTTTTAGCATAAATCAACGGATTTAAGCCTTGAGAAAGTAGCATTAAAAAATGCACTCCAAACATTAAAATCATAGCCACATAAGTGAGTATAATAAAAAGTCCTGCTGTCTTAATCGCTTCAAAGCCATTGCTTAGAATTACATTTGCCATCATACAAACTACCGCATAAGGCATAAAGCGAATCACAGTCGCTGTCATATTCATCATAATGCCATAAAAACTTAAAATAAGCTTTTGAAAGCTTTCAAAAGGCTGTGCGTATTCTTCTTTTTGACTAATATTTTTCGCACAAAGTCCAATAAAAAAAGCAAAAAGAACTATGGCAATGATATTTTCCTTACTCATAGCATTAACGATATTGCTAGGGATTAAATTTTGTAAAATACTTGTGAAAGTTGCGATTTCTCTAATTTGTCTAGTCCCTTCATTGACACTTAAACCCTCGCCTAAGCCAAAATTAAGTGCTAAACTAACACCTAAAATAGCCGCTAAAGCTGTGCTAAAAAGTATCCAAAAAAGACTAGTGCCAATCAAAGAACTAACCTTAATGTCTTGATTAATTTCTATAATGACCTTAATGATACAAGCAAAAATAAGAGGAATAACAAGCATTTTAATGAAGGCTACAAAAACAGAACTAAAAAAACCAAACCAATGTTTCGCCTCGCTAAACCAAATGATATTCTTAGCTTCATCACCGCTAGGATAAGCGGCTAAATGTTGCAAAATAAAGCCTAGTAAAATACCAATAAAAAGTGCGAAAAGCATTCTTAAAGAAAAATTAATTTTCTTATCACGCATCTTTTTAAGCGTAAAAAATGTAGCGAAAAGCACAGCAAAAATGACGAAAATTTGCCAACTTGAAAATCGTAAGAAGTGAGTAAAAAATTCCTGATTCATAAAAAGTCCTTTGAGAAACTATATTTTGAAAGGTATATTTTCATACTTATATACCTTGAAAGTGATTATGACAGCTTTTTGATTAAAATAGGATAAAAAAACTACGATTTATAAAATTTTAATCTTGCATACAATGCTCAAAAATAAAATGGTGTTCCTCAGGCAAAGCCTCAAATAAGGCTCTAGCTAAAGCCCTTATCTCCCATAAAGCCGACTTTGAACTTCGCAAAGATAAGAAATTTTGCAAACTTCTAGCATTAATGCTAAAGGTAAGTTCTGTTTTATAGCTTTCAGGGAGGCAGTATTTAGCCAAATCTAAACTAATGCTTGTTTGTAAAATCTCTCTTAAATTTTCAAGTGCCTTAATGCTAGCATTATCCACAGCCTCATTACCACAAAAAACCAAATAACGCCCCGCATTTTCAAAATCATTTTCTTTAAATTCACTTTCATTTCTAAGCTCTTTAAGCGTATAACGCGTGCTTTTGACACTAAAACTCGCATGCCTATGACGAGCAAGTTCTTGCAAACAAGCCCTTGAAATTTCTTGGATATAAAAATTATAATTTAAATGCTCCAAAGTCGAAGCGTGTTTGAATTTATTTCCCACTCTGTCAATTAATTCTTTATCCTTTTCTCCACCACAATCGCCCTTTTCAAAACTCTGCCAACAAGTGCGTGTAGCGTGAGAACAAACGCTAAGAGGGGTATGAAAAAGTAAAGTAACTCGCATAATTTTCCTTAAATTTTTTCAAATTTTAGCCGCTTTTTCTTGCCATTTTGTAATTTTTTCTAAAAAATTTCTCTTTTTTAATTCAAGCTCTAAGGGCTTGATATGATTTTGTAAAGTCATTTTTTCTTTCTTAATCGAACCTAAAGAGATACCAAGCCACCATAAATAAAGCCTTACGAGTGCTAGAATTTTCTCTCTTTTTTGCTCTTCATTTTGAGGCTTTATGACAAAAATTTGCATAAATTTAAGCTCAAAACTATGCAAACTAGGACGCAAAACTTCAAGTAAAGGTCTAGAATTTAGCAATTTCTCTTTCAAATCATCAAGCTTAAAACTTAAATTACGCAAAGCTTCATTATCTAAATTTTCATAATTTAAATTCGCAAAAAGCATTTCTAGTTCCCCTTCGACTTTCTCGCATTTTTTAATTGCTAGAAAGATCTTAGCAAAAGCCTTTAAAAGCCACTCATTTTGCTTATTTTGATTTGGCTTTTTTAAAGGCGGTAAGGGTTTTAAAGGCTTATTTAAAAATTCTTCACAGCACTCACTAAAGGGCTTTTCAAAAGCTCCTTTTATCCTCACTCCTCCCTCAGTGGCATTATAAATTTTTATTCCATTTTGTGAAGCTTTGGCAATTAAAAGCTCTAAAACTTGCTTAAATAAAAGCCAAATTCCGTGCGTTTTAACCAAACCATCGCCTCCATAGGCTTCGGTTTTTAAAATTTCATACATCGTGCTTTCAAAATTTGCAGAATTTTGATAGTCCTTAGGATGCGAATTTCCATTTTCATCAAAGGCTAAATCCTGCCCTATGAAGATGATATTTTCAAATTTCAAACAAAGAGCAATTTCTAAAGCCATATGTGCCACACTAACACAATCATTAACAAAATCAAATTCCTTAAAATCACAATAATAAGCAAAGTCGTAATAACGCGGCACAATGATATAGGGGCGGTGATTTTTTTCTAAAAGCTCCAAAGCTCTAGGATGCACCACAGCTGCTAAAATGAAAAGTATATTTTCATCAAATTCTTTAAAATCATTATTAAAAAATTCCGCCGTAAAATCTGTGCGTTCGACCATAAAGACAAAATCAGGCTTAATGCCGTGTTTTGCTAAGATAGGATAAGCACTATCGGCTGCGAAAATCACAGCCTTAGAAGCGTATTGTTTTAAAAGAGGAAGTTGTTTTGAAAGGCTTGGTCCCGTGCTAACTATAATAGCGGTTTGATGGCATTTTTCATAAGCTTTTTTGAGTGTTTTAAGGCTAGGATTTGTCAGCATTTTAGGAAGATTATGGACAAAATTGCTAAGTCCCATTAAGCAATCTTCAATATCATTTCCATAACGCAAAGTGCTTTTGTCAAAAAATTCACGCATAGCCTCATCAACCCTTGCAAAATCTTCCCTAAAATTTTCATAAAAAGCACACATTAATTCTAAATGATAAATTCTTGCAAAGATATTTAAACCCTCACAAAGGGCGTTAAATTTGTCATCATCAAGCCTTTTAGTGTCGAAAAAACAAAGCTTTTTTAAGGCTAATTCCTTAGAAAAATCTAAAAAATGTAAGATGTGCCATAAAATTTCAAGCTCCTTTTCAAAGACAATAATAAGTTTATGCGTAGGATTTTGAAAAAGAATTTTGAGTAAAACTCCATTACCTACGCCGTAAAAAAATAACACAGGATAAAGGGCGAATTTTTGCTGGTAAAAAGCAGCTTTACTTTGAACTTCGCTTAAAGGATTTTGATAAAGCTTACCCCCCCCCCCCCGTTTGCATTAATATCTAAAGGATCATCTCCTTGTGAAAATTGATAATCCTTAGCCACAATTTCACTCAATTCTTTTTTCAAATTTTCATCTTCAATGGCATTTAAATTTGCTTCGAAAATCATCATCTGCCTAGCATTAAAATCCATAATTTTCCTTATTAAATAGGCTTATTTGACTTGAAATTCTACTTTAAATAATAAAACAAAAAGTTTTTTCTCGTTATAATTACACTAAAAATAAGGCAAATCAATGAAACAAACTAAATATATTTTCGTAACGGGTGGGGTTTTAAGCTCTCTTGGTAAAGGCATAGCCGCTGCTTCCATTGCGACTTTACTTAAAAATTCAAAGCTTAAAGTTAGCATTTTAAAAGCCGATCCTTATATCAATGTCGATCCCGGCACAATGAGTCCTTTTGAACACGGCGAAGTATTTGTAACTGAAGATGGAGCAGAGACGGATTTAGACTTAGGGCATTATGAGAGGTTTTTAGATGAAAATTTAAGTCAGGATAATAATTTTACCACAGGTAAGGTTTATCAAAGCGTGATAGAAAAAGAAAGAAGAGGCGAGTATCTAGGTAAAACCATACAAGTGATTCCGCACATTGTAGGGGAGATTAAAGAAAGAATTAAAAAAGCAGGTGAAAACAAGGACATTTTAATCGTAGAGATAGGTGGCACTGTCGGCGACATCGAGGGTTTGCCCTTTTTAGAAGCCATACGCGCCCTAAAGCTTGAAGTAGGTAAAAATAATGCGATGAATATCCACCTAACTTTAGTGCCTTTCATCAAAGCCGCAGGAGAGCTTAAAACTAAGCCCACGCAACACAGCGTAGGAGAGCTAAGACGCATAGGAATAAGTCCTGATATGATTATTTGCAGGAGCGAAAAGCCTCTTGATAGGGATTTGAAAGATAAAATCGCTATTTCTTGTGGTGTGGAGAGAAACTGCGTCATAGAAAGCGTGGATGCGGCTAGCATTTATCAAATTCCGCTTAATTTTTTAAAACAAGATATTTTAACGCCCATTTGTCAAGCTTTAAACCTTAAAAATTTAAAGCCAAATATGGAAAACTGGGATAGTCTAGTCAAAAGAGTCATTGCTCCAAGCAATGAAGTCAAAATCGCTTTTGTGGGTAAATATGTGGATTTAAAAGAAAGCTATAAAAGCCTTACAGAAGCCCTTATCCACGCTGGTGCAGCACTTGATACTAGGGTAGAAATTCGCTGGATTGATAGTGAAAAGCTTGAAAATTTAGATCTCAATGAAAGCTTTAAGGAAGTGAGTGGAATTTTAGTCGCTGGAGGCTTTGGTGTGCGTGGAGTGGAGGGTAAAATCAAAGCCATTACTTACGCAAGAGAGCATAAAATTCCATTTTTAGGCATTTGTTTAGGCATGCAACTTGTTTTGGTGGAGTTTGCAAGAAGTATTTTAAAGATTAAAGATGCGAATTCAAGCGAATTTGAGCCAAATTGCAAAAATGCTGTTGTTTATCTTATCGATGAATTTATAGATAGCAGCGGTAAAAAACAAATTCGCACCGCTAAAACCCCACTTGGAGGCACGATGAGACTAGGTGCTTATCCTTGCCAAATCAAAGAAAACACTCTTTTAAGTAAAATTTACAATGCAAAAAGCATCAAAGAACGCCACAGACATCGTTATGAAGCAAACCCAAAATTCCGTAAAGATTACGAAAATAAGGGCTTAGTGGTAAGTGGAGAAAGCGATGGCTTAATCGAAGCGGTGGAGCTTAAAACGCACGATTTTTTCCTAGCTGTGCAGTTTCACCCTGAATTCACTTCGAGACTAGAAAGAGTCAATCCTGTCATTTTAAGCTTTATCAAGGCAGCAAATGCATACCATAACTAAAAAAGAATTGAGGCAAATTTTAGCTTCACGCTTTGAAAATGACCTACATAAAAAGCTTTGTGAATTACCATTACCTAGCTGCTTAAAAGATATTTATAAGGCGGCAAATCGCATTAAAGAAGCCATTGAGAAAAATGAAAAAGTCGCCATTGTGGGCGATTATGATGTCGATGGAATCATTTCTTGCGTGATTTTAAGCGAATTTTTTGATGATATAGGTTTTGATTATAGTGTGAAAATTCCTAATCGCTTTAAAGACGGCTACGGCTTAAATGAAGAGATTATTAACGAGCTTGAAGATATTAAGGTTATCATCACGGTGGATAATGGCATAGCCGCACTTGGGGCGGCGAAGCTTTGCAAAGAAAGAGGGATTGACCTCATCATCACAGATCATCATACGCCCCTACAAACCCTGCCCGAAGCTTATGCTATCATTAATCCCAAACAAAAAGAGTGTAATTTCCCAAACATTGAAATTTGTGGAGCGCAAGTAGCTTGGTACTTAATCGCAGCCTTAAAGGAAGTATGTAAATTAAAATATGATATGTGTAAATTTTTAGAGCTTTTAGCCATAGCTATCATCGCCGATATGATGGAGCTTAGGGACTTAAATAGGACTTGTGTAAGAAGAGGAATAGAGTGTATTAATAAATCCAAAAGAGCGGCTTTTAGAGCGATGAAGCAATATTATCAAAAAGATAAATTTGCCATTGATAACATAGGCTTTTTAATCGCTCCTTTGATTAATAGTGCGGGGAGAATGGACGATGCTAGCGTTTCTTATAAATTTTTACACACTAAAGATTTAAATAAAGCGATGTATTATTTAGAGCAAATCATTAGCTTTAATGAAAGCCGTAAAGATGAAGAAAAACAGCTTTTCGAAGAGAGCTTAAGGCAAATTGATGAAAAGCAATCTTGCGTCATTGTGGGTGGAGAAGAGTGGCACGAAGGTGTGCTTGGCATAGTGGCAAGTCGCTTGGCAAAGCATTTTAAAAAGCCCTCTTTTGTCTTTTCTATCAATGAGGATAAACTAAAAGGTAGTGCTAGAAGTGTCGGCAAGATAGATATTTTAAATTTAATTTCTAAAGCAAATCCCTATCTTAAAAACTATGGCGGTCATAAAGGGGCGGCGGGACTTAGCTTAGAGCTTAAGGACTATGAAAATTTTAAAAATTTGATTCAAAAAGAAAGTGCTTTAATTGATAAGGAAGAATTTTTAGATACAGAAGAAGTTTTAGGGGTGCTAGAGCCTAGTGAGATTGATTTTGAAATGCTTGAAATTTTAGAAAGTTTTGAGCCTTTTGGGTATAAAAATCCTCGTCCTTATTTCGTGCTAGAAAATTTAAAGGTCAAAAATAAAAAATTACTCGGCAAAGAAAAAAAGCATTTAAAGCTTATCTTAGTCAAAGATAATAAAACCATAGAGGCACTTTTTTTCAATTTTGACAAAGAGCCAAATTTAGAAGAGAGTATCAATCTTGTAGGTAGCATTTCTAAAAATGAATTTAGAGGACTTGTAACGCCTCAATTTATCATACAAGAGCTTTATTCACTCTCTTCTTAAATCAAAGGTAAAAAATTTACTTTTAAAATCATTTGGTAAGCTTTTATACTGCAAAAGAGCGGGCTCATAATTTTGCACTTCGTGGTATAAAAAGCCTAAAGCAGCCTTGCTTTCTTTATTGCCATTATCATTTAATTTAGCAAGTTGCAAAAGGGCTATGGCGGAATTTGGATTATTCGCCCCTGTGGCAGCAACAGCGGCTAAAAAAAGCGTATGAGAATCCCTTACCCCATAAGTGTCGATAAGCTCATTATAAAGTGCGTAAGCCTCCTCAAACTGCCCCGCAAAAATATCCAAATAAGCTAAAGTTTGAATCGCTCCTTCATTTTGCCCTGCATTTGTATTAAGATATTCCTTAAATTTTTGTCTTTCTAAATTCAAAAGCCCTGCAATATGCATTAAAGAGACATAATACTCCCTAGCGATGTCCGCACCGCCAAACACCGCTCTATAATCAAAACCCAAATTTTTAAAATGAATTTGTGCATTTTGTGCGTATTCTTTAATGCTAGCATTTTTATTAAGAGAATTAAAATACAAAATATTACTCACAATATCATTTGGCAAAAGGGCTTTTAGCTTGGCGATTTTAACGCCTACTTGCTGATTTAAGCCATTATTTTTAGCAATAATAGCTTCAAAAATGAGACTAAGGGGCGTTTCTTGCTTGATTTCATCTAAAAAAGGTAGCATAGAAATAAAATCCGCATTTGCTAAAAAAAGCATACTTTTTGCCATAGTAGCTTTAAATTCGGTATCTACACTTATATTTTCTAAAATTTCATTATAAAATTTATGCGTATCCGCCCCACTTAGTTTAGCACTTAGCATAGCAAAAGCACCTGCTTGATAATTTTTAGGATTAAGATGATAAGAACTTGCAAAATGCTTGTAGGCTAGGTCGTAATTTTGCAGTTGAGCGTAGGTAAGTGCTAGATTATAATGCAAAATGCTATGCTCAGGATAAATATCAAGCAAGGCTTTAAATTCGGCATTTGCTTGCCTTAAGCGTTGATTTAAGGCGTGATTGATAATGCTAGCAATTTTAACATTTGTCGAAGAAAGTGCCCTACTAGCAGCTAAATAATTCCCCGTATTAAAATTATCATCAACAAAGCCTGTAATATTTGCTTTTTTAATATAAAAAGCCGCTTGTTTGCTGTCAAAAACCTGATAAGGTGCAAAATAAAAAAGTAAATCAAACTGATCTTTAGAATTTTTAAGTAAATCTTTTGAAAAATTTTCCTGTGCTAAATTAATATCAAAAAGCTCTTTTGAAAGTATGGTTTTGATCTTATAACGCCCTAAAATTTGATATTTTGCTGCTTCATCTTTATAGGCATTATCAAGGCGTATCAACATATCTTGAAATTTGCCCGTTTTTAAATCCACAAGCGTAAGAGTCGCTAGGCTGGCATTAAAATCTCTTTCTATCTTCATCGCTGTTTCCAAAGCTCTTCTAGCCTTATCATACTCGCCCACTCTTGCATATAATAGCCCCAAAGAAAGGCTAGACTCAAAACCTCCCTGCGTTGTAAGCTCACTAATCGCCTTTTTATCAAGGTCCATTTTGGCATAAATTTTAGCCGAAAGATACTTTGCTGTGTCAGCGTATGGTTCTATTTTTGTTTTTTGAAGCATTTGTAAGGCTTCTGGATAATAGCCCTTATAATAATTAATCAAACTAAGATAATATTCATAAAGCTTAGATTTGCCCTCCTTTGGCAAATAAACTTCAGCCAAGCTGATATAGTAGCGAAATTTCTCCTCATCATTAAGCTTTAATGCACAAACAGCAGCATTAATAGCCGAAACGCTTTGATTTTCTCCATTAGAAATGGCTCTCTTAAAGCTTTCAAGTGCGGTTTTAAAATCGCCCTCGTTCATCTGTAAAACACCTAAATTATAATTAGAAAGTGCTTCATTATATACAGCAACTTGCGCGTAAATATCCAAAGCCTGCTCGACCTCACCTCTAAGATAAAGCGCATTTGCTTTTTGTATCATCCCATCGATCTTAGCCATATCGCTATAATCATAAGATTCATCAAGTGGTGTTATAGAGTGCGCCTCTTCTTTATCAGCGAAAAAATCTGGTTTAATATTACCTTCGCTAAAAGTGAGATAAAAAAGCGTGAAAATAAGAACGGATATAATAGCCAAAGAAAGTCCCACAAGAGACATAAATTTCTTATCTTTATACCACTCTTGCGCTTTTTGCTCATCGACCTCCTCGAAAAAAGTGCTTTCCTCCTCCTTAGCTCCCTCTCTTGTAAAGCTAAAACCCGTGCTACTTTCACTAGGAAGCTCTTCTGGTAAAGCGGCTAATTCTTCTCCCTCAGGTGCTGCCCCCTCCTCACCTCTAAAGCCATCTAAGCTTTCATCAAGCCTTTTTTCTTCTGGTTTTTCAAGGATTACTTCTTCAGCCATTTAAATTCTCAAAAATACTTTCTTAAAACATCTGGTATGGCTATTTTGCCATTTTTATCTTGATAATTTTCCATAATCGCCACTAAAGTTCTTCCCACAGCCAAAGAAGAGCCATTAAGCGTATGGACAAGCTCATTTTTACCCTGCTCGTTTTTATAGCGAATTTTTGCCCTTCTTGCTTGAAAATCACGGCAATTTGATATAGAAGAAATTTCTCTAAATTGATTTTGCCCAGGTAGCCACACTTCTAAATCAATAGTCTTAGCCGCACTAAAACCCAAATCCCCCGTGCAAAGCATCACCCACCTATGTGCTAAGCCAAGTGAGCTAAGTAAATCACTAGCACATTCACACATTTCATTAAACACACTCTCACTTTGCTTAGGGCTTGTGATACTGACAAGCTCGACTTTTTCAAATTGGTGCTGCCTTATAATGCCTCTTGTATCACGCCCCGCACTGCCTGCTTCTTTTCTAAAGCAAGCACTATAAGCCGTCATTTTAAGTGGCAAATTTTCCGCATTTAAAATTTCATCGTTAAAAAGATTAGTCAAGGCTATTTCGGAAGTTGAGATGAGATATAAATCCTCCTCCTCGACCTTATACATATCGTCCTTGAATTTCGGTAGTTGCCCCGTGCCAAACATCGCATTTTGATTTACTAAAAAAGGCACATTGACAAGCTTAAAGCCTCGTGAGCGGTTGAAATCTATCATATAATTTATCAAAGCACGATTTAGTAACGCCCCCTCCTCTTTAAGCACACAAAAACGGCTTTGCGCGATTTTAACCCCTCGCACAAAATCAAGCCACTCAAGCCTCTCGCCAAGCTCAAAATGCTCCCTTGGCTCAAAATCAAATGAAGGCGGAGTTAGCACTCTTTTAAGTTCCAAATTTCCGTCCTCATCGTCTCCTACAATCACATCATCATCTGGGATATTTGGGATCTTAAAGGCTAGATTTTCAAGTCTTTCTTCAAGCTCTTTGACCTTTTGATTTTGTGTGGCGATTTTTGTTTTATTTTCGCTTAATTGTTGCTTTAATTCTTCCTTATTTTCAGCTTTTGCTAATTCTTTGCTAAATTTATTTTGAAAGGCTTGAAGCTCCTCTAAAAGCATTTTTTCTTTTTTCAAAAGTGTAAAAATTTCGCTCAAATCCTTAAGCAAAAGCTCATCAACCTTTTTATTTTTAAGCTTTGTTGCTACGCTATCAAAGTCATTTTGCAATTTTTTTAAATCTAGCATTAACCCTCTTTTATAAAAATTTCTCAATCATAGCTTAGTTAAGTTAATTATAAGCCTATTTTATCATAAATTTTTTGCATTTTTAGCTGTGCGATTTTTCTCGCTTTACTTGCTCCAAATTCTAAAATTTCTTCAAGCTTTTTAGGCTCTTTTAAATAATTTTCATAATTTTCCTGTGCTTCTTTAAAATATGCCCCTACAAGCTCATTTAAATACGCTTTAAAATGTCCATAACCCTCGCCACCTTTTTCATACCGCCCTTTTAGCTCCTCTTGCTTTTCTTTGCTTAAAAAAAGTTTAGCTATTTTAAAAACATTACAATCTTGCCAATTTTTAGGCTCCTCTAAAGGTGTGCTATCCGTTACAATGGAAGAAATTTGCTTTTTTCTTAGCTTTTCACCTGCAAAAATATCTATGGTATTTTGATAAGATTTACTCATCTTAGCTCCGTCAGTGCCGGGCACCACGGCGACATTTTCACTCACCCTAGCTTCAGGCAGGGTAAAAATTTCTCCCCACTCATTATTAACCTTTAGAGCAATGTCTCTTGCAATTTCAACATGTTGAATTTGATCCTTTCCCACAGGCACGATTTGCGTGTCAAAAAGCAAAATATCAGCCGCCATCAAAACAGGATAAGAAAAAAGTCCGTGCGAAGAAGGCAGTCCCTTAGCGACCTTATCCTTATAGCTATGTGCTCTTTCAAGCAAACCCATAGGGCTAAATTGTGATAAAATCCAATAAAGCTCAAGCACCTCTTTTACATCACTTTGTAGCCAAAAAACACTTTTTTGAGGATCAACGCCAAGACTTAAAAAAGCCGCTGCTGCCTTAAGGGCATTTTGCTTTAAAACTGCACCATTTTGACTTGAAGTCATCGCGTGATAATTTGCGATGAAAATAAACATCTCACTTGTTTCTTGTGCTTCTATCATAGGCTTAATCGCACCAAAAAAATTCCCTATATGTAAATCTCCACTCGGCTGAAGTCCTGTTAAAACTCTCATTTTATCCTCTTTTTTAATTCTTTTATCAAGCTTTCTAAGCTTTGATTTTCAATATCTAAAATTAAATTTGCCTTTTCTTCATACAAAGCAAGTCTTGCCTCATATAAGCTCCTTGCTCTTTTTTCATCTAAAAAAAGCGGTCTTTTAGCTCTTTCTTCCTCGCTTAAACGCTCTTTTAAAAATTTAAAACTAGCTCTTAAATACACGCAAAAGCCTATTTTATCTAAATTTCTCACACCCACAAAACCCCCACCTGTGGCTAGAGAAATGCCTCTTGTATAAGTGAGAAAATTCGCCATTTTTTGCTCCTCTTTACGAAAAAACTCCTCGCCAAATTTGGCAAAAATTTCATTTACGCTTAAATCAAATTGCATTTCAATCAAGGCATCACTATCGATAAACACACGCCCACTTTCCCTCGCAAAAGCCCTCGCTAAAGTGCTTTTTCCACAGCCCATAAAACCGATAAAAAGGACATTTTCACTCATTTTCCTTTTCTCCTTTTTTACGCGAAGCAAGGATTAGCGGCACCCCTTCGAAGTTAAATTCCTTTCTAATTTGATTTTGTAAATAGCGTTTATAGCTAAAATGCAAAGCCTTAGGACGATTCATAATTAAAGCGATTTTAGGCGGTGCTAAGTCATATTGCACAGCATAATAAATTTTGACTAATTTTCCATAATCGTGTGGCAAAGGATGAGCTTTAGTGGCTTTATTAACCAAATCATTAAGCTTTGCGGTAGGGATTTTTTGTGTAAAATTAGCAAAAACCTCTAAAATTTTATCCATTACAACATGCACCCTCTTCCCGCTTAAAGCCGACACGCTAATAATAGGCGCGTGAGAAAGAAATTTAAAGCGGTCAAGCCTTAATTCTTTTACTACTTTATCAAATTCATAACGCGTTTTATCCCACTTATTTAGCACGATAATCACGCCTAAATAATGCTTACTAATCAGCCCTGCAATACGCTCATCAAGCTCATTAAAGCCCTCATTTGCATCCAAAACTAAAAGAGCAATTTGTGAATTTTCTAACATCTTTTCCGTGCGGTTAAGCGCAAAGCGTTCTAATCCTTGAATTTTCCCTCTTTTTCTAATGCCTGCCGTATCGATAAATTCTAAAAGTTTATCCTTATACATCACGCTTTCATTTACAGGGTCTATGGTCGTTCCAGCTATGCTACTTACGACACTTCTTTGCTCTTTCACAAGGGCATTTAAAAGGCTTGATTTACCGACATTTACACGCCCAACTATGCCGATTTTAATGTGATTTTCATCAATTTCTTTAAATTTAATTTCCTTCTCTTCATCGTAATTTTCTAAAAATTCCTCTAAGCTTTGCTCTTCTTCATCATTTTTTAAAACACTCGTGTGCAAAAAATTCTCAAGCCAAGCATAAAGCTCGTCAAGCCCTATATTATGCGTTACAGAAAGGTTAAAAAGCTCTTTAACCCCAAAATTTGCAAACTCATACGCCCTCTCTTCATCTTTTTTGTTATCGACCTTATTGATGATGAGTGCCATAGGCTTTTGAAGCTTTTTTAATGCGTAAAAAAATTTTCTATCCTCTTCATCGGGTAAGTTTTTACCATCAACTAAATAGAGAATAATATCAGCATTTTTAGCAGCATTGAGGGAATTTTGCTTGACATTTTTAAACAGCTCATTGCTTTCATCAAGTCCGCCACTATCGATAAGCAAGGCTTCTTTGCCATTGATATTAACTTTTATTTTATTTGTATCTCTAGTCGTGCCTGAAATTTCACTTGTGATGGCGATTCTTTGCCTTGCTATGCGATTAAAAAGGCTTGATTTACCGACATTTGGCTTACCTATAAGTATGATATTTTGCATTTTTCCAACTTTTTTAAAAGGGATTATATAAAATTTGCCTTAAAATTAAGCAAAAAAGACTAAAATAGCAAGGATTTTACTAAAGGAAAGTTATGCTAAGGGTGATTAAGCGTAATTTAGGCGTTTATTTTATGATTTTAGCTTGTTTAGATTTTGCTTTAATGAGTGCTTGTGCGAAGATTTTAAGCGAAGAATTAAGCTCCATAGAAATTATGTTTTTCCGTAATGTTATCGGCGTTGTTTTTATGCTTTATATGTTAAGAAAACTTAGGACACATAAAGAGGGGGGCAAACTTTGGCTTTTGATTTTTAGAGGGGTTGTTGGCACACTTTCTTTATATCTTTTTTTCTACAATGTCTCAAATATCACACTTGGAGGGGCTTTTGCTTTTCAAAAAACCTCTCCCATTTTCATCACTTTAATCGCCTTTGTCATTTTCAAAGAAAATATAGGACTTAAGGGGTGGTTTGGAATTTTCATCGCCTTTATCGGTGTGCTTTTTATCGCTCAACCTTTCACGCACGAGGATTTACACTCTGGCTTTGACTTAAAAAATTCCTTACTAGGCGTTTTAAGTGGCTTTTTAGCAGCCTTAGCGCTTACAAGCGTAAGAGAATTGAGAAGCTATTACGCAACAGAGCAAATCGCTTTTTCTTTCATCTTTGTAGGCACATTAATGCCCTTAATCTCTATGCTTGTGGGCGAATTTTATGTCAATGAAAAGCTGGATTTTATTATCGCTCCTTTTGTAATGCCCTCTTTTAAGGCTTGGATTTTTATTTTAGCTATGGGAATTTTAGGCACAATTTATCAAATACACATTACAAAAAGTTACGGCATAGCAAAGCAAGCGGGAATCGTAGCTGGAGTGAGTTATTTAGATGTCGTTTTTTCTATTATTGTCGGTGTAATTTTAGGAGATGCGTTGCCTAGCGCTATGGTATTTTTGGGGATTATTGGTATTGTTGTTGGTGGGCTTATTTTAATGAGAAACAAAAAGAAATAATTCGGTCCTTTTATTTTCAACTTTCTTAAATTTATAAACTTAATTATTTACTTTTTATTTTTTTTTTTTTTTGTTATTTTTCTTTTTTATCAATATCTCACAAAGGAAAAAAATGGCAAAAATCAAAATATTAGCTGGTACTTACGCAGGAAATGAATATCGCTATATTAAAAATAAAGATAGAATGATGAATGTTACAAAAGTTATAGATAAAGAAAATTTTTATCTCTCAAATATCTCATCAATAGAAATTGCAAATCAAGACAATTGTAAAAAAGCCGGTGGAACAATTGCTGCAGCTGCTATTGGCGGACTTTTATTAGGTGGAGTAGGAGCTATAGTAGGTGGTATGGCTGGAGGAAATCAGCAAATTTCAACAATTATTATAACTTATGAAAATGGCTCACAATCCTTAGCACAAATTGATGGAGCGATGCATACAATCTTACAAACTATGATTTTTGATAAAAAAGCATTTATGGCAACACATAAAAAAACAAAAGGCAAATTTTTAAAATATTTCTTAATTTTTCTTATTGTTGTAATTCTACTTGCATTAATCACCAATTAACCCCCACAAAAAAGTGGAGGTTATAAGAGTGGGTATAAATTAAAACTCCTAAAACTTCTTCTTCTTCACATCTTCAAGGATATTATTAGCTATATCACTAACAGTATTAGAGATGATAGCACTTTCATTAGCAATTTCTACATTATCCTTAGTGGTTTGATCTATTTGAGCCACACTTTCATTAATCTGTGTGATACCAGCAGTTTGTTCTTTAATGCTTTCTGCCATATCATTGATAGATTGGACAAGTAAGTTAGTATTTGCTTCTATCTCACTTAAAGACTTTTGTGTTCTTTCAGCTAGTTTTCTTACTTCATCAGCCACGACGGCAAAGCCTCTTCCGTGTTCTCCTGCTCTTGCTGCTTCTATGGCAGCATTAAGGGCTAGAAGATTGATTTGGTCAGCTATATCACCTATAATGCCTGTAACATTTTTAATCTCTTCACTTTGAGTGATAACATCACTTGTTTTTTGAGAAACATTTTGCATAGAGGAGGTTATCTCTTCTAAAGCAGCAGCAGTTTCTTCTAAAGAAGCAGCTTGAGAATTTGAACTTGTAGTAAGGTTTTGCACAGCGTTTTGAAGTTTGGAGCTTTCATTGGCTAAAGAATTTGCAAAATCAGAGCTTTGTTTAAGCATTTTGATGATTTCTTCGCCTAAGGCATTAGTGGTTACTTCTACACTACCGCTTGCATTTTCTATTTTGTGTCTAAAGTCTAGGCTTTTAAATTCTTCAAAGATAGAATGAATTTTATTCATATCTTTACCCACTTTAGTTTGTAAGACATCAAGGAGATTATTAAGAACGCTTTTAAGTTCTATGAGTTGTGGGTTTCTAGGATTAGCTGTGATTCTTGCTGTTAAATCTCCGTTTTCGACTATGCCTACTGTGGTAACACTTTCTTTTACAGCTTGTTTATCTTGGTCTAAGCCTTCTTTGGTGGCTTTGATGTTTTCGTTAATAGCAGCTGCCATTTGACCAAATTCATCGCTTGTTT
This sequence comes from Campylobacter upsaliensis, assembly GCF_900637395.1. Lineage (NCBI taxonomy): Bacteria > Pseudomonadati > Campylobacterota > Epsilonproteobacteria > Campylobacterales > Campylobacteraceae > Campylobacter > Campylobacter upsaliensis. The sequence continues at coordinate 229,189 of NZ_LR134372.1, read as the reverse complement.
TAATGCTAATGGTAGAGATGTCTTGTGTTTTATGATTGATGAAATCAAAGAAGGAGTTGAGACCGGATTGGATGGAGTTGAGTGGAGCGACAAGCTTTTTCACAAACACCACTAAAAACATCGCACCAACAACAAGCAAGACTAAGGCTATTGCCGTGCTGATGAAAAATTGCTTATTAATCGCCTCAGTATAATCGCTTTGCGTTGTCGCAGAAACTATGGTCCAGCCAAAAGGAAATTGCTTATAAAAGCCTATTCTTTCTTTGCCATCGTGCATATAGACAAATTCGCCCTCAAGTGCATTTTTTAAAGCTGTTTGCAAGGCTATTTCTGCTTCGGTTCGAGTGGTGCTTTCAATAATCTTTTGATCTTTATGGGAGAAAATTTTCCCATCTGCATCGGTAATATAAACATCAAGTCCAGGTAATTCCTCCCTTTCAAAATTTTCAAATCTTTTTTGAAAATCACCCACAAATAAATCCATACCAATAACGCCGATAAATTCGCCATTTTTAATTAAAGGATAAGTTGCTGTTGCAAGTCTTTGACCCTTATAATTACCCGCACTTGAAACATAGGTAGAAGAGATAATGCCTTGCCTTTTCTCCTTAGTTTCTTTGTACCAAAATCTATCTCTTAAGTCTAAACCGACATTATCAAAATTTGAAGATAAATTCTCAATACCCACTTCAGGATGGTAATCCTGCAAAATCACCTTTCCGTCATTTTCATAAACAATATACATAGAAGGATATTTAATAAGCTCCTCCGCCGTCATCAAAACGCGTCTTTGAGCGATAACATCATTTTTATCCAGTGCGACAATTTGCTCCGCTACAGCATTTAAATGCTGCTTTGCCTCAACATTCATCGTAATATCTATCGTAGTATAAGAAGCGTCTAAAATACCTTTTTGAATACTTCTAAAAAGTGTGGAAATTTGACTTGAACTAGAAATATAGTTGTAAGTTACAATCACACCAATCACTACAACAAAAATCGCCACAACACAGGCTAAAATCTTGCCTCCAAGTGTTTTTGTCATAACTTTCTCCTTTAGGAATTCTTGCAAAGTGGCAATTTTAATACAAGAATTCTTAAAAATTAATTTGTTTTTTTTTTTTTTTTGTGTAAATTAGTGCATTTTTAAGATTATTTTCGTATAATTTCGCATTTAAAATTTAGGTAGGAAATGATGAAAAAAATTCTTCTCTTTTTATTTTTTGGTTTCAGTTTTTTGATGGCAAAGCCCGTAGTGAGTGTCAGCATAGCTCCACAGGAGTTTTTTGTAAAAAAAATCGCAGGAGATAGTGTAGAAATTAACACGCTCTTACCGCAAAATAGTGATGAGCATACCTTTGAATTTAAAGCATCTCATCTTAGCAAACTTGAAAAAAGTGATCTTTATTTTACGATGGGTTTGGAATTTGAAAAAGTTTTTTTAGATAAATTTAAGCGTAATTTTCCAAACTTAAGCATTGTAAATACTCAAAAAAATATTCACTTTTTAGAATTTGAAGAAGAACACGAGCATCACGACCACGACCACGACCACGACCACGCTAAAGATGTACACACTTGGCTTGATCCCATTTTAGTCAAAATCCTAGCGACAAACATAGCCACAGCCCTCAAAGAAAAATACCCACAAAATGCTAAAATGTATGAAAACAATTTGCAAAATTTTCATAAAGAATTAGAAAGTCTAAATTCACAAATCGATGAGGAATTAAAAGGAGTGAAAAATCGCAAATTTATCGTTTATCACCCTTCTTGGGCATATTTTGCAAAACGCTATCATTTGGAGCAAATTCCGGTAGAAATAGCAGGAAAAGAGCCTAAAATCAGCGATTTAAAACGCATTATAAAAAAAGCAAGAGAAGAAAATATCAAAGTCATTTTCGTGCAGCCGGGCTTTCCTGAAAATGCTGCAAGGGTTTTAGCAAAAGAGTGCAATGCAAGAATTGCAATGATTAATCATCTCTCAAAGGAGTGGGACAAAGAGCTTTTAGAAACGACTAAGGCGTTAAAAAAGGCTTTTTAGTGCTTTATTTTAAAATTAACAATTTAAATTATAGCTACGACAAAGAAGAAATTTTAAAAAATATCAATCTTAGCTATGATAGCCGCGAATTTCTCTCCATCATCGGTGCAAATGGAGCTGGGAAATCAACACTCTTAAAGCTCATTTTGGGACTTTTAAACTCTAAAAAACAAATTGAATTTTTTAATATCCAAAAAAATGAAATTGCCTATGTCCCACAACAAAGCCTTATTAACACAAATTTCAATGCGCGTGTGCTTGAGATCGTTTTAATGGGACTTGTAGGACAAAAAATTTTTGGCTTTTACACAAAAGAAGATCAAAAAAAAGCCTTAAAAAGCCTTAAAAATATAGGTATGGAGGAATTTTGGGATAAAAGCTTTAATGAATTAAGCGGGGGACAAAGGCAAAAAGTTCTCATCGCTAGAGCTTTAATCGATAGGTGCAAACTACTTATCCTAGATGAGCCAACGGCAAGTGTTGATAGTAAAAGTGCGGTGCAAATTTTTGAAATGCTAAGTGCCTTGCATAATGAAGGAATAGGCGTTATAACCGTGTGCCACGATATTAATTTAGTCCTTGCTTATAGCGATAAAATCGCACATTTAAATAAAGAGCTTTTTTTACATCAAAATGACAAAAAAGAAAGACAAAAAAGTGTTTTTTTAAAACATTTATATGAAAATCATACGCATTTTTGTGATGTGGAGATGAGCTTGGAGCATTGTTTGCAGTGTGAAGAAAAGCAAAATTGCGAAAGTAAAATTTTAAATTATAGTAAAAATATAACACAAAACATCACAAATCTTAGACAAAATAATGCTTGAGTTTTTAAACTACACCTTTTTTCAAAACGCCCTTTTAGCCGCCCTTTTAGTAAGTATTGCCTGTGGAGCTATGGGGGTTTTAGTGATGATAAATCGCCTCTTTTCTATGGCTGGAGGCATTACGCACGGTGCTTTTGGAGGCATAGGCTTGGCGATTTATTTCTCTTTGCCCATTTTACTTAGCACGAGTATTTTTACACTTTTTTTAGCTTTTTTAGTCGCCTTTTTAAGCAAACATTATTCTCATAGAAGTGATAGTTTTATTGCGGTAATTTGGGCTTTTGGTATGGCTGTGGGGGTTATACTCATTGATTTAAGTCCAGGGCAAAATAGCGATTTAATGGCTTATTTATTTGGTTCTATTTTAGCCGTTTCAAGCGATGATTTATGGCTTATGGCTTTTGTCGATGGTGCTTTTATCTTGCTTTTATTTTTATTTTATAGACAATTTGAAATTCTAAGTTTTGACAAAGAATTTGCAAAAGTTAAGGGAATTCACACGAGCTTTTTTCATTATCTTTTAATCGCAATGCTAGCTTTTTGCATCGTCATTTCTATACGCTTGGTGGGGCTTATTTTAGTTATGGCTATGCTAAGTATCCCTAGTTTTATCGCAGAATCTTTTGCCAAAAGACTGGGAGCTATGATGCTCATTTCTTCTTGCATTAGCGGCATTTTTTGTGTGTTTGGCTTATTTGTAAGTGCAGCGTTTAATCTTTCAAGTGGAGCTTGCATTATAGGAATTTCTTGTCTTTTTTTTATGCTTCATTTTGCTTTTAGGCTGATTAAACGCCCAAAATAAAGCCTTTTTAAAAAGTGGAACACATTTTGCTAGAGTAGCTGTAAATCTTAAAATATAGGTGAAAATATGCAAAATGGATATTATCAAGCCACAGGTGGTATGGTAACGCAGTTTAACAAACTTGAAGTTATCACAAACAACCTAGCAAACATTAACACAAGCGGTTATAAGCGTGATGATGTAGTTATTGCGGATTTTAAAAGGATTTTTAAAGAAACTAAGGACGAGTTGCCTATAGAAAATCACACAAAAGACGCGGCGCGTTTTGTCAATTCGACTATTGATAGAGTGCCTCAAATTTCGCAAGATTACACGGATTTTAGCACAGGCTCTTTAAAAGCGACCAATAATCCTTTAGACTTTGCAATGACTAGAGAGGATACCTTTTACCTCGTGCAAACTAAAAATGGGGAGCTAAGACTCACAAAAGACGGAAATTTTCAACTTGATGATGAGGGCTATTTGGTTAATAAGCAAGGCTATAAGGTCTTAAGCAGTAATTATTTTAATAATCCAGAAGGTGCTGGCATCATTATAGGAAACGGTGCGGTGCATATTAATGCAGATAAAAATGGCAATATTAGTGTCGATGGAGAGAATAATGCTAGGCTTTTCATCGCTCAAGTTGATGATGTAAGGGCTTTAGAAAAGGATGGGGATAATACCTATAAAATCGATGATTTAACCCGCATTAGAGATTTAGAAATTTCAAATTCGGTTAAACAAGGCTTTTCTCAAGGCTCAAATGTCAATCCCGTTAGCGAAATGGTCAGCCTCATCGAGGCAAATAGAATGGTTGAGATGTATCAAAAGGTAATGACAGCTCATATGGATGATTTAAATCAAGATGCGATTAATAAACTCGCAAGCGTTAAGTAATAAAATAAATAAAAAAGGATAAAAAATGATGCGTTCACTTCACACGGCAGCCACAGGTATGGTCGCCCAACAGACACAAATCGATGTAACTTCAAACAATATCTCAAATGTCAATACCGTAGGCTTTAAAAAATCAAGAGCCGAATTTGCGGACTTGATGTATCAAACGATGAAATATGCAGGCACTTCCACCTCTGCCACTACGCTTTCTCCATCAGGCATAGAAGTAGGCTTAGGGGTGCGTCCTACGGCTGTTACAAAGGTCTTTACACCGGGTAGCTATAAATCTACTAGCACAGATAGCTTTGATATGGCGATCGAGGGTAATGGCTTTTTCCAAATTCAGCTTCCTGACGGCACGACAGCTTATACAAGAAATGGACAATTTACAAGGGATAATGAAGGAAATGTCGTCAATGCAGACGGATATAGATTAATACCAGAAATGACCGTTCCAGAGGGTGCGACAAACATTAGCATCGCAAAAGACGGCACCGTCTCTGTGATGTTAGCAGGCGAACAAGAAGAAACGCAAATCGGGCAAATTGAATTAGTGCAGTTTATCAACCCAGCAGGACTTCACTCTATGGGGGATAATCTCTACCTTGAAACCGGAGCTAGTGGCGCACCAGTAGCAGGTATAGCAGGACAGGACGGCTTAGGAAACATAAGACACGGCTTTGTGGAACTTAGCAATGTCCAACTTGTCGAAGAAATGACCGACCTCATCACAGGACAAAGAGCTTATGAAGCAGGTTCAAAGGCGATTACCACAAGTGATGAAATGCTAAGTATTGTCAATCAACTCAAAAGGTAAGGTAAAATAAAATAGCTTAGGCTTTATCTTAAAGCCAAGCTCTCCTTTATGGGCATTGATGATTTCTTTTGACAAAGAAAGTCCAAGCCCATTTCCCTTAAGTTTAGTTGTTTTAAAGGCTTCAAAAACAAGCTTTTCGTCCTTAATTTCACAACCATTATCTAAAATTTCCACATGCAAATTCGTCCCTTTTACATAAGCTTTAATGCAAATTTTAGGCTCTTCGCTCTCCTCTTCTTCAATCGCATCAATAGCATTATAAATAAGATTTTGCAAAACTAAGCCTAGCAAAGCCTTATCCGCATAAATTTCCAAATCAAAAAATTCCATTTCAAAGCTAATATCACTAGAAAAATTATAAGATGCAATGGCTTGTTCGCACTCTTCTTTTAATTCTAAGAGATTAAAAAAGCCCTTATTAATATGCACACCCTTAGTAAAAAGCAAGGTGGAATTCACTATTCTTTCAACCCTTGCGATAGCTTTTTGAATTTCAAGCACGATATTTTTATTTTTAAGCTCGACTCTAGAAAAAAGCGTGGAGGCAAGTAAAGATATAGAGCCTATGGGATTTCTTATCTCGTGAGCTAAATGTGCTGCCACACTTCCCATACTAGCAAGGCGTTCATTTCTTTTTTCATCACTAATGTCTGTGGCTGAAATGATAGTTTTTTCATTTTGAGCTATGATTTTTATCGTATAAAATTTGTTCTCAAATTCAAGCTCATAGTGGGTGCTTTTAAGATCAATTTGCTCCAATAAATTTGCATTTTGTGCGGCGGCTCTATTTTGCAAAATGATCTTTTTATCTCTATCCATAATCCAAAGTGCCGTAGGCAAAACCTCGATAACTTCACTCATCATAGCCCTTAGGGCGTTGTAATTTTCATTAAGTATTTTATACTCATTTTCTATCACATAAGTTTGCTCAATGAGGCTTTGAAGCCCTTTTTGCAATGTTTCTTTTTCATTAGAGTCTAAACTTTGCAAAATATTTTTATCCATTTTATCCTCACATCAAAGCTTTAAAATGACTTAAATCAAACAAAAGCAAATGCTCACTTTGTAAGCTTTCAAGCTCCTTAGAAAAGCCATTTTTAGAAAAGATTATATAATAATTAGGCTTTAAATTGAGCTCTTGTGCTTTTTTATAAAGATCATTTAAGACATTTTTACAAATTTTTTTATTTTTAAATTTGACCTCGCCTATGAGAGAAATTGTTTCATCTTTATAATATAAATCAAGCTCCAAATTCCTATCCCAATAGCTTTGAACGCAGTAAAGATTAAAATGCTTTTCCACAAATTCCCTTGCTAATTGCTCAAAACAAAAGCTTTGATAAAACTCAAATTTCTCCCTTATCTTTTCCAAAAGCTCATCAAATTTCCCCGCCAAAATCAAATTTTCATTAGGCTTTAAAAAATAAAAATGAAAACGCGTATAATGATCCTTAAAAAGAATTTTATCTTGAATGACATAGTCTCTTAACTCTTTTTTTAGCTTGTGGTGCTTGGATTTTTCTATTTTATTTTCCTTGCTTTTTTCTATGCGTAAAATGCCAGATTTCAAAAGCTTGTTAAAAGTGTTTAACGCCTTAAAGTGCTGAATTTCGCGGTTAATAGAATAGCGTTTGCGATTATTTTTAGCAAATAAAATCAAAGCCTTTTCTTCCGTCTCATTAATCAAAAATTTTTCATCTAAAAGCTTATAATTTGGTAAAATCAACGCCTTAATACTATCAAAAATATCATTAGAAAAATACTCCACCCAAAGCCCATCAAACACACTATAAAAATCAACCATTTGATGTAAATCAAGCTCAGGATGCAAACACGCAAAGCTATGAAATTTAATGTCTATCCTTTTATTTAAAATAATTTTTTATAATTTTAACAAAATTTCATTAAGGATAATGTTTGCAAATTGAGGATTTAAAAAAAGACATCATTTTGCGTAAAAATACGCTTTATTTGGACTTTGCAGCAAGTGCTTTAGCCCTTAAAAGTGTAGAAAAACGCATCAAATCGATTTTGCCCTTTTATGCAAACACTCACTCAGAAAGCTCACTTAATGCCTTTAAAATGCAAAAACTCTACGAAGAAGCAAGGATTAAAATTAAAAAAAGCTTAAATTTAAACGAAGATTTCGCCCTAATCGCTTGTGGAACAGGTAGTAGTGGAGCGATTAAGAAATTTCAAGAGCTTTTAGGACTTTATGCACCTCCTGTTTTAAAGCAAAAATATCTTAGTCAAATAGATCCCAAATCCCTCCCGCTCGTGCTTGTAGGACCTTATGAGCATCATTCTAATGAGCTTTCCTTTAGAGAAGCCCTTTGTGAGTGTGTAAGAGTGCCACTAGATAAGCAAGGGGAGATTGATTTTGCATTTTTAAAGCAAATTTTAAGCCTCAATCAAAAAAGGCAAATCATCGCTAGTTTTTCTCTAGCCTCTAATGTAACGGGGATTTTAAGTGATTATGAAAAAATTTCAACCCTAGTAAGGCAATATGGAGGTTTAGTCGCCTTTGATGCCTCAAGCTTTATCCCCTATAAAAATATCCCTTGCAAATTCTACGATGCTCTTTTCATCAGCGCACATAAACTCATAGGCGGAGTAGGCTCGTGTGGGCTTTTGGCTATCAAAAAGACTTTATGTGGAACAACGCCAAGTTTTGCTGCTGGAGGAACGGTGGGTTATGTCTCACGCACTTCGCAAAATTATCTTTGTAATGAAGAAAATTTAGAAGAAGGAGGAACGCCCGGAATTTTGCAGCTCATACGCGCTTCTTTAGCCTTTGAAATAAGAGATAAAATAGGACTTGATTATATAGAAAAAAAAGAAGAGTTTTTAAAAAATTATTTTTTTCAAAAATGTCAAGAAGTGCCAAATTTAGAACTTTATGCTAAAAATTTGACAAAAAGACTAGCCATTTTTTCTTTTAATATCAAAAAACTTTCTCCCTTTGATTTAGCTTATGATTTAAGTAAGAAATTTCACATAGAAACAAGAGCTGGCTGTGCTTGTGCAGGACCTTATGGACACGATTTGCTACATTTAAAAGATAATCAAAAATTAACTTTTAAGCCGGGTTGGCTTAGGGTTAGCTTTCATTATACGCACGAAAAAGAAGATATTGACCACTTTTTCAAAGCCCTGCAAGAAAGCATTGCAAGGCTTAGTTTTTGATTAGTTAAGCTCGTATTTAGTTAAAATTTGATCATAAGTGCCATCTGCTTTTAAGTCTTTCAAACCCTTATTAAATTTCTCAATCGCCTCTTTTTGCTTGTCTTTATCAAAAGCAAAGCTAAAGCCCTCACTGCCGTCTTCTTCTTCAAAAAAGCCTATCAGATCAGCATTTTCTTTCAAATAGCCCATTGAAACATCTTTATCGGCAACTACCGCATCAATTTTGCCCTCTTTAAGCTCCATAATCACCACGCTCAAGCTTTCATTACTTTGCACTTTAGTATCTTTAATCGCCTTAGCAGCTGGCTCTTGCAAAGTGCCGAGCTGAACGCCTATAATCTTACCTTCTAAATCCTCTTTAGAATTTAAAGCCTCATTATCTTTTTTCTTAATGTAAAGATTCTTAGTTGTGTAATACACATCACTAAAATCCACACTCTTTCTTCTGTCCTCTGTCGCACTCATCGCAGAGGCTATCATATCAATCTTACCTGTTTTTAAAGCTGGAATCAACCCATCAAAGCTCATCTCCACCCAAGTAAGCTCTATGCCTTCTCTTTTGGCAATCTCATTGACTAAATCAATATCTAAGCCCGTTAATTTCGCATCTTCTTTATAGTCAAAAGGCTTATAATTAGGTGCTGTGCCAACTCTTAAGCTCAAACTTGCATTTGAATCATTATTTGTTGTAGAAGTATCACTACAAGCCACTACAAAAAGGCTCAAAAAAGCCACCAAAAAAGCAAATATTTTTCTCATCTTCCATCCTTATAAAAAAATTAAAGTGTCATTATAAAATTTTTAAGTGTATGATAAGAAATTTAAACTCTTTTTCGCTAAAATTGACATAAATTTGAAAGGAAAAAAGTGGGTTTAAAAGCAGATAAATGGATAAGAGAAATGGCACAAAAACACCAAATGATCGAGCCATTTTGTGAAGCAAATATAGGCAAAGGAGTTGTAAGCTACGGGCTTTCAAGCTATGGTTATGACATAAGAGTGGGGCGTGAGTTTAAAATTTTTACCAATATTAATTCGACCGTGATCGATCCTAAGAATTTTTTTGAGGCTAATGTAGTCGATTTTGTGGGCGATGTGTGTATAGTGCCTGCAAATTCTTTTGCTCTGGCTAGGACGGTGGAATATTTTAAAATGCCCGATGATGTTTTAGCCATTTGTCTAGGTAAAAGCACTTATGCAAGATGTGGGATTATAGTCAATGTAACGCCATTTGAGCCGGGCTTTGAAGGACATATCACTATAGAAATTTCTAACACCACCCCCCTACCTGCCAAAATCTATGCTAATGAGGGCATAGCTCAGGTGCTATTTTTGGAGGGGGATAGCCCTTGTGATACGACCTATAAGGATAAAAAAGGCAAGTATCAAAAACAAACAGGCATCACTTTGCCTCGCATTTTGAAGTGATTAAGAGCGTAAAAGCCCTAAATACGCTTCTAAATCCTCCGGTGTGCCAAGCCCGTGCATATTTTCAAAAGCTATGTTGTAAATTCCTATCTTTAAGCCATTTTTTATAGCATAATTATACACAGGGCAAGTGTAAAATTCATTATTAACCCTATCATTTCGGCAAATCATATCAATCGCACTATCCACAAATTCACTCCCTCTAGTAAAAAGATAAATTCCCACAGTCGCAATATCGCTAATCGCCTCTTTTTCCTTAACCTCCACAACCAAATCCTTTTCAAGTCTAGCAAAAGACCATTTAGGATCTTTTTTTAAATCAATAAAGGTCAAAATAGAGCCGTCCAACTTTCTTTCAAAACAATCCTTAGCAAAATCACTCAAAGTAAAATCGACCACTTGATCGGAATTTGCGATGAGTAAGGGCGTGTCATTATCAATAAGTTTTCTTGCATAAAGCACCGTGCAAGCAGTGCCTTCACTAAGAGAATCAATGCAAATCAATTCGACATTAAATTCTTTTTTAATCTCCTCTATCGCTTCTTTTTCGTTTTCCAACTGCTCTTTTCTAGCAATTAAAATGTATTTTGCATTTTCATAAGCTAAATTTTCTAAAACACGCACTATCATAGGCTTTCCAAGCACATCGATAAAAGGTTTTGACTTTTTAAAACCTGCCTTTGCAAAGCGACTTCCAAGCCCTGCCATTGGGATAACTATATTCATTTTGCTTCTCCTAAATACTTATCATCTAAAACACAAGGCATTTTTACCACAACGCTAATCGTATCTTCAAGCGCCTCAAAATCACTCGCCTCATTAGGCTCTATAACGATAATATCGCCTTTTTGATACTCTACGCCGTTCATTTTTACTCTACCTCTTGCTATAAGTGTGATTTCTGTGGCGATTTTATGATGATGTTTTTGCTCATAATCGCCTTTTTGATACTCTTTAACGCCAACTTCCACATCTTTACTTTTTAAAACGCTAGGTTCAAAATTTCCTACAAACCAGCCCCTTATCATATTTTCTAATTTAAAAATTTGCACTTTTTCTCCTTTTAAATTCTTTGTTTATCCTAGGAAGCTCCTTGAAAAAGAAGCGGAGCCACCCCCCCCCCCCCCCCCCGTGTTACAAGCTTTTAAAAAACTCTCTCCCACTTTGTAAGATAGATGATTTTTAACATATAAAGCTTTTTCATAATCAGCACAATGCTCTAAAGGTGGCAAACTAAGCTTTGGATTAATTTTTATCGCTTTTTGGTAATTTTCTTTTTCAATTTTATGAAGTTTTTTGATTTTTAATAAACGATAAGGTAAAGCTATAAAATCAACCAAATTCCTATTTTTACAAGTTTGCACTAGCTCAAAGCCTAATCTGTAAGTTAAAGTCGCCTTAATTCTCTCATCTGCTAAAGTTTTATTGTAATAAAAATATTTTCTATGAATTTTAAGTGATTTTAGATGAGAATTTAATCCCTCAAAAAAGCTTTCAAATTCTTTTAATTTCTCTTTAGGATAATTTTGTGATAATTTTTTCAAATCGCTCCCAAGTGCTTCTTTAACATTAGGAAAATGTGTCGCCTTACTTGCACTTTGCCATTTGACATAATTTTGCCCCTTAATCACATTAAGCCCTATAAAATCCACATAACGCCTTAACATAGCGTGATCTAAACAACCATAACTCGCACAATTAATCCCACAAGGAAAATGTTCAAAAAATTCTTCATTTACACCTCCACTTGCCTTAGCAAAGGTCGATAAAAACTCCACCATAGCAAAACGCCTACCAAAAGCATAAACATCGCCAAGTTGTTTTTCATCACTAGAAGTCTCAATGACAAGATCTTTAGTCTTTAAATTTTTAAGCTCATCAAGGCTTAAATTTAAAGTGTAGCGTTTATCTGGGCGAAGCATAATGATAAAATCATAACGCTCTTTCATTTTTCTTTCGTATTCAAAAAGTAAATTTAAAACTCTATTCCAACCATAAAACATTTTTGAACTATTATGGATAGGTAAAATTCTAGGATAATTTTGCATAAAAAAATCGACATTTTCTAAAGCCAAAGCTTTAAAATTTGTAAAATTTTTAATAGTATCTAAATTTTTCTTTGGAATTTTAGCTGCGTATTCTTGCTCAATTAAAGAAAAGACATTAGGAAAGAGTTTTGAAAATTGATAATTATCAATCAAAAGCTCATTTGGAGCATTTTGAAGTAATTTTTCATCGATAAAATTTCGCAAAAAACCCACACCAAGCCCACCAGCTCCAGCCCACAAATAAGCCTCGTCCCAAGAAAAAAGAAAAATGTCCGCATTAAGAGGGGTGGCGACATTTTTAACAATATGTCTTAAATCTTCACAATAATCATATCTTAAAGCCCCACTTAAACAAAGAGCGATTTTAAAAGGCTTCATTTAGGTAAATCCAAATAAGCACGAAGTTCTTTAATCTTATCTCCTTGCCACTCCAAAATATCCACACCCTCAAGCTTTACCTCATCAAGCTTTAAGATAAATTCTATGAAGGTCGTTTGTCCATCTTCATAAATATTTTTCGCACTAAAGCTTAAATTTTTACAAGAAGAAAAAATGCTCTCAACCGCCTCAAGGGCTTTTTGCTTCCCTTCTATCCTTTTTACAGCAGGGTCTTGTAAAATAAAATCCTCATCTAAAAGAGCCTCAACACTCTCTAAGTTCCTATCATTAAAAGCCTTAATGTAAGCTTTTGTCAAATTTTTAAGCATTTTTTATCCTTTCGTATTCGTTAATTTTTTCTTTAGAATAAAATGTATGATAAGCATTTTTATCGATTTTATTATTTAAAATTTTTTTATTTTGCAAAATGAGTTCATTTAAAAGCGGGGCGATAAAAAATTTCCCATTTAAACTCATATCCTTTCTTATCGTCCTTTTCGCTGCCTCGACAAAAAATCGCCCCTTTTTAAAATAATAAAAGCCCGCCACAGCATTTTTACTCATCGGTCGCTTTTCAAAAGCTTCAAGCACCAAATTCCTCTCATCACATTTCACATAGGCAAAACGCGGATGAATACTTTCAAAGCTTAAAACCCCAGCATCATAGTCTTTAAATTCTTTTAATGTTGCATTTATGTCAAATTCAAAAATTTGATCACTATTAACCACCAATAAAGGCTCATCATTTTCTATCAATTCCACAGCCAATAAAGCCGAGCAAAGCATACCTGCCGTTTCATTTTTTGTCGTTAAAATAGACGCTTTATGATGTGTTAAAACGCTAATTGCCTCATCTAAATGAAAACTTCTTACATCCTCTTCTTTTAAGATAAAAATAAAACGCTTATCTTCCACAAAAGCATAATTTTCTATAAAAAGCTCAAGCATTGTTTTGCCACAAATTTCCACAAAAGGCTTAATAAAGCCGTCCTTTTTCTCATCGAAGAAAAACGATGAACCCGCCATAGGCACGACTATATTTATCATAAAGCCTCCTTAAATTTAGCAATTTGCGCCTTGATATTATCATAATTAACCTCATCGACCTCACTTACTATCATTACATTTGCACCGCTTGCTTTTGCTGCTTTAATGCCGTTTTCATTATCCTCAATTATCAAGCATTCTTTAGGGTTTAAGCCAAATTTTTCAATCGCTTTATTATACATTTGAGGATCAGGCTTACCCTTACTCACATCTTCATTAGAAAGATAAAAGTCTAAATAACTATCAAGTGCTGCCTTTTGCATCATCACCTCTATACTTTTACGGATAGAATTCGAACACACTGCTATTTTATAACCCTCGCTTTTAAGTTTTGACAGGGCAAATTCGTGGCAAAAACGCGGCTTACAAGCACAATGCACAAGTTCCATAGTAAATTGCTGCTTCATCTCATTAATAAAACTATGCAAAGCCCTAGGTAATCCTCTTTCTACGCTCAACATCTCGAGCTTATCCCTCGTTGGTAAGCCATCAAATACACTCAAGTGCTCATAACGACTAATCTCCAAACCAAAAAGCCTCAAGGCTCTATTTAAAGCCTCATAATGCCAATCCTTCGCCTCAATCAAAACTCCGTCCATATCAAAAATAATCGCCCTAATCATTAAAAAACTCCTTCGCTTCTAAAACCTTATCTGTGCAAAGCATTATTTTTCCATAAAGCTTATGCTTAGTTATAATTTTTTTATACTCCTCCCACTCTTTTTCATAGGATCTTTTATGTAAATCTGGTGAAACGATCGCTATTTGTTTGTCATTTTCCAAATGTTCTAAAATAAGCTTTTCATCGATATAATGCGTATGAAATTCATCAAGCCACACCCCACAAGCATCCTCATAAAAGCTTGGTTCTTTTTCATACTCACTCTGCCTTGTAAAGACCTTAAAGCCATCTTTAAGATACAAAAGGGCATCAGGGACTGACATATCAAAAACGAAGTAATTTTTGATTTCGTAGCGTTTAATGAATTCTAAAAGATGTTTTTGTAGCCCATCAGCCTTAATATTTAAAGCCAATGGAAAATGAAAAGAATGTGCATGATAAAATTGAAAAAACTCTTCCGCTTTCTCACTTAAAGATGTGGGGATATCGTGAGAAAGTAAAAGATTACCCCCCCCCCCCCCGTCTCTAAGGTCTGTTTCTATGCCAAAACCCATATCAAAAGCCTTAGCTAAACTTGCAAGGGTATTTTGCTCGTTTTTTTCACGCCAAAACCCACGATGTGCTAAAATTTGCATATTAGTCCTTTAATTTATTAATGATTTTGCCTAAGCCACTCTTGTAAGCTTTTGACTTCTAAATAACTTTTATCCTGCATAGCCTTAATGCTCTTTGCTCCCGCAAAAGCTGAACGCAAATTTGTAAAATAAGGAATTTTAAAACGCAAAATATTTTCCCTAATCTTCTTCGTATCCCCCACAAAACTATGCGAATCGCTTGTATTAATGACAAGATGAATTTCGCCATTTTTAAGCCTATCTTCGACATTAGGGCGTCCTTCTGAAATCTTATACACTAACTCACACGCATAACCAGCTTCTTTAATCTTCGCACAAGTACCGCTTGTAGCAAACAAAGAAAAGCCTATTTTAGTATAAGCTTCAGCAATTTTAGTAGCGAATTTTTTATCCTTTTCTTTAAGAGAGATAAAAACGACACCGCTTTTAGGCAGAGGATTAAAGGCACAAATTTGACTCTTAGCATAAGCTTTAGTAAAATCCTTGCTAATACCCATAACTTCGCCAGTTGATCTCATCTCAGGTCCAAGTTCCAAATCGCTTCCGCTTAATTTCGCAAAAGGAAAAACCGCTTCTTTAATGCTTATATAATTTGACTTTTTAGGGCGTAAAAGTTTAAAATCAACCACCCCAAAAGAGTCATAAAAGCCCAAAGCCTCCCTTAAATTCCCCTGCCACATCACACGCGTAGCGACCTTAGCTAAAGGCACTCCTGTGGCTTTACTCACAAAAGGCACGGTGCGACTAGCTCTAGGATTAACTTCTATCATAAAAAGCTTATTTTTATGCAGGGCAAATTGGATATTTAAAAGACCTTTAACACCTAAATTTAGAGCTATTTCTGTGGTTTTTTGACAAATGAGTTCTTGCGTTTTTTCATCGATATTACAAGGTGGCAAGGAGCAAGCACTATCACCTGAGTGAATTCCAGCCTCCTCAATATGCTCCATAATACCAGCCACATAGACTTCTTTACCATCACTTATGGCATCAACATCGATTTCTGTGGCATTATCTAAAAACTCATCGATTAAAACAGGACTTCTCTCACTCACAGCCACCGCCTCTTGCATATAAAGACGAAGTTCGCTCTCATCATATACCACACGCATCGCACGCCCACCTAAAACATAACTTGGACGCACTAACACAGGATAGCCTATCTCACTCGCTTTTAAAACCGCCTCTTCAACCTTAGTAGCAGTAGCGTTTCTAGGCTGATTAATCTCCAAATTCTCACAAAAAAGCGCAAATTTCTTTCTATCTTCAGCTAAATCAATCACCCTAGCACTCGTGCCAATAATCTTCGCCCCAAAAGCACTTAGTCTTTTAGCAAATTTAAGCGGAGTTTGCCCTCCAAAATGCACTATCACACCATCAGGTTTTTCCCTTTCAATCACCGCTCTTAAATGCTCAAAATCAATAGGCTCAAAATACAATACATCGCTCGTATCATAATCGGTTGAAACGGTTTCTGGATTGCAGTTATACATCAAGGTCTTAATGCCTAAATCTTTCAAGGCAAAAGAGGCATGCACGCAAGCATAGTCAAATTCAATGCCCTGTCCTATGCGGTTTGGTCCTCCTCCTATAATAAGCACCTTTTTTTCCTTTTTGTTTTCAAATTTACTTTGAGTTAGCTCACTAGCATTAATGCTTGAGTAAAGATAAGGTGTAAGAGCTTTAAACTCCCCTGCACAAGTATCTACTTCGCTAAATTCAGCTATAATCTTATGCTTAACTCTCGCATAATAAATGTCATTTTGAGAAAGCTCTAAATTATCCTTTTCATTGACTAAAACGGCGATTTTCTTATCCGAAAAACCCATAGTTTTCGCTTTTCTTAAAAGCACTTTATCGCTTAAAATATCCATATCAATCTTTTTTTCAAACTCAACAATTTCTCTAATTTGCTCCAAAAACCACCTATCCACCCTACAAAGCTCATAAAGCTCCTCCGTGCTAAAGCCCTGTCTGTAAGCTTCTGCTATATATAAAAGCCTCTTTTCATTTGCATTTCTTATCTTAAAAATAAGCTCATTTTTATCTTCAAACTGCACCCTATCAAAACCGCTATAATTTCTCTCCAAAGAGCAAAGTGCTTTTTGCAAACTCTCCTTAAAGGTGCGTCCCATAGCCATAACTTCACCCACACTTTTCATCGCCGTGCCTAAAATTTCATTGGCTCCTGGAAATTTCTCAAAGGTAAAACGCGGAATTTTTGTAACAATATAATCAATCGCAGGTTCAAAAGAAGCAGGAGTTCCTGTGATGTCGTTTTTAATCTCATCTAAACTAAAACCAACTGCTAAAAGCGTAGCAACCTTAGCAATGGGATAACCTGTGGCTTTAGAGGCAAGAGCGGAGGAGCGTGAAACGCGTGGATTCATCTCAATGACTATCATTCTGCCATTTTGTGGGTGAATAGCAAATTGCACATTCGAGCCACCTGTATCCACGCCGATTTCACGCAAAATAGCAAAAGAGGCGTTACGCATCGCTTGATATTCTTTATCAGTTAAAGTTAGGGCGGGGGCTATTGTTATGCTATCTCCCGTATGCACGCCCATAGGGTCTAAATTTTCTATGCTACAAACGATAATACAATTATCAAGCCTATCGCGTATAACCTCCATTTCATATTCTTTCCAGCCGAGCAAACTCTCCTCAATCAAAATTTCGTGGATAGGAGAGAGACTAAGCGCTGCTGTGGCAAGGTCTTTAAATTCGTCTAAATTATACACAACACCACTTCCCGCTCCTCCAAGCGTGTAAGAAGCGCGTATCATCAAAGGAAAGCCTATTTCATCGACTGCTTTTAAGGCTTCTTCATAATCGTAAGCATACATAGATTTAGGTAAATCCATACCGATTTTTTTCATACATTCTTTAAAAATTTGTCTATCTTCGCCCTTTTTAATCGCTTCAGGATTTGCACCTAAGAATTTCACAAAAGAAAAGTCTTTTTTAAATTCCTCACTCTCAAACACTTCCATAGCCACATTTAAGGCAACTTGACCGCCCATAGTAGGTAAAATGGCATCCACTTTTTCTTTTTTAAGTATGCTCAAAATGCTTTCTTTTGTGATAGGTTCTATATAAGTCGCATCGGCAAATTCAGGGTCTGTCATAATAGTCGCAGGATTTGAATTAATCAAAATAACGCGGTATCCAAGCTCCTTTAGGGTTTTAGCCGCCTGTGTGCCAGAATAATCAAATTCACAAGCTTGCCCTATGACAATAGGACCGCTTCCTATCAATAAAATGTTTTTAATATCGCTTCGCTTTGGCATAATCTTTCCTAGAGTAAAATTGTGAAATTATAACTAAAATTCACTAATCAAAGCCCTTTAGTAAGTTTTTTCAATGATATATAAATAAGAGGGAATATTAAGACTTACATAAGGTTTCACAAGGGCATTTTTATACATATCATCTTCCTTAATGCTTTCGATAACACCCACACCAACCCCAGCAAAAAAGACATTATCAAGCCCACTCGTATAAACCACATCGCCCTCTTTGATCTTAGAAGCTTTAGGGATAAATTTCGCCACAACCTTGCCATTTTCGCCGTGTATAATGCCAGGATACTTATCCTTACCGATATAAACAGAGAAAATACATTTATCATCGCCTTGCAAGAGTGCCATAGTCCTGCCGTCCTTATTGACGGCTATACCTGCACTAAAACCTGAATAGATCAAGCCACGATTTTTCGAACTACCCTTAAAATCATCAAGCCACACCTTTTGATAATCATTTACACTCACATAAGAAAGTGCCCTTGTGAGAGTTAAACTTGGAAAATACTGCGTTGAATTCTTATCTTCTAAAAAACGATTAATCCTATCTGCAAAGGTATTGAGTAAGATAGAACTTTCTTCTAATTCTTTATTTCTTTTTTTTAGAATTTCAATTTGCTCAGCTTGGTCAAAATGCTTAGAAATAGAAGCACTTAAATAATCCTTAAAATTATAAAGATTATTTAAGACAAAGTCATTAACATAAAGAGTATTTTTTTTTATCACGCCCCCATAATAAAAAGAGACAAAAACTAAAAAAGCTAAGATTAAGACATAAAAAATCTTATTCTTCATTCGTTAGTTGATGTAAAAGTGAAATTTCTTCTAAAGCCTTACCTGTGCCTCTAGCTACTGCTAAAAGCGGCTCATCAGCCACATATACAGGCAATCTCACTAATTCGCTTAAATACTTATCAAGCCCACGAATCAAAGCTCCGCCTCCTGTTAAAACCACACCATTTTCGACTATATCACTCGCCAAATCAGGCGGCATCATCTCAAGCACCATTTTAAGCGCATCGGCTATCTCTTTTAAATGTTCCTTCATCGCCTCCCTTACATCTTCGCTCGTAAGCTCAATGCGAGAGAGTAAGCCACTTATTTGGTCGCGTCCTTTTACGACCATAGAAAGCTCTTTTGGGAGTTGTACGGCTGAACCTATGGTTATTTTAACCTCTTCACCCGTTCTTTCGCCTATGACAAGATTATATTTTTCTTTAACATAATTAACAATGCTCATATCAAGTTTATCGCCAGCTGTGCGTATAGATTTTGAAATCACAAGTCCGCCAAGTGAAATCACGCCTATTTCAGTCGTCCCACCACCAATATCAACAACCAAATTCCCCTTAGGCTCTTGAATCGGCAAATTTGCTCCAATAGCCGCCGCCATAGGCTCTTCTATCAAAAAGACCTCTCTAGCCCCAGCACTTAAAGCACTCTCACGCACAGCCTTTCTTTCAACCTGTGTCAAGCCATAAGGCACGGAGATGATGATTCTAGGGCGTAAGAAACTCTTTCTGCGATGTGTTTTTTCTATAAAATAACGAATCATTTTTTCAGTCATATCAAAATCCGCAATCACGCCGTCCTTCATAGGGCGAATCGCCTCGATATTACCCGGGGTTTTACCGACCATTTCTTTCGCTTCTTTACCCACAGCCAAAATTTTAGCCTTAGAGCCGTATCTTTCACGCTCCACAGCCACAACAGAAGGCTCATTAATCACTATACCCTTATCCTTAACCAATACCAAAGTATTAGCCGTGCCTAAATCGATGCCCATATCACTGGAGAAAAATCCTATTAATTGATCCAAAATCATTTCTATCCCTTTAACTTATTTTTTTCTTAATCAACAAAGCCTTCGCACCCTCGCAAACGACCTCTTTTGTGATAACAATATCATAGTCTTTATATTCAGGTAATTCAAACATTAAATCAACCATCATTTCCTCGATAATGCTCCTAAGTCCTCTCGCACCCGTCTTTCTCTCAAGCGCTAGTTTTGCAATAGCCCTTAAAGCGTCTTCCTCAAATTTCAAATTCACCCCATCAATGGCAAAAAGTTTTTGATATTGTTTAATAATTGCATTTTTAGGTTCAGTTAAAATTCTTACCATATCATCTTCATCAAGCTCATTTAAAGAAGCAATGATATGCAAACGCCCAATAAGCTCAGGTATAAGTCCAAAATGCACCAAGTCATCAGGCTCGATTTTCTCTAGCAAATCCTTATCTTTTTCTCCACTATCATCAAAAAAGCCCACAACTTTATCGCCAAGTTTGCGTTTTAAAATTTGCTCCAAACCATCAAAAGCACCACCACATACAAATAAAATATTACTCGTATCAATTTGTATAAAGTCTTGATTAGGATGCTTTCTACCCCCTTTTGGAGGGATATTAACCAAACTTCCTTCTATAATCTTAAGTAAGGCTTGCTGCACTCCCTCACCGCTCACATCACGCGTAATAGAGCGATTTTCACTCATTCTAGCAATTTTATCAATCTCATCAATAAAAACGATACCTTTTTGCGCTCTTTCTACATCATTATTAGCCGCTTGTAAAAGGCGTGTAAGTATGTTTTCTACATCTTCTCCCACATAGCCAGCCTCCGTTAAAGAAGTCGCATCGCAAATAGCAATAGGCACATCTAAAAAGCGTGCTAAAGTCTGTGCCAAAAGCGTTTTACCGCTACCTGTGGGACCAACAAGCAAAATATTAGATTTAAAAAGCTCAGTATCATCATCTTCTAAATCTGCCCTAAAAAGCCTTTTGTAGTGATTATATACGCCTACGCTAAAAATCTTTTTTGCCCTGTCTTGTCCTATTACATAACGATCTAAATAAGCCTTTAAGCTTTTAGGGGTAATATTTTGAAAATTCAAATCACTTTTTTCTGTATTTTGAGCTTTTTTTAAAGAATTTTCCTCTCCATAAATAATACTATAAGCACCCTCAACACAATACTCACAAATGCAAGCATCACCATCTTCATTTGCTAAAATTTTTATATTATCACTATCATCTCTATTACAAAAACTGCATCGTTTAGCCATTATTTTTGCCTTTATATACAGGAATTCCGCGTTTTGTCTCTAAAATGAAACGGCACATTTTTTTGACATTTTCACTTTTTGCCTCTTCTAATAAAATTTTCGCATTTTCTTTTAAAGTTCCGCTCTTAAACAAAAATTTATAGGCTTTATTTAAGTATTCAACTTCATCTTTTTCAAAACGGCGGCGAATTCCTACCAAATTTAAACTTCTAATACTAGCCCTATTTCCCTCCGCTAAACAAAATGGCACAATATCTTGTGAAAGAGCCGAAGCGCCAGCTATCATAGCACCCTCTCCCACTTTAACAAATTGATGAATAGGCGTTAAACCCCCAACAACAACATAATCATCAAGTTCCACATGCCCTGCTAAAGTCGCATTATTTGCCAAAATGATATGATGCCCCAAAATGCAATCATGAGCTATATGACAATATGCCATTATAAAGGCATTATCGCCTATTTTAGTAAAGCCATCGCCCTTTGCCGTGCCTGAATTAATCGTAGCAAATTCTCTAATTGTCGCATTTTTACCTATAATCACGCCCGTTTTTTGTTCTTCTTTATAAGAAATATCTTGAGGGATATCACCCACACAAGCGTAAGAAAATATACGACTTTCATCGCCTATTGTCGTATCGGCTAAAATTCTAGCCCCTTGCTTGATGATGACGCCATTGCCGATTTTAGCTTCTTTACTCACAAAAGCATAAGCTTCAATTTGCACATCATCGCCCAAAATCGCTCCATCTTCTACGACCGCACTAGGATGAATCTTTTTCAAAATTCTCTCACTTATCCACTATCATCGCTTTAAGTTCAGCTTCTGCGACCAAATTTTCCTCCACAAAAGCCTTCCCTTCAAAAATCCATAAAGCACCGCGATTTTTCACTACACGCATTTCATAATCAAGCCTATCGCCCGGGCGGACAGGGTTTCTAAATTTCGCCCCGTCAATGCCTGTAAAATACACAACTTTTTCTTTAGGATTGACCTTATTATCCATACTTTCGAAAGCTAAAACTCCGCCCGTTTGTGCCATACCTTCTAAAATCAAAACACCCGGATAAATAGGATGTCCTGGAAAATGCCCCATAAATACATAATCGCTAATGCTAATATTTTTATAGCCTTTAATCACTTCGCCGATTTTTAATTCTGTGATTTTATCAACAAGCAAAAAAGGATAGCGGTGCGGTAAAATCTCTTGAATTTGCATAACATCTATCATCACAAAGCCCTCAAAAATTTTAAATCATTATTCTACATAAAAAAACCTAACAAAAGATAAAAAACGCCCATTTTATTTCTCCAAAATTCGCTTTAAATCTCCCTTAGCAAAATCCTTTAAATTTTCATAAGGCACTTCGAAAAAATCTAAATTGCGTCCCGCTTCGCTAAGTAAATAACGCAAATTAATATAAAGTCCTTTCTCCTTAAAAACGACCTCTTGCTCTAAAATATTAAATTCAAATTCATCTTTTTCATCTTTGCCAAAATAATCTCTCTTATCCCAATCCGCCCATTCTTCTTTATTTTTAGTCAAATATTCTTTTAAAATTTTATTAATAAAAGCTCTAAATTTAGGACTATCCTCAACAACATCACTTAAAAGATAAGTTTTAAGCTCCATAGTCTTAGTATCTAAAGAAAAGCCACTTGTATAAAAACTAGGATGTGCCGCACCGCTGTAAGAATAATCGACAAAATTCTCAAAAAAAATCTTATCTTGTGTGATTTTTGTAATCTTTAAATTTTGGCTGATTTCATTTCCGCAACAATTTGATTCTTTATTTTTCAAAAAATGTCTTTTATCTTGTAAAAGTTTATTAAAAGCTTCTTTTGAAGAGCTAGAATTTAAGTCTTTATTTAAATTTTCATTTTCTAAATTTCCTAAAATGAACTTTTCATCTGGGATAAAAAAAAGAGTGTTTTTATAAAAATTAATAGCTTTATTTTCTTTACCCTCATAGCTACTAGTAAAAGAATAATTGCCCTCGGCATATATTTTTTCAATACTACAAATTTTCCCTAGACATAATTTTTTTTGCTCTTCTTTAAATTTTACCAAGTGATAAACTCCGTCTTTGAACTCAAAGCCATATTTTAAAATGCCATCCTCTGCCCTAAGCATTAAAAACGCAAATGCCAATAAAATAAATCGTTTCATTTGACCCTCTCTTTAACAATTTTTTCTCTCACATCAAAATAAATTTCGCTCTTTGCCATAAGCTCATAAGTGCCACTACTCAAGCTCTCTACGATAATAATAGGCGAAAGGTGATACGCCCCAAAAATTTTCTGCCTCAAAGAAATTTCTTTAGCAACGCTTAAAGGACGCTTTAAAAAATCCTCGTAATTCTTAAATTTAGCTCCACATTTTGCATTAAAATACTCAAAATCCCAAAAACAAAGCTCATCTTTAACACTCTTAAATTCGCCTCTTAAGTCCTCATTGATACGAAATTTACTCAAAGCATTTTTAAAATGTGAGTAGAATAAAATATGACTTTTAATGACCCTTTTATCCCTTTTTAAAAGTCCATTTAAAAGACGATAATTTAAAAATTTCTCACGCTCAAGTGAGAATTTAATCCCCTTTTTTTCTAAAGCTTGCACCTTTTTATAAAGCCTTATTTTATCCTCAATGCTAGCGGGTAGAATTTGCCTATTTAAAGGGCTTGCAAGCTCGTCAATAAAGGGCTTATTTTGCTTTTGTTTTGAAAGCGCGTAAAGACAACCGCAATAATTTTGATGATAAAGCATAGCCTCTTTAGCAAGGGCAAACTGCCTTTGTGTGCCGCCATTTTTGCGAAAATCAGGGGCTAAAAATTCTATCCCATAGGGCTCACATTCTTTTTGTAAAGCATTTTTAAGCTGCTCTAGATCCTTTTTAGGACTTGTTAAAAGAGTGGTTGTGAGTTTTTTCTCTCCCATTTTTTTCGCAAATTCCACGCTCCCACCTATTCTAAAATCAAAGCAAATTTCACACCTAGCACCCTTTTCTGGCTCATCTTCATAGCCTTTTACCACACTAAGCCATTTTTCATACTCATACTCACCCTTATAAAGCTTTATGCCTAGCTTTTCGCAACTTCTTTTCACATCTAAAAAACGCAATTCATATTCACTATAAGGATGGATATTAGGGTCATAAAAAAAACCTATAATTTTTTCACTAGGATAAGTTTTTTGAAGCTCTTGTATGAAATAATGGCTATCCACACTACAACAAATATGCACAAGCATTAAAGACCCTCAAGCACTTTTAAAGCGTGGTCTTTCACACGCACTGGGCTATAAATTTGAGTGATTTTGCCCTCTTCATCGATGATGAAAGTTGAACGGATTAAGCCCTCATATTCTTTACCATAATTTTTCTTTAAACCCCACGCTCCATAAGCTTTACAAACTTCCTTATTTTCATCACTTAATAGGGTTTGGTTTAGATGATATTTTTGAATAAATTTTTCGTGGCTTTTGATACTATCAGGACTTATGCCTAAAATGACAGCATTTTTAGTATGAAATTTCTCATAAAGCGTAGAGAAATCGCAAGATTCACTCGTGCAGCCTGGCGTATTATCCTTAGGATAAAAATATAAAATAACCTTTTTTCCAATAAAATCTTTTAAAGCAATTTTAACGCCGTCCTGATTTAAAAGCTCGAAATTTGGAGCAAAATCTCCTATTTTTAAAGCTTTCATTGTTGCATCCCTTTTTTAATGCTCTCCACACTCTCCCCACCAAAGCCTATATCATAAGGTTCAACATCTTCTATCATCACAACGATTCTTTCTTTAGCTTTATGATATTTCGTGCTTAAAAGCTCACTTACATCGGCGATTAGCTCGGCTTTTTGCTCTTTACTTAAAGCAGGTTTTGCAAGTTTAATATTAACAATAGGCATTTTTACTCCTTTAATTTTAAGATAAATTTTAACGCTAATTTTAAAACGCTTTTTAAATTTAACTCAAAAAAATTTTCATCTTTAAATAATGATAATACTTATTAAAAAATTTATTAAATTATAAGTTTTTAAAAAATACAATACGCTTTTAATTTTTAAAATGAAATTATTTATCATTATTTATAAGGAGATAAGATGCGAAAAATTTTCAAAGTTGCATTATTTTTAATGCTCATTACTTCTTTTAGCTTTTCTAAAGAACTTATTGTCAAAGATGTTTTAGATAGAGAAGTTAAGCTTAACTTACCTCTTAAACGCATAGCTTTAGGCTTTTACTATACAGATTTTTTAGCCGTTGGAGGGACAAAGTCTTTAGATAAAGTTGTCGGTTTTTCTAAAGCAGTATGGACGGATTGGACGCCTGCTAGTTGGGAAGTTTATAAAAAAGCTTTACCGAAATTAGACACGCTTGCTGATTTTGGAGAGGTTGAAGTAGGGACCTTTTCTGTGGAAAAAGTTCTTTCTTTAAAGCCTGATTTGCTTATCTTAGCGGCGTGGCAATATCAAGTTTTAGAATTTGACTTAGAACCTATTATGGAAGCGAATATTCCTATCATCGTGTTAGATTATAATAAGGAAAAAGTCGAACTTCACGCTAAAAGCACAGAGCTTTTAGGAGTGATTACAGGGGAAGAAAAAAGAGCTGAAGAACTTGTGAAATTTTACAAAAATACCGCAAATGAAGTTGCTAACAGGATAGAAAAGGCTCAACTTCCTAAACCTAAAATTTACATAGAATTTGGCAATAAAGGTCCAAATGAAACGGGCTTTACTTACGGAAAAGATATGTGGGGAAGCCTCATTGATTTAGCAGGCGGTGATAATATCGCGGCTCCTTTTGTCAAACAATGGGCGCCTATTAATCCTGAGCAAGTGATCGTTTCTAAGCCTGATGTGATTATGATAGCAGGAAGAGAAACAGAGCTTAAGAAAAATAAAGAAGCGATGGTAATGGGCTTTAATATCGAAGAAAAAGAAGCTTTGAGAAGATTAGAAGCGTATAAAAATAGACCGGGTTGGAGTGCATTACCTGCCATAAAGGACAATAGACTTTACGGACTTTATATGGGTGCTTCAAGGACTTTAGCCGATGCTGCAATGATCCAATACATCGCCAAAGCTTTGTATCCAAGCTTGTTTGAGGATATTGACCCGATTCAAACCTATATCAATTTTCACAAAAACTATCTCCCGGTTATACCTGAAGGGACTTTTGGGGTACAAGCAAAATGAAAGTTTTATTTTATTTTCTAAGCTTAATAGTATGTCTTAACGCTAAAGAAGTAGCGATTAAAGATGTTTTAGATAGAGAAGTTAGGGTGGATTTACCCGCAAAACGCATTGTTTTAGGATTTTATTACACTGACTTCTTAGCAGTAGGTGGGGTTGAAGCTTTCGATAAGGTTGTTGGTTTTGTAAAAGATGGTTGGGCTGTGTATGCCAAAAATAGTTATGAATTTTATGCTCAATTTATCCCTCGCATTAAAAATTTAGCCGATGTAGGCGACCCTCAATTTGGAACCTTTTCTGTAGAAAAAGTGCTCGCTTTAAAGCCTGATTTACTCATTTTAGCAGCGTGGCAATATGAAGTGATTCAAGAAGATTTATCCACTTTTGAAAAGCATAATATCCCTGTTGTTGTGATTGATTACAATCAAGAAAGTGTCGCTAGACATAGTCTTAGCACAGAAATTTTGGGACAAATTTTAGGACAGGAAGCAAGGGCTTTGGAATTAGTTAATTTTTATAAAAGCAAAATCGATGTCGTGCAAGAGAGGATAAAATCAGCCGCACTACCTAAGCCAAAAATTTATATAGAATTTGGTAATAAAGGTCCGCAAGAAAATAGCTTTACCTTTGGCGATGATATGTGGGGAGCTTTGATTGACTTAGCAGGAGGTGAAAATATCGCTAGAAATTTGGTAAAAAAATGGGGCGTGATTAATCCTGAACTCGTCTTAGCGGCTAATCCTGATGTTATCATCATTACAGGTAGAG
Organism: Campylobacter upsaliensis; assembly: GCF_900637395.1. Taxonomy (NCBI): domain Bacteria; kingdom Pseudomonadati; phylum Campylobacterota; class Epsilonproteobacteria; order Campylobacterales; family Campylobacteraceae; genus Campylobacter; species Campylobacter upsaliensis. The sequence continues at coordinate 202,137 of NZ_LR134372.1, read as the reverse complement.
AAAGTGATTTGGAAAAAAACAAAGAAGCTATGGTTATGGGCTTTAATATTGAAGAAAATGAGGCTTTAAAAAGACTTGAAGGGTTTAAATTTAGAAAAGGATATGAGAATTTAAATGCCATCATCCATCACAAACTCTTCGGTGCTTATCACAGAGCAAGCACTACTTTAGCCGATGTAGCTATGGTAGAATTTATAGCTAAAACTCTCTATCCTAGCCTTTTTGAAGACATTGACCCTTTAAAAACTTATTTGGATTTTCATCAAAAATTTCTTCTGGCTAAACCTCAAGGCACTTTTATGATTAAGGCAAAAAATGCAAAATAAAATTGTAGCCACGCTCAAAGCACATCGAAAAAGAGAATTAAAAAGATTTTATATCATCATAAGTTTTTTAATGATTGCTTTCATCTCTTTGATTTTTGACATCGCCACAGGTCCCTCACTACTCGCCCCTAAAGAAGTTTTAAGCGCACTTTTATCGCCTTTTACTTCAAAAGAGGTTGATTTAACAACCTTAAGCATAGTCTATGATTTAAGACTTCCTATGGCTTTAATGGCTTTAGTCGTGGGAGCGGCTTTAGGTATAGGTGGAGCAGAAATTCAAACTCTTCTTAATAATCCTATGGCAAGCCCCTACACTCTAGGACTTGCAGCAGCTAGTGGCTTTGGAGCGTCTTTGGTGATAGCCTTTGGAAGTTTTGGCTTACCCCTCATCACGGCTGTTCCCATAGGAGCATTTTTGATGACGATGTTAGCCGCTTCCGTGCTTTTTGGCTTTGCAAGTTTTAAGAGATTTGACTCAGCTATGCTTGTTTTGGTTGGAATTTCCTTACTTTTTTTATTTCAATCTTTCCTATCTTTAGTGCAGTATCTCTCCGCCCCTGAAATTTCACAACAAATTCTTTTTTGGCTTTTTGGCTCTTTACTAAAGTCAAATTGGACAAATCTACCCATAGTCAGCATAGTAACTCTTGTTTGCGTTTTACTTTTACTTCGCGATTCTTGGGCTTTAACGGCACTTAAATTAGGCGAGGCAAGGGCTAAAAGTATGGGGATTAATCTCAATTTTCTACGCTTTAAAACTCTTGTTTTGGTTTCCATTATGACAGCGACTGCTATTTCTTTTGTGGGCGTTATAGGCTTTATAGGGCTTGTTTCGCCACACATAGCAAGAATGTTGGTGGGAGAAGATCAAAGATTTTTCCTACCTAGTGCTATGTTTGTAGGAGCGGCATTTTTATCCTTGGCTTCTGTGTTATCAAAGGTGATTATACCGGGGGCTTTATTTCCCGTTGGTATCATCACTTCTTTAATAGGTGTGCCTTTCTTTTTTTGGATTATTTTTTCAAGGAAAAATTATGCTAAAGCTTGAAAATTTTAGCGTGCATCGTAAAAATTTATGCGTTGTCGATCAAATCAATTTAAAACTTGAAAAAGGTAAAATTTATGCTATCTTAGGCGCAAATGGAGCGGGTAAATCTTCGCTTTTAGGAGCTATTTTTGGAGAATTTGCAAGTTCTGGTCAGGTGAAATTTGATGATAAGAATTTAAACAAAAAGCTTATAGGCTATATGCCTCAGGATAATTACATAGACGCTAATTTAAGCGCACTTGAAGTTGTTTTACTAGGGCTTATAGATCAACTTGGAATGTATTTAAGTAATATGCAAATCAAAAAAGCCGCAAAACTTATGGAAGAACTTGGCATTTTACACCTAGCAGAGAGGGATATTAGCACACTTTCAGGCGGTCAAAGACAAATGGTTAATTTTGCTTCCGTGCTTTTGAAGGAACCGCAAATTTTACTGCTTGATGAGCCTGTTTCAGCTTTAGATTTACATCATCAATGCGTTTTATTAGAAAATGTCAAAAAACACACAAAAGAGCAAAATTTGCTAACCCTTGTGATTTTGCACGATTTATCTTTAGCTTCGCAATTTGCCGATGAGCTTATTATCTTACATCAAGCAAAAATTAAGGCTAAAGATAAACCTGAAAATGTATTAAATAAGGACTTGTTAAAGGAGGTGTATCGCATTGATGCGGACATTTTTTATTGTGAGCGGGGTTTGCCTTGTGTTTTGGCTAAATCTGCCGCCAAAGAATTGAAAGGAAAAGAAAATGAAAATTTTAATTAAAACAGCGATTTTAGGGCTTTTAATGATGAGTTTAGAGGCAAAAAACTATGAAGTAAAAATGCTTGATCTTGATAGCAAAAATCAAACGATGATTTTTGAGCCAGCCGTCCTACACATAGAAGTGGGTGATAGCGTAACTTTCGTCCCAACTCACAAAAGCCACTGGGCTAAAAGCGTGATAGTGCCTAAGGGTGCTAGCAAATTTGAAAGCAAACTTGATGAAAAAGCGACTTTTACATTTGAAAAAGAGGGTGTTTATCTTTATGAGTGCCCACCACATAGAATGATGAATATGCTAGGTTTCATACAAGTTGGCAAAGCAGAGAATTTAGAGCAAATCAAAAACGCCGTGCCTAAGCTTGAAAAAAGAGCAATGATGAATCAAGGACGCCTTGAAGCTTATGTTAAAGAGCTAAAATAATGCTTATCATCGCCACTTGCAAAGCTTATAAAGAGGGCAATGAAGCATTAAAAAAACTAAAAGCAAAATTAGAAAATTTACATTATCAATGCGAGTTAAAAGCTTGGCAAGAAATAAGAGTGCGTCATTTAGCTCCAAACACCCTCATTTTGCCTCTTGCTGTGTGGGATTATAGCTTAGAATATGCGAATTTTTTACACTTTTTAAACGAACTTGAAAGGGCAAAAATTTCCATCTTAAATCCTAGCGAAATTTTAAAGATGAACGCTGATAAAAGCTATCTTAAGATCTTAGAAGAAGCGAATTTACCTATCATTGATAGTATTATTTTTAAACAAAATGAAGAATTTGATCTTAGCTTAATTCCTTTTCAAAAAGCCGTGATTAAACCTTTAGTCGGGCAAAGTGGGTATAAAGTGCGATTTTTAGAGCAAAAAATACCCACTAAAGAAGAATTTCCCCACGGAGCATTAATTCAGCCTTTTATAGAAAGTGTGGAGGAGCTAGGAGAGTTTTGTTTTATCTTTTTTGGTGGAAAATTTAATTATGCGATTCACAGACAAACGCAAAAAGACTGGAGAGCAAATTCAAATTACGGCGTCAAAATAGCTCCACTTAAAAACCCTAGCAAAGCTCACATTGACCTAGCTCTAAAGGCACTCAAAGCTCTTAAAAGCTCAAATTTGCTTTATGCTAGAGTGGATTTATTGCCGCAAAAAAATGGCAATGTTTTGATTAATGAAGTTGAATTAATAGAGCCTAGCTTGTATTTTGACTTTCACGAAAACGCCCTTGAAATATTTATAAAAAATTTACTTCATTTTTATCTAAAAGCTAATTGTTAGCCTATTTTTGCTACAATCACGCTTTTAAATGAAAAGAGGTAAAGATGATACACGCAGAAAAAATTTGGCTTGATGGAAAACTTGTTAATTTTAAAGATGCAACTTTGCATTTTCTAACCCACTCTTTACATTATGGCAATGCCGTGTTTGAAGGGACTAGAGCTTATAAAACGGATAGAGGTTTAGCGATTTTTAGACTTGAAGAGCACACAAAAAGACTGCTTGAAAGTGCAAAAATTACGCTTTTAAATTGTCCATTCTCTCAAAAAGAGCTTGAAAATGCACAAATAGAGCTTTTAAGGGCAAATGCCTTTAAAGAAAATACTTACATACGCCCCTTAATCTTCTTAGGTGATGGCGTTATAGGGCTTTATCATATCAAAGCCCCTGTGCGTGTGGGTATAGCTGCTTGGGAATGGGGGGCTTATCTTGGCGAGGAGGGACTTGAAAAGGGTATTAAGGTCAAAATTTCCTCTTTTGCTAGAAATAGCGTCAAATCTTGTATGGGTAAGGCTAAAGCAAGTGCGAATTATCTCAATTCTCAAATTGCTAAATTTGAAGCCATAGAAGCAGGATATGAAGAAGCCTTAATGCTTGATGAAGAAGGTTTTGTGGCAGAGGGAACGGGAGAGTGCTTTTTCATCGTTAAAAATGGCGTTTTAATCACTCCGCCAAATGATTTTTCTCTCAAAAGTATCACGCAAGATATGGTGCTTAAAATCGCCCACGATTTAGGGATTGATGTGCTTAGACAAAGAATTTCACGCGATGAGGTTTATACAGCAGATGAGGCGTTTTTCACAGGCACAGCCGCAGAAATCACACCTATTAATAACATTGACGCAAGGATAATAGGCGATGGCTTACGAGGAAAACTAACTCGAAAAATTCAAGATGCCTATTTTGACATAGTTTATGGGCGTAATGAAAAATACGCTTCAATGCTAACTTATATTTAAAAGGAAAACAATGCCAGCAGATTTAAATGATTATTTTAATAAGAAAAATGGAAATTCAAACGGCGGAAACAATCATCGCCAAAATTTTAATTTCAAAGCTCCAGAATTTAATTTTAAAGGCTTTGGTAAATTTGCACCTGTGATTTACACGCTTATTATTATTGCTTTGATTTTAATTGTCGCAAAACCTTTTGTCATCATAAATTCCGGCGAAATGGGCATTAAAGCCCGCACTGGTCAATATGATCCCAATCCCCTTGAGCCCGGACTTCACTTTTTCCTACCTTTCATTGATAGGGTGATTGTTGTGGATACTAGGGTAAGGCAGATTAATTACGCTTCTTTGGAAGGAACGAACGAAAATTTGGGTATTGGCACGGGCGTGATTAATAAAAATAGCATTTCTGTGCTTGACTCGCGTGGTTTGCCCGTGTCTATTGATGTAACGGTGCAATATCAATTAAATCCTATTCAAGTGCCTCAAACCATAGCTGTTTGGAGCTTAAACTGGGAAAATAAAATCATCGACCCTGTTGTGCGTGATGTCGTGCGTAGTGTCGTAGGACGCTACACGGCTGAAGAATTACCAACCAATCGTAACGCCATAGCCACGCAAATCGAAGAGGGCATAAGAAAAACCATCATAGCCCAGCCAAATGAACCTGTCGAGCTTAGAGCTGTGCAACTTAGAGAAATCATACTCCCAGCCAAAGTTAAGGAGCAAATTGAACGCGTGCAAATCGCCAAGCAAGAAGCCGAAAGAACAAAATACGAAGTCGAAAGAGCTAACCAAGAAGCCCTTAAAAAGGCTGCTTTAGCAGAGGGTGAAGCAAATGCGACTATCATCAGTGCTAAGGGTAAGGCAACGGCTGTAAAGATAGAAGCGGATGCACAAGCTTATTCTAATAAAGAAATCGCTCAAAGCCTTAACACGCCTTTACTTAACTTAAAACAAATCGAAACGCAAAAGGCTTTCAATGAAGCCCTAAAGGTCAATCAAGACGCAAAAATTTTCCTAACGCCTGGCGGTGCAGTGCCTAATATCTGGGTCGATACTAAGGATGCTAAAAAGCAAACTGCAGTTAGCCCAAACTAGGAAAATTAAGTGGAAAACATAAAAGAATGGATTCTTTTTTATACTAGCCATTTTTATTTAGCAGATTTTATGCTAATTTTGCTAGTATTTTTGTTTTTCACTTGCATTTTGTTTTTATGTATTTTTCTAAGCCATAGACCCATCATAGCCCTGTTTATCATAGCTTTAGACATTATTGCTTCATTTTTGATTTATATTTATGGTTATCGCTTTATCGATTTTGAATTAAGAAGTAGAATTACAACCATACAAAATCAAAGAATCATACAAAGCTCGGGTGCTTTTATAGTCGATTTTAACATCACAAACACCTCTAAATTTAATTTTAAAGACTGTAAAGTTACTGCCAAGCTTTATCAAAATCCAAACGAAAATGACAATTTCATTTCAAGCTTTAAAAAACAATTTATTGCCTTTAGACAAAAAAGCAAAAGTTTTAATAATTTAGAAAAAGGTAGCACCCAGTTTCAAAGAATAGCCTTTGACAATTTTGACAAAGAAGGCAATTATACCCTTCGTTTAAGTTCGGAGTGTTTTTAATGCAATTTACTTTTTTTCATATCCTCGCTTTTGTGCTTTTATTCATTTGTTTTATTTTAATTTGCGTTTTAATCTTTCTCAAATTTAAACAAAAAGAAATCGCCCTTATTCTTTATAGTATCAACACCATATTTATGGCGATTTTAATTTACTCCGTTTTAGTAACCATTAGCGAATTTACCACACAAGCTTCACTTTCTAAACTCACTTATACTAGAGATTTAAGGCACGAAAGCCTCATTGTAAGTGGCAGAGTGCAAAACCTTACAAAATACGACATTGGAAAATGTTATCTTCATTTAAGCATTACAAACAAAAAAGCAGTCGGCGGAGAGGTTTTTGCTGATGAAAATCTTAAAAACGCCACGATGAAAAATACAAGCGCAACCTACACCATAGAAATAGCCAACAAACTCCCGGGTAACACCTATAAAGAATTCAGTGCCAAAGTCCCCTTTCCACCGAGCTTTGATAATGCTGAATTTTACCATACCCTAAAATGTATCTAGCGTGAAAATCTTAAATTTTTTCTATGAAAATCACCCCAAATTTGAGCCAAATTATGAAAGAAAATTAAAACTTTATCCTGCAAATATTCTTTTAAAAGGTGCGAAAAATAGCGGTAAAAAACGCCTTATTTTGAATTTTTTCTCTTCTTTTAAAAGCGAAGAGGTGCTATTTATCGACCTTGAAGATGTGCGTTTTGAAAAAGAAAGTCTTAAAAATTTAACACCCTTTTTAAAGCAAAATCCGCAAATTCAAATTCTCTGCCTTTATAATGCTCCCACTAATTTAAACTTTCAAAGTCCCGTAAATACCATAGTTTGCACTCATAATAATTTGTTAAATTTAAAGGGCTTTAAGGAGCTTTATTTAAATTTTTGTGATTTTGAAGAATTTATTAGCATTAGTAAAAAAAATCTTCCCATACAACAGCTCTTAGGGCTTTTTCTACAAAACGGACAAAAAGAAAATGATAAAATCTCCCCAAAAGAATTTAATCTTTTAGAGCTTGAAATTTTAAAATACTTGGCTCTTAATTTAGGCAAAGAAATCAGCATAAACCAACTTTTTTTAAACCTTAAAACAAAAATTAAAACCTCAAAAGATAGCGTTTATAAAAGCATAAAAGATTTAGAAAATCGCTTCATCATTACAAATTTAACACACGGAGAAAAAAAGCTTTTTAAAATTTATTTTAAAGATTTTAGTCTAAGAAATGCCCTTTGCATACAAAAAAATTTTAACGCCCTTTTTGAAAATATGCTCCTATGCGAGCTTTTTAAATGCCAAAAAAAGCTTTTTTATAATAAATTTTTCCACTTTTACACCACGCATCACGCCTACATCTCAAGTCCAACCCTAGACATAGACCTCATTAAGCTAAGGGCTAAAAAAATTCTACCAAAAGCCCTTGAATTAGGTATTTTCCACATAGTTTTCATCACACTTTCAAGCGAAGAAAGTTTTTTTGAACAAGGCGTTAAATTTGAAATTTTACCATTTGATAAGTGGGCTTTGAGTCTTTAAGTCATACTCCATAAGTTTATATTTTTGTATCACTTGAGTTACCATTTTAATATAGCTCCCACCAAGCTCAGAATAAGAGTGAAGGCTTTTAGCTGCTTCGATTCCACTAAATTCCTTACCCTCTTTAGCAAATTCGTAGCGTTTTTTACGAAAATTTTCATAAGCAAAATGCCGATTTAAATTAAGCACATAAGAATCCACACTTTCCTCTAAGCTGTCAAAAATACGAATTTTATGCTTAGAATTTGGTGCTCTATTTTCAGGCACTATACCTTTTTCTCCCCAAGTCCATTCGCCAAAAAGATTATTTGCTTTTCTTGCAAAACGACTTGTCGCGGTCGCACTTTCAATTAAAGCTTGTGCCATTGCTAAAGATTTGGGCACTAGACGCATTTTTTTATCATATTCTTCCCAAGAAAAAAGATTTTTAACGCGGTATTTTTCCCTTAAATTTGCAAGTTTGATTAAACCCTCGCTCTCTCTAAAGCCGTTTTTAGCACCATTTTCTAAAAAAAACTTTACAAAAGCCCTTTCCTTAGCCACCTTAGCAAAGGAGCGATCTAAAAGTGTATCCATTTTTGTAAAAAAAACAGCCCTTCTTTCTTCATTTGAAAGCTTATAATAACTTTCGTCAAAACCAGCAAAAGCTAGAGAAAATAGGCTAAGAAAAATAATAATTCGCCTCAAAACAGCACTTCACCTTACCCTTAAAATAAATTTTCTTATCTTTTAAAGAAAAACTAAGCTGCTCCCCGCTTTTTGGCACGATTTTAACCTTATCCTTAAGTTTTTTTTGCAAATATGCTAGATAAAAACAAGCCGCCATCCCCGTCCCACACGCTAAAGTTTCATCTTCAACTCCACGCTCAAAGGTTCGCACTTTTATTAATTTATCATCGATAATTTGTGCGAAATTCACATTAGCATTATATTTTTTTCTTAAAACTTGACAGGTTTTTTTGTCAAATTCCTCGATATTTTCGCAAAAATGCACCAAATGCGGCACTCCCGTATCGCAATATTGCCACACTCTTCCCCCAAATTCAAAAGACTCTTTAACAGCTCTTACCTCCCCTAAAACTACCTCAACCCCACTTTTTTTCACACTCGCTTCAATCACTCCTGCTTCGCTTAAAAAACGCATTTTAGAATTGACCCCATTGACATGATAAGCAAAATGTGCCGCCGCTCTTGAGCCATTACCACACATCGCCGCTCTTGAGCCGTCCTTATTGTAAAATTCCCATTCAAAATCGTATTTTTCGTGAGGTAAAATCACTATCATACCATCAGCACCCACGCCCTCGTAACGATTACACAAAATGCGTGCCAACTCGCTTCTGTTTGCTTTTTTGCCAGCATTAAAAATCACAAAATCGTTCCCACTAGCACAATATTTGAAAAACTTCACCCCTGCTCCTTTAAGCTTTTGATAAATTTAACACAATTTTGCCTAAATTCTTCATAAGAGCCGATATTTTGTATCACAAAATCTGCCATTTCACGCTTTTTTTCTATATCCATTTGCGACTTTATTCTTCTTAATGCTTCATCTTTATCTAACCCATCTCTTTGCATTAATCTTTGCAAACTCACATTTTTAGGTGCATAAATAAGCACACTTTTGCCTAAATTTTGATAAAAATCACTTTCAAAAAAAAGCGGAAGTTCTACAAAAAAAATGCGTCCTTTTTGCTCTAAAATTTGCATTTTTCTTAAAAGCTCTTCGCGTATTTTAGGATGCATAAAATTTTCTAATTTTTCTTTAGCCTTTTTATCCTTAAAAATTAAATTTGCAAGGGCTTTTTTATCTATTTTGCCCTCTTTATCCAAATTTAGCAAAAACATCTCAGCTAAAACAGCAGCATTTTTTTGTGTGATTTCATTTGCGATCAAGTCCGCACTTAAACTTTCAAAGCCTAGCTCATTTGCTATTTTTACAAAAGAACTTTTCCCACAAGCTATGCTCGCACTCACAAAATACGCATTTTTCATTTTATACCTTGTCGAAACTTTTTTTGACTAAAATACCCTTTAAATTCTTAAAGGTAAATAAATGATTTCATACGAAGATGCTGGAGTAAGTATAGATAATGGCAATGCCTTTGTAGAGGCGATTAAGCCTCTTGTGAAAGAGACTTTTAACCAAAATGTCATCGGTGGCATAGGCTCATTTGCAGGGGCTTTTAGACTGCCAAGCGGCTATGAAAAGCCTGTGATTTTAGGAGCGACTGATGGGGTTGGCACTAAACTTCGTCTAGCCATCGATGCAAAACGCTACGATACCATAGGGCAGGATTTAGTGGCGATGTGCGTAAATGATTTGATTTGTAATTTTGCTACGCCTTTATTTTTTCTTGATTATTACGCTACGGCAAAACTTGAAGTAGAGGTCGCAAAAGCTGTGGTTGAGGGCATAGCTAAGGGTTGTAAGAAGGCAAATTGTGCTTTAATAGGCGGAGAAACGGCTGAAATGCCCGGAATGTATGCAAAAGATGATTTTGACTTAGCGGGCTTTGCAGTAGGTATAGCCGAAGAAGACGAGTTAGATCGCTCATCTTATGTGAAAAACGGCGATTTGCTTTTAGCACTACCTAGCTCAGGGCTTCACTCAAATGGCTATTCTTTAGCTAGAAAGGTGCTTTTTGAAAGCCTGAAAATGAAATTTGATGATAAAATCGAGGGTAGGAATTTAATCGACATCTTGCTTGAGCCTACACGCATTTATGTGAAAGACTTTTTAGCTCTAAAGCCCCATATTAATGCTTTAGCACACATTACAGGCGGAGGCTTAGTAGAGAATTTACCGCGCGTCTTACCCAGAGGCTTAGGTGCTGTGATAAGAAAACATCATCTAAAAATCCCTGAAATTTTCTATCACATCGGCGAAATGGTAGAAGAGGCTGAAATGTATAGAAGCTTTAATATGGGCGTTGGCTTAGTGCTTGTCGTAAGTCCTAGCAATGCCTCTAAGGTGCTTGAAAGCACAGATGCCTTTATCATAGGCGAAGTTGTTATCAATGAAGGCGTTATTTTAGAATGAGACGCATAGTCTTTCATCAAAATGGCTTTGGCGATTTGCTCGTATGCTTTAAAGCCCTTTTTGCTATCAAATGCCTTTATCCAAATGATAAACTCATCTTAGCACAAAATGGCTTTAGTGATGAAAGCTTTCTTCAAAATATCTCTTTCATTGATGAAATTTATACTGGGGGGGGGGGGGGGTAAGGATTTTGAAAATTTAAAAAGCGATGTTTTTATCACCAATATAAGAAATTCACATTTTTTCAAAACACTGCACAAATTTCAATTTAAACGCATTATCGCCCAGCCTCATCTTCTTAGCCTTTTATATCATTTTGACACACCTCTGCCTTACCGAAGGACTAAACTTCATATGAGCGAAATCGCTCTTAAACTCGTAAGAGCCATCGATAAAAGACATTATGATACAAATTTTTCTAAGATTAATTTTAAAGAAGTAAGAAATTTACTTCCTAGTGATACAATTTTAAGTGATGAATTTTTTAAACAAAATACCAAATTTTCTAAAATCATCGCCCTTAATATTTTTGGCAATCAAACAGAAAACATAGGCTTTAATCCTCTGCCAAGAACTTGGCTTAATCTAAGTCAAAATTTAGCCAAAGAACACCCTGAAATTTTGTTTGTTTTAGTCAATTTCACGCATAATACCTTACAATTTAACCTTAGAGAACAAGCTAATTTAAAAGTTTTCATCAATAACAACTCCATAGCCTCCCTTGTAGCTTTTTGTAAAAAGCTTGATGGACTTATCTCTGTGGATACTGGCATAGTGCATCTTTGCGATATTTTGCAAATTCCAAGTCTCATTTTTATCCCAAAACATACTTTTTATAGATTTAGTGGTGGAAGTTACGGCGGAGTGTGCGATAAATTTAGTCAAGAAAATGGCTATCAAAAAAATTATGCTAAGATTATGCAAAACTTTTATGAAAAAGCAAATCACTTTACCACAAGAATCAAAAATGAAAATGCTATCTAAAATGGCACTAGTTGTCGTGATTTCACTTACGGAGGTTAGCGCTATGGACTGCACGGCTATTTATGGAGAAGGCAAAGAACAAATCAAGCTTACCACAGGAAGCTTGGGAGAGCTTGGACTTTTAGAAGAATTAGCTAAGGCTTTTAATGCTAAACCTGGATTAAAGCAGAGAGTGGAGAAAGCTTAAAACTTCTTAAAGAAAAGCAAATCGACATCGCTATGGTGCATGCACCAAAAGCAGAAAAATAAGCGATAAAAAAAGGCTGGGCAGCAAATAGAACCCTCATAGGCTCAAATGAATTTTATATCCTGGGACCAAAAGATGACCCTGCTGGTATTAAAAATTCAAAAAATGCCAAGGAAGCTTACAGCAAAATCGCGCAAAATCAAGCACTTTTTTACACAAGAGCGGACAATTCTGGCACACATAAGAAAGAAATGAGCATTTGGAAAAGTGCAAACATCGAGCCTAATGGAAACTTGCCAAAAATGAGCTAAAAAATTTAGAAATTCTTTACTCTAATGATAAAGTTTTAATTAACACCTATGTCGCTATGACGACAAAAAATCCTTCAAAATTAGCCCTTTTTTTTGTAAAATTCTTAAGTGAAAAAGAGGGACAGGACATCATCACAAATTATGAAAAGAGAAATATAAAGAGAGTTTATATGAAAACGCCGCTTATGCAAAGCAGCATTTTGAATAAATTTTGTTTTTTATTTATATCTAAAGGTGATGCGACCCTTATCAAGGCTATAAGGTGTTAGCTCAACCTTAACTCTATCTCCTGGCATAATGCGGATATAGTGCATACGCATTTTACCTGCTATGTGGCATAAAATAATATGTTTATTATCAAGTTCGACTTTAAAATTTGCATTAGGTAAAGCTTCAATTACATTTCCATCAATTTCTATGACATCATCTTTTGCCAAAATTTATCCTTTATAAGTCAATTTAAAGCCGTCATTTTAACAAAAAAAAGGTTTTTTTACAAGAAAAAAAATGCGTAAAAATATCGCTTTTTTTGAAAGCATATTAAAATATTAAGCAAAAATTTGCTAGAATTGCCTTTTTGATTTTAAGAATTAGCCCCTTAAGGAATATAGATGAAAGATTTATTTTTATTTAGCTCTTTAATCGACCCAAGTCATACTTTTTCATACTTTTTTCACTTAGCTTTGGTAGCTTTATTTGCTGTGATTATTGCTAAACTTTCTACCCGTTCTATGCAGCTTATCCCAAGAGGCATGCAAAATATAAGCGAAGCCTTTTTGGAGGGCGTTTTGTCTATGGGTAATGATACTATGGGTAATGAAAAGTCCGCTAGAAAATACCTCCCCCTCGTGGCGACTTTGGGCATTGTTGTATTTTTTAGTAATATTATAGGCATTATTCCAGGCTTTCACGCTCCAAGCGCAAGTTTAAATTTAACCCTTTCTTTAGCCTTAATTGTTTTTGTGTATTATCATTTTGAGGGTATTAGGACGCAAGGGGTGGTAAAATACTTCGCTCATTTTATGGGACCTGTGAAAATTCTAGCTCCTTTGATGTTTCCTATTGAGCTTGTTTCTCACTTTTCTCGTGTGATTTCTTTATCCTTTCGTTTGTTTGGTAATATTAAGGGCGATGATTTATTTTTAGCCGTTATTTTGGCTCTTGTGCCTTATATCGCACCACTTCCTGCCTATGTGCTTTTAACCTTTATGGCGTTTTTGCAAGCCTTTATTTTTATGATTTTAACTTATGTTTATTTAGCGGGAGCGACCATTGTAGAAGAGGGGCATTAAGCCCTGACGCTACTTGGCAAATTTAGCAAGGTTTTTTCTAAAATTTTTGTATTTTTCAAAGTATCTTTTTGACAATGTCTATACATCTTTAACCCTGCCAAACTTTTCCACACAGGACGGACAAAAATTTGATTTGCAAGGCAGACTTTAATAAATTCTTTTCTCAAACTAGGCTTTTTAAATTTCAAAGCACAAAGCCAAAAATTACTTTTTTCCCCCTCATTTTCATCGACAAATTCACAAAATTCACTTTCTTTAAAAAATTCTTTATAAAGTTTAGCCGTGTTTCTTTTATCTTTCAAAAAGACATTAAGCTTTTTCATTTGTGCTACGAGCAAGGCGGCATTAACATTACAAAGCCTATAATTAAAGCCTAGCATATCGTGCTTGTAATGATAGGCGTGAGGGATTTTAGCCGTTGTGCTTAAGTGTCTTGCTCTTTTAGCGATTTTTTCATCATCGCTTAAAATCACGCCACCACAGCCTCCTGTGATGATTTTATTGCCATTAAAGCTATAAATTCCACATTTGCCAAAAGTGCCTAAGGCTTTGTTGTGATAAAAGCTTCCAAGTGCCTCTGCGGCGTCTTCTATTAAGATGATATGATATTTTTCACAAAGTTTTTTAAGCTCTACAATTTCGCCACTTAAGCCAAAAGTGTGCATTAAAACTAAGGCTTTAATGTGCTTTTTCGTGTGCTTGTTAAAGCATTTTTCATTTTTCATAAAGGTATTTTTTGCTAAAAATTCACTCACAGCCTTAGCACTTAAACTTAGCGTTTTTAAGCTCACATCTAAAAAAATAGGCTTTGCACCCGTGTAAGCAATGGCATTTGCAGTCGCTACAAAGCTTAAAGCCTGCGTGATGACCTCGCATTTTTCATCGACTTTATTTGCCAAAAGAGCGATGTGAAGGGCTGAAGTGCCGCTGTTTGTGGCTATGGCGTATTTTGCGTTGCTAAATTTTTTGATTTGCTCCTCAAATTCGCCTACAAATTTCCCCACACTTGAGACAAACCCACTTTCTATACATTCATTTAAAAGCGTCTTTTCTTCTACCCCAAAGCAAGGCTCGTGAAGGGCGATTTGCTCTTTTTTGTAAAGGTTTTTAATAAAGGCAATTTCTTTTTCAAACATTGTAAATTCCTGTTTTATAAGCATTTAAATTCGCTTTCACATAAGCTAAGGTTTGCTCTAAGCCCTCTTTGAGCGAAATTTGACTACGCCACGCACTCACGCTTTTTAGTTTAGAACTATCACAAAGTAGCCTCGTAACCTCGCTATTTTTAGGGCGAAGTCTTGTTTTATCTTGAGTGATTTTAAGCTCCGCCCCACTTAGCTTACAAATCAGCTCTAAAACCTCGCTCATCGTATATTCTACCCCACTGCCTATATTATAAACCTCGCCAAAATCGCCATTACTAAGTAAAGCTGCAAAACCCTCGCAAGTATCTCGCACGAAATTTAAATCCCTCTTCGTGCTTAAATCCCCTACCTTAAGTTCCCTCGCTCCGCTTAAAATCTGCACCATCATCGCAGGGATAAAAGCTCTAGCACTTTGACGCGGACCATAGGCATTAAAAGGACGCGCTACAATAACAGGGAGATTAAAGCTGTAAAAATAGCTAAGGGCTAACATATCTGCCCCGATTTTACTTGCAGAATAAGGACTTTGAGGCTGAAGCGGATGTTTTTCATCAATGGGCGTATAAATCGCACTCCCATAAACCTCGCTCGTTGAAGTATGGATAAAGCGTTTTACGCCGTGTCTTTTAGCCGCTTCAAGTAAATTTAAAGTGCCTTGTATGTTGGTATCGACATAGCTTTGCGGTGCAGTGTAAGAATAAGGTATGGCAATTAAAGCTCCTAAATGAAGCACCGCATCCACGCCTTTTACAAGACTATCGCAAAAAAAGCTGTCTCTTAAGTCCCCACTCACTATCTCAAGTTTGTCCTTACACGCTAAATGCTCCAAATGTCCCCAAAAATTAAAAGAATTATAAAGACTTAAAGCCCTGATTTCATAGCCCTTAGCGTGTAAAACCTCGCAAAGATGTGAGCCTATAAAGCCGTCTGCTCCTGTGATGAGAATTTTTTTCATTGATTTAGCCTTTCTACATATTTGCTTAAACCCTTTGCTTTTAGAGCATTTTCAAGCGGAGTGAGGGCAAATTTTAGCGTTTCTTCTTGTGCTTTTACAAAGCCAAAAATGCTTTGTATAAAATCAAGATGTTCCTTAATATAAAGCACATTTTTATTAAAAAAATCCTCTTTAGTGAGAGGATTTAGCACTAAAATTTTATTTAAATTCATACAAAAATGTGCAAAAAATGCGTGGATAAGCTCATAAAAAACACTACTAATCACACTAAATTCATCTCTAAATTTATCAACCTTTAGCACAAGTGAGAAACTTTCCCTCAAACCCTCCTCTAAATCAAGCGTGTTAAGCCTTAAAAATTCAGGCTCAATGTCTTCATAATAAGTCCTTAACATCGCCTGAAATTCCACACTTTCTTTAAAAGCTTTTTTAACTTTAGCATAGGCTTTAAGGGCGTATTCTTTTTGCTTATCCTCACTTAAAGGCTGAAGCTTCTCTAAGTTTTGCTTATTTTCATTAAAGTCCTTGCAACACTCACTAAAAGGCTTTTCTATCATACCCTCTATCCTAGCCCCTCCTTGCGTGGCGTTATAAATCTTAGCACTTACGACATATTTAATTAAATCTTCCAAAATCTGCCTAAAGAAAATCCAAATTTCGTGGCTTTCCACAAAGCCCTCTCCGCCATAAGCTACAACCTTAATTTTCTCGTAAGCCTCGCTTTCAAAATTTGCACTATGTTGATAATCTTTAGGATGCGAATGCCCCACATCATTATAAGCTAAATCCTGCCCGATGAAAACAAGCTCCTTAAACTCAAGCTCTAAAGCTATGGCAAAAGCCATATGTGCCACGCTCACAGCAGAAGATAGCAAAGAAAAAGCCTTTAAATCAACATATTGTGCGAAATTTAAATGTTTTGGGATTAAAATATAATTTCTCCCTCTTTTTTCTAAATACTCAATGGCATTTGGATGCACTAAAGAAGCGAGTAAAAAGGTCGTTTTATCATCTTTATTTCCAAAATCGTGCTTAAAAAACTCCGCCGTAAAATCCGTGCGTTCCACCATACACACATAATCAGGCACGATGTCATTTTGCATTAGGATAGGATAAGCACTATCAGCAGCAAATATCACAACTTTTTCTTGCACTTCTTTTAAAAGGGGGAGTTGCTTAGTAAGGCTTGGTCCCGTGCTAACAATCACACAGGATTTAAATTTAGCTTTTCTTTTTTCTAATAATTCTTTTAAGCTAGGATTTTTAATCATAGAAGCTAAATTATAAACATATTGTCTTATGCCTTGTAAGGCGTCTTTTGGGTCGTTTCCTTGCTTTAAAATGCTCTTTTTAAAACCCTCCATTAAAAAGGAATTTAGGGCTAAAACTTCTCTTTCTTCTCTAGCATAAAAATCACTCATAAGCTCTAAAAAATAAGTCCTAGAATACGCTAAAAAAGGCTGGGTCTCAAAAATATACTCCATTTGGCTCACTTCATTAAAAATCAAAAGCCTTTTTTGTGCTAAAGCCGTGCTTAAATCAATGCTTGATAAAACAACATAAAGCAAGGCTAAATCTCTCTCATAAATAACTAAATGGCAATGATAAGGATTTTGCAATAAATTCTCTATCATAAAAGCATTAGAAATGCCGTAAAAATAAAGCACAGGATAAAGGGGGTATTTTTCCTTAAATTCTTTTAACCTCTCTTCAAACTCCTCATAATCAAACACTGCCCCCCCCCCAACTGCAATGAAATTTTTATAAAACACCCTTTCGTTTTTTGCGTATTCTTCGGTGATTTTAAAGGCGTTTTTACTCTTTTCATCAAGGCTTAAAAGTGCGTTTTGTAAAGAGGGGCTAAGGTGAGCTAAATTTCTTTCAAAAATAGACATCAAAGCCCCCAGCCATCAGCCACGACTAGAGTCTGCCCTGTGATAAATTTAGCCTTATCGCTTAATAAAAACGCTATCATACCACACACATCACTAGCCTCAAGCATACCCTTACTCGCGCAACATTTTCGGTAAGCTTTTAAAAAGCTCTCTGGTTGATTATCTAAAATCCCCCCACTTGCTAGGGTATTAACCCTGATATTTGTATTAAAAAGCTCTTTAGCCATCCACGCACCCATATGATTAATCCCCGCTTTTATCACGCTATATTCTAAGCTACTTTGCATAGAAGTTCCCGCATAATTTTCAAATTTAGGCGCATAAACACCCATAATGGAGCTAAGATTGATGATATTTCCATAACCTTGCTTTTTAAAAAACTTCACAAAAGCATTTGCCGCTAAAATAAAGCCACCAAGATGTAAATTTAAACTCTCACAAATTTGCTCATAACTAGCCTCATAATACTCCACCTTTCCCCAATCTTTCCCAAAAGGATAGCTAGCATTAACAAAGCCATCAATCTTAGCAAAATGCCGCACCGCCTTATTAATGGCACTTTCTAAACTTTCTTTTTTTGTAATGTCAAGCTCAAGGCTTAAAAATTCTCCCCTTAAATTTAAGCTTAATTTCTCTAAATTTGCCTCATTAATATCTGCCAAAATAACCTTAGCATTTTGTCTTAAAAGCTCACTAGCCAAAGCAGAGCCTATACGCCCACAAGCTCCAGCTATGAAAATGACCTTATCTCTTAACATTTAGCCTCCTTTCTCTTAATAGAAACTCTACGATTTTAAAATCTAGCTCACTATCGATATCAAAAGCACTCTCCTCACTCATCACATATAAAGCCGTTTTCGTGCCAAAAACATCATCTCTTTTTAAAAGCCTCTCCCTATCAAATATATAAATACTCGCATTCATATCATAACATTTAGGTGCTTCTTGACGGCACACAAAAGAACAAGGCTTAGAAGTGTTATAGCCTCCCTCTTTTTGCTCTTCGATGAGATTAAAATAAGGATTACGCCTAGCAGGAACGGCGGTGATTAAATTCTCATAATCCCCACTTTTAAAAAGCTTGTAAGCTTTTTTAATATCCTCGCTCGTGCGAAGGGGTGCGGTAGCGTCAAGGTCGATTAAGGTGTCAAATTGCCTCTTAAAATGCTCCTCACTTCTTAGCAAAGCATCTCTTATCGCAGGCACTTTTGCCGCACTATCACTACTCATCGCTGCTTCTCTTTTGAAAAAAACCTCGCCGCCATATTTTGTAGCGACACTAGCTATCTCATCGCTATCGGTGCTAATGACTATATGCTCAAAAAGCCCACTCTCCCTCGCTTGTAAAATGCTATAAGCGATTAATTCAAGTCCGTCAATTTGGCGGATATTTTTATTCTTAACGCCCTTACTTCCGCCTCTAACGCAAATCGTGCAAAGTATCATTTCCTAGCCTTATCACAAAGTTTTAAAAGCCTTTTTGCAACTTTGAGTGTGCAAAGATTCTCATCTTTTCTTAAAACCGCCTCTTGCAATCTTGCCAAAAGACTTATAGTATCACTTTCATAATTTAAAATTTCGCTTTCATTTTCTTTAAAAATGCTTATTTTAGCCTCTCTTAAATCCACGCTTAAGCTTTGTGTGCGTGTGTGGATAATGATTTGTCTTTTTTCAAATTTAGAAAAATAATTCAGCCTTATATGCACCTTCAAACCTTTTTTTTCTAAGGCTAAAAAGGCAAAATCATCGCTTTTTATCTCAAGCTCACTTATTTTGGCATTTTGAGAAAATTTAAGCCTTAAGTCTTTAAACAAAAATAAAGCCAAGTCAAGCTCGTGAGAAAGATCAAGCAAAACGCCCCCACCAAGCTTTTTTTTCGCACTATAATTTTGCCTATAATCCACACTTCGCCACTTAGGCAAGTAAGAATCGCACTCTAAACTCGCAAAATAAGGCTTTTCATCTTTTAAAAGCTCTCTTAATTTCTCCACCACACTATGAAAACGCAACAAATAAGCCACAAAAATGCAGTTTTTCCCACTTTCTTTAAAGGAGTAATTTTTCTCAAAAAGCGGTTTTTCTACTAAAATGCTTTTATTTTTCAGCCTTTTATCTAAAAATTGAAGAGTTTTGTAATGCTTAGTGGTAATATTTGCTATGATAAAAAGCTCAAATTCACTTAAATCAAGTCCCTTTAAAGAGCGATAAATTTCAAATTCTCCAAACTCCTTAAATAAGCTTTCATTAGCACTTTTTGACACGACACTTACTTCAAAACCAAGCGTTTTAAGGGCTAAAAAATGCTTTTTGCCTATGCTTCCAAAACCTATGATGAGGGCTTTACTCTTTGATTTCATCATTTGCCCTTTTAAATTCCTCAAGCCTACCTATATCAATCCAATAATCCTCGATTAAAAAGGTATTCACCTTGCCTTTTTGCATTACCTTTTGGATAAGCTCTGGCATATCAAGGTAAGCATTTTTTTCCAAAAGCTCTAAAATTTGCGGCTCACACACATAAATACCCGCACTAACTAAAAAGCTTTGCATAGGCTTTTCCTCGATGTGTGTGATAAAGCCATTTTTTTGCTTAATCACCCCATAAGGCACTTGATGATGAAATTCCCTCACGCAAACGCTCATCAAAGCTCCACTTTTTTGATGTGCTTTTAAAAGCTCATTAAAATCAAGCTCGGTTAAAATATCCGCATTCATCACAACAAAACTTTGCTCTATTTTTTGCCTTATGAGGCTTAAAGCCCCTGCTGTGCCTAGCTTTTTACGCTCTTTAATATAAGAAATTTTAATGTCAAATTCCTCGCCTTTTTTGAAATAATCCTCAATAATTTGCCTTTTATAATTTACGCAAAAGATAAATTTTTCAAAGCCTTGTGTGTGAAGCCTTTGGATAATATTTTCTAAAATAGGCTTTTTGCCGACCTTTAGCATAGGTTTTGGCGTTTCTTTAGTCAGCTCTTTTAGGCGTGATCCAAGCCCACCTGCCATTAAGATGACATAAAAGGGGAGTTTTTTCGTGCTTAAAAGCGAAGAAATAGAGCGGATAGAAACGACCTCGCCCTTTTTATTTAAAACAGGAAAATCATAAATATCAGTCTTAGCACTTAATTCTAAAAGTTTTGCTTTGCTTGTATTTTCGGCTATGGTAATGGGGTTTTTGGTATAAATTTCTTTAATTTTGCTTTTTAAGGTTTTGCCATTAATTAAGGCTTTTCTAATGTTAGAATCTGAAATAATCCCCAAAAATTCCCCATTTTTACCTACCACTACGCCAAGCCTGACCCTCTCTTTTCCTATAATCTCAAGGGCTTTTTCTATGCTGGAATTTACACTTAGCTTTAAACTCTCTATATTCATTTTCTATCCACAAAATCTTTTTGTAAAATTGTAGCTAAATTTGTGTTTTTAATCACATCTTTTATAAAAATCGATGGACTTTTTTTACTTTCAAAAGGGTTTTTAAAATGCTTCATTTTTTCTTTAAATTCCTTACTTTCAAGCCTTTTAAAAGCCTTTTTTAAATCTTTCATCTTACAATCAATGATATTATCCCCCCTAATTCTTCCTTTTTGCCTATCGCCTATATTAATGCAAGGGGTTTTAAAAAAGCCACTTTCACAAATTCCACTTGAACTATTTCCCACCACTGCTTTTGCGTGTTTTAAGGCACTTAGATACTTAAGCGCCCCAAGATTATC
Source organism: Campylobacter upsaliensis (assembly GCF_900637395.1). Classification (NCBI taxonomy): domain Bacteria; kingdom Pseudomonadati; phylum Campylobacterota; class Epsilonproteobacteria; order Campylobacterales; family Campylobacteraceae; genus Campylobacter; species Campylobacter upsaliensis. The sequence goes on along the minus strand of NZ_LR134372.1, from coordinate 181,078 downwards.
AAAAAGCTTTGCTTTATGAGAGTTTTTAAGGCAGTAATTTTCTAGGGCTTGATTGATTAAAAGTCCGTTTTCATCGGCATTTGCCTTAGTAAAAATTAGAGTAATGTCTTTAAGTGTATCTAAAAAATCAAGTAAAATTTGCACTTCTTTTTTTGTATTTTGCAAATTTAGTGTTTCGCTGTGATAAGTGATGAGTAAGAAATTTTTAAGGCTTAAACCAAGCTCGCTTTCGAGCTCTTTTTTGCTTAAAAGCTTTAATTTTTTGACATTTTCCCCTGCTAAGGAGCCGACATTAAAAATACGCCCCTCCTCCTCGCCAAGCTGCATAAGTCTTTTTTTATAAGCTTTGGTGCTTACAAAATGAAGACTAGCCATTTTAGAAATGCTATGTCTTATGCTATCATCCATAGCACCTAAAGTAAGCTCCCCACCGCAAAGATGAATAATAGGGATATGCATCATCAAAGCCGCACTTGCAACGCCTAGCATTTCATATCTATCCCCTAAAATAACCACCGCATCAGGTTTTAATGTCTCAAAAGCCTCCGCAAAAGCACTCACCGCCACCGCCAAGCTTTTCGCAAGGCTTAGTTTATCGTCATTATTTTCTAAAATAGGAATTTTATGTGTGATGTTAAAATCTTTTTCAATTTCTTGATAAGTATTACCAAAACTCTCGCTCAAATGCGCCCCAGTTACCAAAAGTAAAAGCTCTATCCCCTCATCTTTCTCAAGCTCCTTTGCCAAATTCCATAGCAAATACCACTCCGCCCTAGTCGCACTTACAAGGGCTATTTTTTTCCTACTCATTGATAAGCTCATCTTTTTTGTAAGTTTTTAAGGCTCTTTTTCCCAAATACTCCTCATACCGCATTGCACTTATGCCACTTCCTGGGCGTTTTGTCGTTAAATTTTGTTCGCTAAATTTCTCGCCTTTTTGAATTTCACGCTTTGCTACTAAACTTTTTCTAGCGATAATTTTATTTTTCGCTTCGCTTTTACTTGCTTTTTTTATGCCACTTCCTAAAGCCTTTTCAAGCTCTCTTATGCCCTTGCAAAGTGCTTTTAACTCCTCAAATTCCAAACTTGCCCTATGGTCAGGTCCCTCCATAGTCTTATCCAAAGTAAAGTGCTTTTCAATTACCACCGCACCCAAAGCCACCGCACCCAAAGACGCCACTATACCCTCAGTATGGTCTGAATACCCCACCTCAAGCTTAAAAGCCTCTTTTAAAGTCTTTAAAGCGTTTAAATTCACATCTTCAAAAGGCGTTGGGTATTCGGTATTACAATGCAAAAGCGTGATATTTCTCGTGCCGTTTTTGCGTAAAATTTCAAGGGCAGCTTCAATCTCACCCAAATTCGCCATACCTGTGGATAAAAGCACCTTTTTTTTACACTTTGCTACCGCTTTTAAATAAGGTAAATTTGTAATTTCTCCGCTTGGAATTTTAAAATAAGGCAAATCAAGCCCCCTTAAAAACTCCACACTCTCCAAATCAAAAGGCGTGGATAAAAAGGCAATGCCGTGCTTTTTACAATGCTTCATTAGCTCAAAATGCGACTCGTAAGAAAGCTCGAGTTTTTCTATCATTTCAAGTTGGCTTTCCTCTTTGGCAGTCGTTTCTAGCTGGTATTTTGCCTTTTTTGCACTCACACTTACGCAAGAATTAGCCTTAAAGGTTTGAAATTTTACCACATCAGCCCCTGCTTTAGCGGCTTGCTCTATAAGCTTTTTAGCTAAATTAATATCACCATTATGATTCACTCCAGCTTCTGCTATGATTAGCACTTTTTTCACTCTTTCACCCCTACAAAAATAAAATGGTGCGCACTGCCCTCAAACTCATAAAAATTAATCGGGTCATACTCCCCTAAATATAGGCATTTAAAAGGCTTAAAAAGCTCTTTTAAATCTGTCGCATTTTTGACAAAATGAATATAACTTGTCTCATTAAGCCTACCCTCTAAAACAACCTTTCTAAGCCCTTGCTCGTCCTCTTTTCCTGCGTGTTTGAAATAATAATTTTTCTCACTCATCATAGTCGCAAAAAAGATAGCCCCCTTTTCGCTCATTTCATAAAACTCGTCCATATTTTGTGCTAAAGTGTTTTTAGGTAAATAATAAAGGCTTTGATTTGCTAAAATTAAATTCATCTTTTCCTCAAAAAGTCCCGCAAGACTGGCATTAGGCTGGATAATCTTACACCCCCCCCCCCCCCCCAACAAATTTTTCATAAGCTTGCTTTAAGCTTGGCACTATATCCACACCAAAGCACTTATAACCCTTGCTTTTAAAAAAGGCACTATGCACTCCGTTTCCGCACCCAAAATCAAGCATATTTCCCGCTTTAAAATCGAGCTTGTATTTTAAAATTCTCTCATAAAAACGCACGATATGTCCATCGGGAAAACTTAGTCCATAATTTAAATCATCATATTTTTTTGTATAAGTTGATAAAGAATTTTGCATTGTTTTATTTTTTCCTTTTTTTACCTACTTTTAACGCAAGGCAAAGCCTTGCTAAAGTAGCAAAGCTAAAGCCCACGCCGTCCCTTTTTGCAAAGCAAAAAGCCCCTAGTTTTGCCACTCAAACTTATTTAAAGCTAAAGGCACGACTCGCCCAAATCCTACGGATTTGCCTTAGTTTGCTACTTAGCTAAAACCCAAGCCACCACTTCGCAAAAGCCGTCATTGCGAGAGTTTGTTAAAAACTCGTGGCAATCTATAACTTGCCGTTCTTAGCAATGTCAGCACAAACGCCTATTTAAGCTCGTTTTTAAGCTTAAATTCCCCAAATTCATTTTGATAAAAAAGCTCTCTATTATAGTGCTTTTCTATGATTTGCCAAAATTTTGTTTTTGAAATGCCTACGAAGTTACAAAAATCCTCCACGCAACGATTATCTAAATTATGATCCCTTTTTTTGACGATTTCTACCGCTTCCTCACGGCTTAATAATCCATACCTCACAAAACGCGCCGCATAATCACTACTCATAGCGTGTCCAAATTTAGGATATTTCATCCAAGAATGCACAATATAAGCCACGCTATCGACTTGGTCAAAACACTCTGCCGTGTGCGTTCTATCCCACTCACCCTGCAAATCACAAAAACCACGCTTTTTCGCAAAAATATAATTTTGATAGGAATTCCACTTTATAAAATAACTCAAATATATAGGCTCAAGCTTAGCTAAATCGTCCTTGCTAGGGTCGAAGAAAAGCTGTAAATTTTCCTCTCTTACCTCATCATCTAAAAACTCATTTAAGTCCATATCACTTGCTACGCCGTTTAAAAATATCCCCTTAGCGCTAGGCGTTTCTACAGCGTCCCCTCCGCCGTATTCATAGCTTACATTTTCCCCATACACAAGCAAGGGTGTATTAAATTTCAAAGCCATACCAAAAGGATAGCTATAAATGAGGCGGTCGATAAACCAAGTCGGTTTGCCATATTTTTCAAAGGTTTTTAACATCACCCTTTTTTGCGTTTTAATGTCAGGCTTAAGCGTGATGAGATGACAGCCAAATTCCTCGCTAATATTTCGCAGATTTTTCTTCCCTGCCTCTGTCATAGTGAAATTATCCTCCACACTAAAAAGCACAGGATTCATACCAAGCTTTTCCTTCATAATATGCACTTGAAAATGACTATCTTTGCCTCCGCTCACAGCGATGGCACAATCATACTCAAATTTACCATTACGGCGGCGATGCTTATCGCAAAGGGCTTCAAGCTCTTTAAACCTTGCTTTATAGTCGATTTTATCTTTATTTTGATGATTGATACAAGCAGAGCAGATATTTTTGCCTTTTTCATCAAGGCTAAATTTAATCCCCGGACGCGTATCTGGCATAACGCAGTAATCACAATATCGCATTTTAATCCTTTTTGAAATTTAAAGCTAAATCGGCACAGCTAGAAAAAACTCAACCCCCCCCCCCCCCCCCGCACAAGAGCGGTATTTTAAAAACAAAGCATTTTTGCTTCCCTCGCATAATTTTTCATAATTAAGAGTGTCAAATACAAGTCCGCCTATACTAAAATGCGTCCAAAGGGTTGAAAAACGACTTTTAAAATAATATAAATTATCATCATCTTTCACGCCCCCACCCAAAAGCACGAATTTAACGCCCTTTTTCACGCAAAACTCAAAGAAAAAATCAAGCAAAGCTGCATTTGCATTTCTTTCATTACAATTTGCACTAAGATGATAGTAGGCAAATTCCTCTCCCACAAAAAAACTCGCAAAAGCTAGAATTTCTCCCTCAAATTTAGCCCTTAAAACGACATTTTGCTTAAAAGTAAAAAGCGTGTCAAAATATTTTTGCTCGAAAAAATAGAAGCTATCCGCCCTATTTCTTTGCATCGTTTTTTCATAAAGCTTGTAAAAATCCTTAGAAAAACTTTTATCACAAAAAGAAATTTCAAGCTCTTTTCGTGCCTTTTTCACATAGCTTAAAATGCGCGGGGAGTAGTCTTTTCTAAGGCTTGTAAAATCTTGATTACAATTGATTAAAACGATTTTTCTTTCTTTTTTAAAAAAGTCTAAATTCGCCTCATAAAAGCTTAAATTTGTATCAAAGGGGTGAAGCCTTAGAAAAAAGGCGATGATATTTTCACTCAAAGCCTTTTGCTTAAGGCTTTCTAGGGCTTGTTTTAAAAAGCTTTCATCGTTAGAATTGCTATAAAAACCACTATAACCATAAGGACTTTGCAGGTCAAAAAAAGGCGTGTTTGGAATTTGCTTTTTAATGGCTATAGTTTTAAAAAATGCTCCATTTTTCTCAAAACTAAATTCAAATACCTCCCCATAAAGCCTGGCATACTCTTTACTAAAATAAAGATCCTCGCTAAAATTCCCGCTTTTTTCTCCTAGAAAAGCATCAAGACTTATCTTACTCATTTTCCAAAGTTCCTTTTTGTTGAAGGAAGAGTTACCCCCCCCCCCCCCCCCCCGTGTGTCAAAAAAACTTCCCAAAGCCACTTCTCCTTTATAATGCGTTATCCTTAAAGCTCCGTCTTTTGTGCAAACGATAAAGCCCTCATCATTTACACTTACAATCTCTCCAACAGCACCCTTAAATTCTTGCTTTAAAATTTCACTCTTATAAAGCTTAATTAAAACGCCGTTTATAAAGGCTGAAGCACCTAAATTTGGAGCATTTAAGGCACGGATAAAATTAAAAAGTTCCCTCGTGCTTAAAGTCCAGTCAATTCTCTCATCACCCTCAACGCGGCGTTTGCAAACAAAGCCTCGTTGCGAATATGCCCTAACAGGCGGGTTTAAAAATAAAAGCACCGCCTCATAAAGCAAAGTGCCACACGCCTTATAAGCCCTCTTTAAAAGCGTGCTATAATCATCTTCATCGCTAATACTAAAGCTTTTTTGCAAGATAATATCACCCGTATCCACACCACTATCTACAAAATGCACACTCACGCCAAATTCTTTTTCATCGTTGATTAAAACCCAGTTTAGATTATTACGCCCACGATAAAAGGGGAGTTTGCTCGCGTGGCAATTAATGATTTTACCCTCAAAAGCATTTAAAATCCGCTCTTTAAAAATTTGGTCAAAACTCATCGATACAAGCAAATCAGGCGCAAAACTTTCAATAAGCCTTAAACTCTTTTCATTATTGATATCTTCGCACACAAAACAAGGCAGGTCAAATTTCCGTGCTAATTTTTGCAATTTCACATCTTTTTGCACTCTTAAAATGACAAAAGCCACTTTTAATCTTTCATCACTTAAGAATTTCAAAAGAGCAAATCTTGCCCATTTTCCATCGCCTAAATATCCTATAACAAGGGGTTTTACCCCCCCCCCCCCCCCGTGTGTTAAGCATTTTTAAGCCCCTCAAAAATTAAGATTTTATCAAGAACTACGCCCTCATTTTCTAAAATTTGAGTGCTAAGGCTAAGGCATTTTAAATTTTCGTGTGCATAAAGCTCTTTAAGACTTAGCTCATCGTCAAAGCGTAATAAACCCAAATGCGTATAAATTCCTTCTTTTGGTTCAAAAAAATCGCCCCTACCCTCTTCATAACCCAAAAGCCCTTTCGCTAAAGTAAGGGAGAAAAATTTACCTCCCACCTTAAGCTTTTTAAAGGATTTTAAGAAAATTTGACGCGTTTTCTCCCTATCATTACAACATAAACTTGCCACATCAATCACCGCATCAAAGCTTTCATCTTTAAAATTATCAAGCTTTTCTAAATAATCGCCTATTTCAATTTGTTCTATTTGTGTGCTTAAATTTTCATCTTTAAGTCTTGCCTTAAAACGCTCTACTCCTGTTTTACTCCACTCTATGCCACTGACTTTAAAGCCCTCTCTAGCACAAAACCATAAATTTGCACCAGTGCCAAGTCCTAGTTCTAAAATTTTAATCGTGTTTCTGTCTTTTGTATTATAAAAATTCCTAGCGATAAAGCGGATCACACTTTCGCTTGGGTATTTACCCCACTCTTTTTTAGAAAAGATTTCTTCCCATAAAACACTTCTATTCATAACGCTCTCCCTCGATGATGTAAAGCTCATTTAGTTGTTTTTCTAAGTCTTTTTGGATATGGATTTTAATACTTGTGATTTTATAACCCTCCCCCTCATAAAGCTTTCTTAAATCCCCCTCATCGCAGTATCTTATCACGCCTGTAAAGGCATCACTACCGCTAACAGGCTTTACCAAATGATAGCCTAAATTTGCCTCCTCTTTAAAGCCCTCATTATAAAGACTAGGGGTTAGAGAGAAAAATTTACCACCTATTTTAAGTTTTTTCATCGCTTTTTTTATAATTTGCTTCGTTTTTTCAAAATCATTATAAGCTAGAGAATAGCTATCCATCCACGCGTCAAAGCTTTCATCTTTAAAATTATCAAGCTTTTCTAAATAATCTCCTATTTCAATTTGTTCTATTTGTGTGCTTAACTTTTCTTCTTTAAGTCTTGCTTTAAAACGCTCTACTCCTGTCTTACTCCACTCTATGCCACTGACTTTAAAGCCCTCTCTAGCACAAAACCATAAATTTGCACCAGTGCCAAGTCCTAGTTCTAAAATTTTAATCGTGTTTCTGTCTTTTGTATTATAAAAATTCCTAGCGATAAAGCGGATCACACTTTCGCTTGGGTATTTACCCCATTCTTTTTTAGAAAAGATTTCTTCCCAAATTTGCTCATTTGAGCCTTGATTACTCGAAACTTCTTTATTGTCTGCGTAAATTTTCATCATTTTCCTTTAAATGCGATGTGTTATCTTAACATAAGATTATAAATTAATATTATTTGATTATAATACTACAAATTTAAATCATAAGGAAAACTCAATGTTTGAAGTTGTGATAGGGCTAGAGGTGCATGCCCAGCTTAATACCAAAACGAAGATTTTTTGCTCTTGTGCTACTTCCTTTGGCGAAGAGCCTAATACTAATGTCTGTCCCACTTGCCTAGCCTTGCCCGGTGCCTTACCTGTGCTAAATGAAGAGGCGGTAAAAAAAGCCGTATCCTTTGGTAAAGCCATTAATGCGACAATTCATCAAAAAAGCGTTTTTAACCGCAAAAATTATTTTTATCCGGACTTACCAAAGGCTTATCAAATTTCGCAATTTGACATACCCATCGTTGAAGGAGGGGAGCTTTTTATCACTATAAATGACACACAAAAACGCATAGGCATTACAAGGGCGCATTTAGAAGAAGATGCGGGGAAAAATATCCACGAGGCAAATTTTTCTAAGGTCGATTTAAACCGCTCTGGCACGCCCTTGCTTGAGATAGTAAGTGAGCCTGAGCTTAGAAGTAGCGATGAAGCGGTGGCTTATCTTAAAAAACTGCACTCCATTATACGCTTTTTAGATATTTCAGACGCTAATATGCAAGAGGGTAGCTTTCGCTGCGATGCAAATGTAAGCATACGCCCAAAAGGCGACACAAAGCTTTATACGAGGGTAGAGATTAAAAATCTTAATTCTTTTCGCTTTATCCAAAAGGCGATTGATTATGAGGTGGAAAGACAAAGCAGAGCGTGGGAGGACGGCACTTATGAGGAAGAAGTCGTGCAAGAAACAAGACTATTTGATACAACTAAGCTCATCACGCGTTCGATGAGAGGTAAAGAGGAGGCGGCAGAGTATCGTTATTTCCCAGACCCTGACCTTTTGCCTGTGCTTTTAAAAGAGGAGTTTTTAACTTTAAGCATACCCGAACTTCCTGATGAGAAAAAAACGCGTTATATGCGTGAGTTTGGCATTAAAGAAAGCGATGCAGAGGTGCTAATAAGCTCCCTTGAAATGAGTCGTTTTTTTGAATATTTATGCGGACAAAATTTAAATCCTAAACTTTGCGTAACTTGGCTTACAACCGAGCTTATGGGACTTTTAAAGGGTGATTTAACCATAGAAAATTCTCCTGTCAATGCACAAAAACTAAGCGTTTTAATAAAACGCATTGAAGAAGGAGAAATCAGTGCTAAAGCGGCTAAAGATGTTTTAGCCTTTGTATTTGAAAATGTGGAAGTGGAAATTGACGCTGCGATTGAGAAATTAGGGCTTAAACAAATCAGCGATGATGGGGCTATTGAAGCGGTAATTACACAAATTTTAGAAGCAAATGCTAATAAGGTCGCTGAGTATAAAAGCGGTAAAGATAAGCTTTTTGGCTTTTTTGTAGGACAGGTGATGAAAGAGGGTAAGGGTGCGTTTAATCCTGCTAAGGTCAATGAGCTTTTAAAAGCGAAACTTACTTAAAGGATAAAAATGAAAAAGCTAGAATTACGCATTTTTCGCTTTGATAAAGAGTTAGATTATGAGAGCTATTATAAACCTTATATTTATGAGAATTATGAAAATTTTTTAAAGCTTTATGATTTACTTTTGCAAGTGCAAGATGATGATATTTATTTTAAATTTGATGAAAATGAAAACTCTTATGTAAAAATTAATAATGTCCCAGTTCCTCTTTCTACGCCTTTAGAGGATATTTTGCTGCGATTTGGCTTAAAACTTAGCATAGAGCCACTTAGCACAAAAAGAGCTTATAAAGATTTGCTGTTTGATAAAAGCGATTTTTGGGAGAAATTTACACTTTTAGCACCCTTTTGCGATGAAGAGGATAAAAGGCTTTATGGGAATTTGGAGCATTTTTATTACGCAGATGAGCTTTTAGAATTTCATAGTGAATTTATGGGTAATGCCCTATTTTACCTTGCCTTTAAGATAATAGAAAAAGACTCTAGCAAAAAAGAGGCTATTTTGAAAATTTTATGCGATAAAGAAAGGGGGATTTTTTATCATCTTAAAAGCCCTTTTGATGAACTTGAAAACGCTATAAAATGGCTTTGTGAGGAAATTTTAAAACAAGGTCTATTTGATAAAAATTTACTTTGCTTCAAAAAAGAAAATGAAGGTCTTCCAAATTTTAAAGAACACTTGAAACATAATTTTTCAAATTTCAACATCGCTTGTTACAATTTTGACTTAGATGACTCTTTAAAAGCTAAATTAAAAGCTCGCTTCATTGCATTTGAAAAAGCTTATCAAAATAATGGCTTTTCGCTTTTAAAACTCAACGAAGATTTAACTTACAAAATGGCAAGTGAGATTATTTTAGACGCTTATGATAGTGGGGCGGACTTTTTATTAGTCAATAATACGGATGATTTTTTTCTCTTTGATACTTGTGCGAAAAAATTAATGCAAAGTTGCGGAAGAGAATTTGATGATTTTTATGTTTTAAGCCTTAAGGAATTTGAGCTTTTAACGCAAGGGACTAAGCCTCAAAGCCTTAAAAACCACTCTTTAAAGGTCGATTTAATATGAAAATTTCTTTAGAATTTAAAGATTTACTTTTAGAAAGAACTTTGGAATTATTTTTAAAAGAGCATTTGGTGATGAAAAAAGATTGCAATTTTATCATTAGTGATACTAAAATTTCAAGCTCTAAGCCACTTTTCATCATAGCAAAAAACTCGCCTTTTTTATCCACACCTTTTAGCAAGGAAAAGCTTTTGGCGAGTTTAGAAGAATTTGATACCGCCTTAGAGCTTGCCACACAAAAACGCGTAGAAGAGGAAAAAAGAAAGCTTGAAGCAAAAATTGATCATATCGCCAACGAATTTAAAAAAGATTATCAAGATAAAATCGATATGGCGATTTTAGAGCTTAAAAATAAACTCGTCAAAGCCTTAGTTAATGAGTAAAAGCTTTCAAAAACTCTACACCGCCATAGAAAGCGGTCGATTTAAAGGCAAAAAACTACTTTTACCAAGCCTTGAAAAAACAAGAAGCACCAAAAGCATAGTAAAAGCTTGCGTTTTTAATGTCTTAAGAGAGAATTTAAGAGGGAAAATTTTCATTGAAGCCTTTGGTGGAAGTGCTTTAATGGCTGCTGAAGCTTTAAGCAATTATGCCTTAAAAGCTTATGCGATCGAACTCGACAAAAACGCCTTTAAAATCGCCTCGCAAAATGCCAAAAGCCTTGAAATAGAGCTTGAAATTCTAAACGGAGATAGCTTTTTACTTTTGCCAGAGCTTTTAAAAAGTCTTAATAAACCTGTTATTTTATATTTTGACCCACCTTTTAATATACGCGAAGGATTTAGCGGAATTTATGATAAGATTTATCATTTTTTACAAAAACTTGATTTAAGTGGGGTAGAGCGTATCATCTTAGAACATCAAAGCAAGGCTGAAACGCCTGAAAATATAGCGAATTTCACAAAAACAAAATTAAAAAAATTCGGTGCTACAAGCTTAAGTTTTTATGAAATTTTAAGCTAAATTCCTTTTATTTTGATAATAAAATTCAAAATTTATTCAGTTTTTTATAATATAATAATTATTATCAAAATATAAAAAAGGAAACACAATGTCAGTTTTAGTCATAGGCGCAGATGAAATAACGCCCATTCGAGCAGTTTTACAAGATTTAGGTGCTAAAAAAATCGTGCATTGGGATGCAAGAAATGAAAACAGAGTCAATAAAAAGCCTATCCCAAACGACACACAATGCGTAGTTATGCTCACAAGCTTTCTCAACCACAACACAATGAAAAAAATCAAAACCGAAGCAAAAAAGCGTAAAATTCCCTTAGTATGCGCTAAAAGAAGCGTAAGTTGCGTATATTGTGAGTATTGCAAAATTTTTAAACTAGATAAGGAATTTTCTTGCTCTAAATACTAACAAATAAAACTTTTTTTGTATGATTTAGCAAAACTATGCTAAAATTAACAGATATTAAATTTCAAGGAGAACAAATGGCAGTAGCAGTAATTTACGGAAGTGCTATGGGAAACACTGAAAGTGCGGCAAACATCATAGCTGATAAACTTGGCATTAGCGATGTTTTAAATATAGCGGACATTAATGCAGACAAAATCAATTCTTACGACAAGCTTATTTGCGGAACTTCGACTTGGGGAAGTGGCGATTTGCAAGATGACTGGGATGGCTTTGACTTTTCAGGATTAAGCCTTAGCGGTAAGGTTGTAGCAGTCTTTGGTATGGGTGATAGCGAAAGCTATTCGGATACTTATTGTGGTGGTATGGGAAAATTAGCGCAAAATTTAAAAGATGCTGGTGCAACTTTAGTTGGCGAAGTTTCCACAGATGGCTACAATTTTGAATCTAGCGATGCGGTCGTTGATGGTAAATTTGTTGGACTAGCTTTAGATAACGACAATCAAGAAGATCAAACCGAAGCAAGAATAGACGCTTGGATCGCACAAATCAAACCTCAATTTTCTTAATCTCAAGCCCTCTTTAAGAGGGTTTTTTCACAGACAATTAAATATTCTTTGTTATAATCTTTTTGCAAATTTGTAGAGGAAATATGATGAAAAAAATGATTTTAATCGCAGGTCCTTGCGTGATAGAAAGCGAGGAGCTTGTCTTTAGCGTAGCAGAAGCTTTACAAGAATTCAATGAAAATGACAAAATCGACTTTTATTTTAAATCGAGCTTTGATAAAGCAAATCGCACGAGCATAAGTTCTTTTCGTGGTCCCGGACTTGAAAGAGGCTTAGAAATTTTACAAAAAGTTAAAGATAAATTTAAAATGCAAATTTTAACAGACATTCACGAAAGTCATCAAGCAAAAAGAGCAAGTGAAGTCGCTGATGTGCTTCAAATCCCTGCTTTTTTATGTCGTCAAACGGACCTGCTTGTCGCCGTAGCAAAAACTCCCGCAAAAATCAATATTAAAAAAGGGCAGTTTCTCACACCAAGCGACATACAATATAGCATTAAAAAAGTGCTTCAAACGCGTGGAATTAAGGAACAAGGCTATGAGATAGCGGAGAAAAATGGTGTTTTTGTGGCAGAGAGGGGAAGTAGCTTTGGCTATGGAAATTTGGTTGTTGATATGCGTTCTTTAGTGATTATGCGTGAATTTGCACCTGTCATTTTTGACGCTACTCATAGTGTGCAAATGCCAGGAGCCGCAGGAGGTAGTAGTGGCGGAAAGAGTGAATTTGTCGAGCCTTTAGCAAGGGCGGCGGCGGCTGTTGGGGTTGATGGCTTTTTCTTTGAAACGCACATTAATCCTTGCGAGGCTTTATGCGATGGGGCAAATATGCTAAATATCAAGCGACTAAAAGACTGCGTTAGCACACTTTTAAAAATACAAGAAATCATATAAGGAAAAATTATGCAAATTTTAGAGGGAAAACTCCATTTAAGAGGCGATGAAAAAATTGCAATCATCAATTCAAGATTTAATCACATCATCACAGACCGCTTAGTCGAGGGTGCTAAAGACGCCTTTTTAAGACACGGAGGAAAAGAGGAAAATTTAAGCCTTGTTTTAGTGCCGGGTGCTTTTGAAGTGCCTTTTGCGCTTAAAGTGGCGATTGAAAGTAAGAAATTTGATGCGATTTGTTGCTTAGGTGCGGTGATAAGAGGCTCAACGCCCCATTTTGACTATGTTTCGGCTGAAACAACTAAGGGCATTGCAAATATAAGTTTAAAATATAATGTGCCTGTGAGTTTTGGCGTTTTAACCACAGATACCTTAGAACAAGCCATAGAAAGAGCAGGCTCAAAAGCTGGAAATAAGGGATTTGAAGCTATGACTAGCCTCATAGAAATGCTTGGACTCACTCACATTTTAAAGGCTTAAAATGGCTAGCAGACATCAAGCAAGACAAAGTGTGATTTCTCTGCTTTATGCCCTAGAATTAAATGGTAAAAATGACAATTTCATCACGGAATTTTTACAAGAGAAAAAAATTCGCAATGAGGCGAAAAATTTCACACTAAGCTTATATAATGGTGTTTTAGAGCATTTGCAAAATTTAGATGAACACATCGATACCTTTTTAAATGAAAATAAAATTCATCAAATAGGACACATCGAAAGGGCGATTTTAAGGCTTGGGGCTTTTGAGCTTTTATACACAGAAACCTTAGGGGCTATTGTGATTAATGAGGCGGTAGAATTAGCAAAAGAAATGGCAAACGAAAACGCTCCAAAGCTTATCAACGGCGTTTTAGACGGCTTACAAAAGGCTAAAAAATGAAGCTTTGCGTAGCCTTAGATTTAGAAAACAAAGAGCGTTGTTTAGAGCTTGTAAGAGAGCTAAAAGACCTTGATATATGGCTTAAAATAGGACTTAGAGCCTATATAAGAGACGGCTTTAAATTCATAGAAGAGCTTAAAAAATTAAGCACACAGCCCCTTTTTTTAGACTTAAAAATTTATGATATCCCAAACACTATGAGCGATGCTTGTGAGGAGTGTGCGAAACTTGGGGTTAATATGATAAATCTTCACGCAAGTGCTGGGAAAAAGGCTATGCAAAGCGTTATGCAAAGATTAGCAAAAATGCAAAAACGCCCCTTAGTGCTTGGCGTTTCGGCTCTTACTAGCTTTGATGAGGAAGAGTTTTATAGCGTTTATAGGCAAAATTTACAAGAAGCAGTCATCAATTTTTCAAAACTTGCCTATGAAAGTGGGCTTGATGGTATGGTTTGCTCTGTGTTTGAAAGCCTGTTAATTAAGCAAAATACAAGCGAAAATTTTCTCACCCTTACCCCTGCTATTCGCCCCTTTAAAGAGGAAGCAAATGACCAAAAAAGAGTGGCAAATTTAGAAAGTGCAAAAGCAAATAAAAGCGATTTTATAGTCGTTGGGCGTCCTATTTATGAGGCTTTAAACCCTAAAGAAATTTGTGAAAAAATACTAACAAATCTATAAAGAAAGGAAAACAATGATAACCCCAGAAGATTTATACAAAAAAAGAAGAGCTTTTTTAAAGCTTGGAGCGGGGGCTTTGCTAAGTCCAGCTTTAATTGAAGCGAAACTTTTAGAGCTTAATTTCAAAGCCGATGAAAATCCTAATAATTTTAAACTAAGTGATGAAAAACTTGCGACTAGCTATGTAAATTTTTATGAATTTTCTGTTAATAAAAAAGAAGCAGTCGAACACGCGAAAAATTTCACAACAAAAAATTGGGAAGTTAGCATAGAAGGAGAGATTGAAAAGCCTTTAAAGCTTAGTATGGAGGACTTTTTAGCCTTTCCTTTGGAGGAGAGGATTTACCGCTTTAGGTGCGTTGAAACTTGGTCTATGGTCGTTCCTTGGGTGGGTTTTGAGTTAAGGCATTTAATAGATAAGGTCAAGCCCACAAGTGAGGCGAAATTTATTAAATTTACCACGCTTTTTGATAAAAGCCGCTTTCCTGACCAAAACGCCTTTTTTCCAACGCTTAAATATCCCTATGTTGAGGGTTTAAGACTTGATGAGGCGATGAATCCTTTAAGCATTTTAGCCGTAGGTATGTATAAAAAGCCTCTTCTCGCACAAAATGGCGCACCTATACGCCTTGTCGTGCCTTGGAAATATGGTTTTAAGAGCATTAAATCCATAGTCAAAATAGAATTTGTCAAAGAACAGCCTGTTAGCACTTGGCAAGCTTACGCACCTGATGAATACGGCTTTTATGCTAATGTCAATCCAGCAGTCTCTCATCCTAGATGGTCGCAAGCCGATGAAAGAGCCTTAGGAGAGTTTTTCACCAAACCTACGCTTTTATTTAACGGCTATGAAAAAGAGGTCGCGCATTTATATGCAGGTATGGATTTAAGGGCAAATTTTTGAAGCGTTTAAAAGCTAAATTTTATAAAAATTTGGCTTTTATCATTTTTATTTTAAGCCTTATTTTTACCACTTATGCAGCGGTTTATAATGTCTTTTTTGTGGGCTTTGATTTAATTAAAGAGCTTTATTTTTATACAGGCATTTTTGCACTTGTATTTTTACATTTAAGCATTATTTTTTCTCTTTTTAAATTTAAGCCTACAAAAACCTATCCAAAATTATTAGGACTTTTTGGGGGGATTTGGGTTTTTTTACATTTTATTGTGTATTTTGTTTTTTCTAAAAATTTAAGCCTACTAAAACTTTATGATGACATTAGCAAAAGATTATTTGAGGGCAGTGGCTTTGTAGCCTTTGTCATTATTTTTTTGATGTTTTTAAGCTCTTTTAAAACCTTTAAAAAACTTGAAAATGTAAGAAAGCTTGGTTATTTATGTATAGTTATAGCGAGTTATCATTATTTTTTATCCGCAAAAGTTCCGCAGTTTTTTGAGTATCTTGCTTTAAGTCTTGCTTTGTTTTATTTTACCTTGCGTTATTTAAGAAGCTTTCTATTTTATATAAAAACAAATCAAATCTAAAAAACCTAAAATCAAACAAAAAAAAGTCAAAAAGCAAATAAAAACTCATAAGGACACAAGCCTTAGCTTATATCCTTTATCGTTAAAAAGTCTATGCAGTTAAAAAGTCTTATGCAGTCTTAAACTAGCAGTGTGTGATGTTGCACTTTCTCCAAAGAGGAATTTATAGCCTAAACTTACATCTACTCCATAAGGATTTATCCACATAAAAGCTCCCCCTAATTGTGAATAGTATTTTGATGTTTCAAAATGATTGGTAAAGTTTTGATTATTGATTTTAGTTTGGGTATCTATTTCATTATTAAGATTGACCCTTACACCTCCATCAAGCTGAATAGCAACATTATCTTTTCTTTTAAACCAATTCAAACTTGCTGTTGCATAAGTGATACCATAAGTCATATCATCTAAGCTTTCTTTATAGGCTAATTTATTCCCTTTCATATCAAAGCCTTTTAACTTAGCTCCTGTATGACCTATGCCTATTTGAGGAGTAAGATATTGGCTATGATCTTGTAAGTTATAATAAATAATAGAAGCTAAAAATACTCTAGCATCATAAGCATAGTTTTTTGCATCTCCTTGAGATTTAAAACCACTTACTGGTTCCCTTTCAAGATCTGCTTTAGTATAAGAGCCTCTTATATCCACTCCACCAAAAAGTTGTCCTATATGACTTTGAGCTAGTTCTATGCTATATTTTGAACCAAGTAAGAAAGTATCACTATCAAAATTAAAGACATCATCAGCTAAATGAGTCTTATTTTTCTCTACTGCTCCATAAAGCATTAATAAGCTATTATCAAAATATGTATGTCCTCCTGCTAAGATACCAGAGCTTGTTCCATCTGCTTTTTCTGGTATATCTGCTAAGTCTGTTTTAATCTTAGAATAATAAGGACGCACAAAGATATCAAAATTTGTATCAGGTTGGGTTCTTTTATATCTTAAAGAAGCACGACTTGCTTCATTTAAGAAAGAATCAAATAATAAAGAACGACGCCCTAATTGATTGATAAAGGCTTGAGAGAATAAACCTGCCGCACCAAGATTAGCATTAAAACGGGTGTCTATAGTTTGAGTTTGTGCATTAAATTTCCCATAAAAGCCACTTTGTTTAAGATCTTGTGAAAAGTCTGCACTTTTAACATAAACATTTCCAACTCCAGTATTAGCAGCACCTGATACTGAATTAGCTAAAGAAACACTTTTACCAATTTGTGTATCCTCACTCACTAAGGCTATGGTAAGTTTATCTATGGCTACTTTAGCTTGAGTGGTATTAGCATTATTTGTATCTACAAGCTTAACAGTTGCATAGGTTTCTTGTGCTGTGGTGGCTGTTCTTACTTCACCAAAATTTAAAGTAGGAGCAGCACCATTTGCTATTCTAAAGGTAGAAATTCCATTATTATAGCCTATATTCATATTATCATTAATATTAATCTTACCATTTCCACCTATTTCTATATTAGCAATTCTACCTTGCTGCATATTATTTAGTTCAAAATCACCTGAAGTAATTTTAAGATTTTCAATAGTGCCTTGTATGTTGTTTAGGGAGCCACCTTGAGTGGTAAAGAGGCTAATGTTTTGTTGAAGGTTATTAAAGCTTCCGCCTTCTTGTTTTAAAGAGCCTATCGTTCCACCTTGATAAGTAAAGTTTCCTCCTTTTTGAGTAAGAGTTTGTATAGTGCCTCCACTTTGCATTGTGTTTCCACTTTCTTGAGTGTAGGTTTGGATAGAGCCTGTGTTTGTTAGATTTCCTCCATCATTTGTAAAGGTGGTAATAGTGCCTGTGTTAGTAATACTATCTGTGCTAGCCTTTGTTTGGATAGCTTTTGTAGTAGGGGCTGCTTTGTAGGTTAGGGAAGTGATAGTTCCTGCGTTGGTGATGTTACCATTTGTGCTAGTGATAGTGTTGATAGAGGAATTTGCCATATTATTAATATTACCATTGGTATTAGTGATAGTGCCAGTTACACTTCCTTTAGCTTTGGTAAAGGTGCCATTATCAATGGTAAGATTGGTAATGGTGCCTCCGTCTCCGTCACTATTTATCGTTCCGTTATCTTTTAAGCCTTGACGGAATTCCGTGCCATTTTTTATATGAAGCGTATTGATTGTGCCTGCGTATTGATAAAATTTACCTGCTGTAAGATTAACCGTTTGTATGCTTACGCCGTTAAAAAGCTGAGTGTCACCATTTGTGGAGTCTTGGTTGAGGGTGGTGATGGTTAGGGTGCCGCCACTTCCACCATTGATTTTAAAATTTATTCTTTTGGCATTATGATTGAGAGTAGTGATAGAGTTAGAGCCTGTTTTAATTTGAAATTCGATTTGTGTATTACCCTTCATATTAGCTTCTTTGATATTTACGGTATGAAGTCCAAAATTTTGCCATTTGATAGAACCAATACTTTTTATTGTAAGCTTATTCCAATCGGTTGTCCTATAATTCCAATTCAAAGCGCTAGAATTTTCGGCAAAATTAACCTTTGTGTATTCTTGGTCATATTTACAGATTGAATGGGAGCAACCTATCGAATCTCTTGGATTAATTCTTTGACTGTATTCTCTCTCTCGACTTTCACTTTGATAACTATAATGTGATTTTAAAAAATTGCTTTGTGGATTTTCCGGTTCTGTAACCTCTGCATCTGCTTGTAGGTTAGTAGCACAAGCTAAAGCAAAAATGCAGGCTAAAGATAAAAGAGGCTTTTTTAAGTCATACTCCCCCCCCCCCCCCGTGTGTGAGTTTGGTTGAAATTTTTGCATATTAAACCTTTCATAAATGAGATAAAAATAATCGTAATTATAAGGAAAAATTAACAAAAAGTAAAGAGAAATTCGAAAAATCGTTTTTTTTTTTTTTTGTAAAATGTGTAAAAATAGGAGTTGAGCGGAGAGGATCAAAATATAGTAAGCATTTTACAAAATAATCAAAGCAATTTAGAATTCTTGTATAGTATATGTTAGGAATAAATACGCCTTTTTCTATACAGATATTATGAAAATCTATAATAATACCGGTAACCACCTCTTTATTATATTCAGTATTTGCAACTTCATTAATTTTTTTCAAGATCACCAAAATCTTCTTTGTCAGCATAAACGATGCTTTTAACCCTTGCATTTTTGCAAAGTGTTTTAGAAATGGCGGTGCTTAAATAACTTTTTCCACTGCCACCATTTGCATTTAACTAAAATCAGGGATTAAAAACTCTAATTTCTCGTTTAAATCTTTATTTTTTAACTTAAACTCATTTAAAAAATCCAAATTCATTTTATTTTTCCTTGTTAAAACTTAATCAAGCCCATTAAATCAATGAGCTTTGTTAAATTTTTAATTTCTAAGCTTTCAATCTTTGGCTCTATTTTAAAATTATCTTTTACCACTCTTTTAAGACCATAGCTTTTTAAAGCAAGGTTGTAATGCACTGCTCTATGTGTTTAAGCTCCACCGCTTTTTCATCTGCAAATTCACAAGCTCTTTTTAAAAGCTTCTCATTTTTTCTAAAGTTGCCACGAGCGAGGTTAAAAACCAAGTCAATAGCCTTTTTCTCCTCCACATCAAAATGATTGCAAAGGGTTTTTAAATCTTCATCTTTTATTTGGTAGCAAAGTCCTTTTAATTCCCATTTTGCACCAATTCTAAAGCTTAGCTGTCCATACTCGTTGTAATCATTTCTGCCAATGCCTGCAAGATTGTTTTTAAGTTTTCTAGTGCCTACTAAGATTAAAGCAGTATTTGAAAAATCATATATGCGTCTTAAGCACTCCAAAGCACGAAACGGCAAATGCTCACTCTCATCTATAATTAAAACCTTTGAAGTTCTTGCTAACTCGCTAGCAATGCCTCCAATCTTATCATATAAAGAATCTTTAAACACACATTGAGTTTATTTTCAAGCCCCACCAAAAGCATTCTTTTACTAGTTTTTGTTGTTGCTTCAAAAAGCACCACTCTTGTTCGGCATATTCTTTAATGGCTCTGCTTTTTCCAGTCCCCGCTTCGCCAATGATTACTCCCATTTCTCTATTGCTCATGGCATTTTCAATGGTTACATTAATCGCCTTTGCATTTTTGGTAGCGATAAAAGGGGCTTGAAGCTCTTTCACGCTTTTTTCTTCCACAAAGCTTTTAATGTATTTTTCAAGTAAAGGCTCTACTTTTGAAGCGTATTTATAGCCCACCATATAGCTTTTATTAATCCCTAAACGATCGGAGAGATTGTTTTGAGAGATGTTTTGGGTATTTAAAAACTTTTTAGTAAGTTCTACTAATTTCATTTTTTATCCTTTCTCTTAACTTCACAGCTGAAGTAAATTCCGCTTTGTGAGCAGGACCTTGCATCCACCTAAAGCCCCCGTCCTACTGAAGTGAGGGCATCTTTGTTTTAGAGCTTTATAAAAACTCTTTAAAACTTGGATTAATCAAGCTTTAAACAATTTTTAACCAGCAAAATATTTCTTTTCGACAAAGGCTTCCATATCAAACTCGCTTTCATCATTATTTATTTCTTTTTTAGCATTTAAAATAAGCTCATCTGCATTAGCATTGTTTTTAATCTCTTCTAATTCTCTTTGAGTTTTTAAAGTTTCTTTTGCAAGGGATTTTTGATGCACCTCTTTAGCTTCTACGAGTGAGTTTTCAAAAACACTTTGTAAATCTTGTTTAATATTAAGTTTAGTAAAGGCGGCAATCTCATCTTTTTTAAGCACTTCTTTAATGGCTTTAACTTCACTTTCATAACCTTTTTTAAGCATTTTATAGCTTTCTTTGCTAAGCTTAGTTATACTTTCATCAAGAGCTGGACAAAGGAAGTTTCCGCTTAAATCATAAATGAAAAGTTCTTTGACATTGTCGATATTTTGCACACATTTAACGCTTGGCATTAAAGCATTTTTATAAACTCTATCTTAAAAGTTAATGCCTTTTTTACCCACGACCCTAAGTTCTTTATTTCCAGCGTTAAACAAAAATTCTTCATAAGATATTTTTACAATAGCTCTATCGCATGAGTTCCAAAGCTCAAGTGGAGTTTTAATGCCTTTTTTACGGCGAACTTTGCTCATGTTCCACTTGATCACTTCAGCTTCTAAAAGCTCACAAGCTTCACTAAAAGTAAGAAGTAATTTTTGATTAGTTTTTTTAGCAAAGCCGTATTCATCTTTAGCACATCTATCTTTTTTAGGAGTTTTTTGCTCTATCATTTCTCTTTTAGTAAGATTATTGCCAATATATCCATGCATTTTAGAAATTCCTGCATGTTGAAGTGTCCCAAAGCGTCTTTCAACTAAAGCTTTTTGTTCTCCTGCATAAGCAATAGCTACATCATAGGTAATATTAAGCCCATCAAGTAAGCTTTGAAAATCTTTAGAAAGATAATCTTTTCCATTATCTCCTTTTATCATATCAGGTTTTCCAAACTTATCTATAGCTTTCCATAAAAGTCTAGTTAGGCTTAAAGAATTTGATTTACTTACTAAAGTAGCCACACCCATACCTCTAAAGACATCAACGACACTTAAGATGTGAGGGCGAAAAGGCTCTAGTGTTTCATCATCTCTTATTATAAAATCAGCTGGGGAGCTATCTATTTGCCAATACATGTTTTTCATGTCATAAAGCTTTCTTTGATTACCTTGCGCAGGGAGAAACTTACTTTTTGCTTTATCTAAACCTTGAATAATAATGCAATGTTCTAATGGTTTATCTTTGTAGTAGTTTTTAATAAAGTTTTGCAAGGTTTTTACACTAAAGAGTGGCTTTACCTATCCTAAATCAAATCCTATAAAGTCATATTTTTTAGTAGTTGTCTCCTTATGAATTTGCACCAAAGCTCAGTGAAATTAAATCCACCTGCTCCAAAGGTGCGATACTCTCTTAAGGCATATTCTTGCATCCAAGTGCTAAGTTTTGTTTTATTTTTGCGGTAAAGACCTTTTGTATCGACAAGACCTAGAATGCCATTTTCTTTATATGCTTTGCGAATTCTAAAAATTTCCATTTTAGAAACTCCACATATCTCCAAAGTCCTCTTTTACTTCAATCCACCTTCAATATATTTTTCTACTTGTTTAAGTAATTTTACTTTACTTTTCACATCTTCTTTAAGTTCATCGCTTAAATTTTCAAATTTAAAACAGCCAAATCATCATTTATTTTTGGCTCTGTTAAATTTAAATTTTTCTTTTCAATAATGCAATTTGTATTATTTTCACTTATAATTTTGCTTAATTTTATTTTTGCATTTTTCCATCATAATTAAAGTATTTTTAATGATTAATTTTTGATTAATTGCATTTATTAAGATATGAAATAGCATGACGCCTACTATCAAAGAAAGCGAAATGATAATTTTTCAAGATGATGGTTCTATGATTGAAAGAGGGATTTATATTATAGAGTATCAAATAAAGTTTTTGTGAAAAGATCAAAAACAACCTTTATTTTTGATTAGCGATAACAAAAATTATTTACCCATTATTATAAAAGAAGATGAAGAAATAAAAATCATAGGCAGAGTTGTTGAAACTTATGATTTAAGCTATAGGAAATTATAATTTATAACAAAATGTATTTAAGTTTAAAGTTTAGGGAAAGATAAAATTATACTAAAAAGTGTATTTTTATCTTTCCGCCAACAAATGCCACATAAAAGAAAGAAACTAAAGAAAAAAGCGGATAAAATAACAATAAAGTTACAGATAAAGCCCTAAATAAAAGTGATGAGTTAATTGATAGAGCTACTGATAAATTTTTAAATAAAATTTTTAATTAATCTTGCCTACGATTGAAGGCAAAATTTTGTAAGCTTCATTTTTTAACAAGATAAAATGTGGTATTGTCATCGGCGATTTCTTCTTGATATTTGTCTTTGACAAATTTATCCATAAGCTTTCTAAAGCTTGGGCAACCGTAATTTTGTGGATTAAAATCAGGATATTTGCGTTTCATCATTAAAGAAATTTGGGCATATTCAGCACGATTTTTCTCTTCAATCAGTTGATTGATAATAGCAAAAAGCTCTTTGATGACTTTGTCGCTTTTTTCTTCCTTTTTGTCTAAATAGTGAAAAGCACTAAAGGCATTAATATAAAATTTGTTCGCTTTATTTTCTCCCATACCTATAACTTGCTTTTTGCTCTCTCTTAGTTTTTGTGTTAGGGGGATATAGTCGCTATCGCTTGAAACTATGATGAAAATTTCAACATCTTTTTCATAAAATATACTCATCGCATCTGCCATTAAGTGCATATCGCTTGAATTTTTGCGGTTAAATTTGAAATTTTGTATCGCAATGATAGAATGTTCGGCGATTTCATCTTTCCAGCCACTTAGTGCTGGACTTCTCCAATCTGCGTAAATCCTTTTGATGATAAGCTCTCCATAACTTGAAGCAATATTAAAAATATCTTTGGCATATTTAAAGCTAATATTTTCCGCATCGATGAAAATGGCTACGCTTTTATTTTCCATTGTTTTTCCTTTTGAAACTCCCCCTTAATTTAGGAGGAGGAATTTTTAATTATTTTTTAGGCGGGTTATTGCCGCGACCGCCACCACTTGGATTACCAGTAGTGCTTGGACCATTAGGTGGTCTTGGATTGTTTTTTGGCATAGCTATTCCTCCTTTCTATCAAAATGCCAAATCTTAACAAAAAAAACAATTTGTCAATACATATACTCTTTATTGTAAAAAGCATTTAAAAATAGAGGAACAAAAAAATGAGAGAAAAAAAAGGGGGGGGAGGATAAACTCCCCTAAATTTACGCAGGATAGACGGAGACTTTTTTTCTATCTTTGTCTTTTCTTTCGAATTTGACAAAGCCGTCAATTAAAGCAAAAATGGTATGATCTTTACCTATGCCTACATTATTTCCAGCGTGAGTTGCTGTGCCTCTTTGGCGGATGATGATATTGCCAGCACGGACAAATTCGCCACCAAATTTTTTTACACCTAAACGGCGACCTATGGAGTCGCGGTTATTTTGCGTTGAGCCTTGACCTTTCTTGTGTGCCATTTTTACTCCTTAAGCTTTGATTTCTTTAACTTTGACGCGTGTGAAAGATCTTCTAAAACCTTTTTTAAGCTTAGAATCTTTTCTGCGTCTTTTTTTATAAATCACGACTTTTTTGTCTCTGCCGTGATTAATCACTTCTAAAATGACCTTTGCACCCGCTACAAAAGGCGCACCTACCTTTAATTCCTTATCATTGATCGCAAGCACTTCGCTCACTTCAATGCTAGACTTCTCTTCAGCTTCAAAGCGGTCTAATTTAAGCTCATCGCCTACGCTAAGCTTATACTGCTTTCCGCTGTGTTTGATAATAGCATACATTGCTCTTCCTTTAAAATGGTAGTCCTACAAAGCACCAAAAATTTGGATTTAAAAGCTCTAGTAGTTATAAAAGGGCTTATTATATAAAAATTAGCTTTAAATTTTATTAAAAGCCAAGATTTACGCCACCTCCTTCTTCGACCTTATAATTTGCATCGCGTCCTATTGTATAGCCATTTCCGCTTCCGCTATTGCTTAAGGGACGACATATATCGCCCACTTTAACGCTACCTTCTGTGATTTTCGCGTAAGAGAGTTTGGGCGTGGAGCGTGTTACTTCCATGCTGCCACTTTTTGTTTCTATTCTGCCTGTGGTTTCTTTTGTGTAAGAATCTTTGATAGCTTTGCCTAAAGAAAAGCACTCATAAACATCGCCTTGATTTAAGCTTTGTGAAAAAATGATTTCACCATTTTCCACACCAGCTACTTTTAAGGGATAAATGGCATTTAAAATATCATTAGAAATTTGACGGGCAATTTGACCTAAAACCTGCTCGTTTGTGCTTAAACTATCATCTTTAAGAGCCACTTTCGTTGAGAGTGTGTTGGCGAATTTGATTTGCCTTGTTGCAAATAAAAGCACACGGTAATCTATCACAACTTCCGCTTCCATTTTGCTTTTTCCTGTAAGATTACTCGTTTTTTGTTTTCCATCAAGTGCAGAAATTGAAAAAAGTAAAATATAATCTGTCCCTAGCACATTTTTAAGTTTGTAAATTTCGTCTTTTGCTGCGTTGCCACTTTGGATTAAAGCTTTTTCCATTTCATAGTAGCCATTTGAATCTCTATCTAAGACATTAAATTTCCTACTTTGAAGTAAATTTGTGGTGATTTTTTGTTGTAAAGCAGCACCAATTCCTCTTTTTGTGGGGTCTGGTGTGGAGTCAAAGACGCTGATGCTTCTACGATTATCCGCACTTAGTCCGGGAGCTTGATATTTCTTAGTTGTTGTAGTTTTGAAAATCGTAACATTAGCCATATATTTGCCATTTTCATCTTGCTCGATGCTATTGATCTCATAGCTATCCACTCTACCCTTAGTCGCTTTTGAAATTTGCTCACTATAATGATCTTGTATAGTCGTATCTAAGCCATTTGAAAAAACGCTTGAGTTAGACTTTCTAAGGGAATTTATATTAACTCCGCCCATTTTACCGACCGCTTCAATAATGGCATTATTAATCGCCTCTTCTCTTGTTAAGCCCACTCCCTCACCTGTGCTTGATTTGGTGTTAGTTGAAGTTACTACTTTCGCATTAAGGCTTAAGCTTAAAAATAAGCTTAAGAAAAGAATTTTAATGACTTTCATCACTCACTCCTTAAAAATCATCTATGCTATTGACAATATTAGAGCTTCTTTGCACCTTTTCTCCGCTTGATTTAGAATTTGTGCCTTGAGAATTTGGTTTTTGCTGAAGCATTTCGTTGGTATTTTTAAGATTAGCGAAAGAATAAGCTCTCACAACGCCCGTATGCTCCACGCCATTTTCTGCCGTGAAACTCCAGCGTTTTAAAGTGCGAATTCCGCGAATTTTACCGCTTGATTTGGTTTTGACTTGTTGATTGATTTTATCAATCACATTTGCCATTGTGCTTTCTATTTCCTCCGTGCTACCATCATTAACGCTAACGCTTTGTTTAATGCTTTGCTCAAAGCTATCTCCCGTAGTTTGTTCATCTTTTAAGCTTACATTAAGATTTATAAATTCAATAATCGCCGCATCGGCTTGATTTAATGCACTTTCTTTAGAGGCACTCTCTAAGCGATTTGTAATTCTTGCATCGCTTGCATTTGGCACGAATCCCCAATGTCCGTAGCTTAAAATCACAGGCGAACCATTTTCATCATAAACAAGGCGAATTCCATACTCATTTACAAAGCCTGCGTTTTCTTTAGGTAAATATTCCATTATATTTTTACCCTTACCTTTAATAAGACTTTCTCTACCAAGTGCCATATCGCGAGCAATTTGACGCGTTTTATTGGAGATGACAGCTACAACACCTATGCGGTAAGCACCATTTTTATGTGTGATGACGCTTTGCACAGGGACTAAGCCACTCATTTGTCCTATGGCATTGACTATGGTTTTACTTAAAAATTCATCTTTAAGTAAGGTTTTTTTACGCTCTTCACTCAAGCCCTCCGCATTAATTCCTAGATCTTGCAAGGCGGTATCAAGCTTCGCACCCACTAATTGCGTTAATTTGTCAAAAATTTGCTCCATAGTCCCGCCTTTAGAAAGCTCTTCAAATTCTTTTGCATTGGTAGAATTGTCCGCATAGTATTTTGAAATTCTTTCTGTTGCACTTCTTCCAAAAGTATCTTTTATGAAATTTCTTTGTAAATTTAAAATCGCCCTTTGATAAGCCACCGATAAAGCCTTAGCAAATTCAGGGTCATTTTCTTTAAGTAAAACTTCTGCCTCTCCCGTATAAAAGGTCTTGCCGTCCTTTGTTTGAGAATATTCTATATTATATTTTTGTGTAAATTCATCAAAAAAGTCATCTAAGCTTTGAGGGCTAATGTCTTTTTGACTAGCGTCTGAAAGCTCATTTTGTAAATTAATGTCATTTTGTGAAATTTCTATGGGTTTTGCGTATAAAAAACCTACGAGAATTAAAGAGTTAATTAATATTTTTTTCATTTTTTTCCTTTTTAGTCATAAAAAAAGCCCAAGCTTCATCGAAACTTGGGCGACTTGAGGTTTAAAAATTTACCAAGTTACACTTTTGCTTGAACCTGTTTTGTCTATCGTTTGCTCATCTTCCCAATATACAAGCCCTGAATTTAGATCGGTTAGTCTTAATAAAAAGAAATATTCCACTTGTGTTTTACCATTGCTTAATTTGACATTATCTTGACGGATTTTACCTGCTAAAGAAAAGTCAGGAGAAACGAGTGTGCCTTTTTTAGCTATGGTATTTTGATTAAATTCATCATTATCCCTAAGCTCTCTCACATCTTCGCTCATACTATCAAGTGCCCCACCAGCTGCTACGGCTGAAGTTAGCACAAATTTGCCCGATTTTCTTAAAGCGGTAGTAATTTTAGCGGTTAATTTTTCGGTGTCTATCCTTTGTGGAGTATCATTAATAACTCTACCAATGGCAATAACCTTTCTAGTTCCGGGCTTAATATTCGCAAAAGCTGGATCGCTAAGCATACTATTTATCATCGTTTCAGCTGCATTTTCAAAATCTTCTCTATCAAGTCCTAAAGTAAGCGCATCGCCCTTTTTCACTTGAGAGGCTTTGCCATCTGTGTAAGTGCTTTGCACACAACCCCCTAAAAATAAAGATCCTGCTAAAAATGCTGTTAAAATTTTTGTTTTTTTCATTGTTTTTCCTTTCGATTAATTTTTTGTTTTCATATCGATTCTAAAATCGACCGCTCTTTTATCAAAAGCAAGTTTTTTTAAAATCACCTCTTGACCTGCTGGAATTCTTATAAATTCATAGTCTTCTTTAACGGAATTTCTAAGTACAAAGCCGTCTTTGTCTAGCCAATTTACCTTATAAAACACATCTTTAGCAAAAGTGCTTTTTAGCACGAGTTCGACCTCTAAAAAGCCATTGTTATTAATGCGTTGTTTGATTTGTTTGACAAGGCTTTTAGGTAAATTTGAGCTTAAATTTGCATTAGCAAATTCATTTGAATTTTGTTGCATAGGAGTGCAAGCGTATAAAAAAAGCACGGCAAAAAGTAAAATATATTTTTTCATCTTTTTAACCCTTATTTTTCAATCACTTGAACATTGACAGGTAACACAGGAGAGAAAGAACGCACGATTACAAGAGCATTTTTCTTCTTGTCGAGCTTTGAGCTGAAAAGTTCTGCTCCTTGAGGATTTTTTACGCTAATTTCGCCTTTATTTTCTACCATAGCCACAGAAATTCTTTTTGGTAAGCCTCTCCAGCTTCTTACATCAGCTCTATTTGTCGTCGCTGTGGCAACAGAACTTGCTAAAGTGAGCCAACCGCCTGTGGAGTCGTTATTTGCTACCGCTAAATTTAATGTTGTTTTGAGAATTGTTTGTGCTAAAGCCTTGCTGATCATTGCCGGCATATTGATTTTAAATTCTGTTGCGACAATGTTATCTAAATCAACAAATTGAGAAGTTTTTGCTCCATTTGCTTCTATAAATTCAAAAGAACCTTCTCTTTTTTTCAATGTTTGTAAGGCTACGCTTGTGCTAATGATTTTACCCTCGACCAAGAAAGGTAAAGTTAAAGCAAAGTCATCCTTCATCACGCCAAAGCCATTTTCATAAACGACAAAAATGTATTTTTTCTTGCTTTTAGAGCTTTTGCTTGAGGCACTTTTGAAAAACTTGGCTTGTTTTACGATTTCGGCATTTTTAGAATTGATAGCAGCGACCTCTCTAAAAAGCCCTCCCGCCTTTCTAAAATCATTGTCCATAAAGAAAAATACAGAAGCCAAATAGGTTGCATAAGGATTAACGAAGTTTTTTGTTGTGTCAAAAGCCTCAAACAAATGCGCATATTCTTTATCAATAGCTTTAGCATTTTCGTTCATATTTTGTTTATAATTTGGATCTTCTTTGGCTTTTTTAAGTTTTTCTCTATTTTTTTCTATCTCTTTGGCAAAATATTCTTTAGCTTTGTCCTGCCTCATTAAGGCACGATTAAATTCCACTCTAGCATTTGCATAGTCATTAAGACTCATAAAATTCAAACCCTTATAAACATTAACCATAATTCTTTCATACAAAGAACCCTCATAATCGACTATGGTATCATTAATTAAAGTTGTTGCAACGACCTTAGCACCCTTTTTGCCGACATTTTGTAAATCCACATCATATTTATAAGACTCTTCAGCCTTATCAAAAAAGACATTACTTTTATTAAAATCACCGCAATTTCTAGCGATCAAGCCTACATTTAAGCCTGTGTAAATCACATCATCATTTTGTTCTAATTTTTGTAAATTTGTAGCGAAAATTTCCTCGTTGCAATATTTGTTTATTAAAGCATTTTCAAAGGTCGCATTACTTTTGGCACCATTAGAACAAGCACTAAAAAGCAAAGCACCTATAAAAATTAAACCTAATTTGAAATTCATTAAAACTCCTTACCAAAATCAATGAGAAAATTATAGCAAAAAAATTCCCGCTTAAGCGGGAATTTCTAAAAGAGTGAAACGACTAAAAAGCCCAAAGCCACAGCAATCGCAATAGCTAAAACACCCGGCAAGAAGAAGGCGTGGTTGAAAATAAATTTACCAATTCTTGTTGAGCCCGTATCGTCCATTTGAACCGCACCAAGCAAAGTTGGATAAGTTGGTAAAACAAAAAGCGCAGAAACTGCCGCAAAACAAGCTACAAGCATACCAGAATCCGCAACAGTCGCTAAACCTAAAGCCGAGATGATAACAGGAGTGATTGCCTTAGCCGTAGCCGCTTGAGAATAAAGAAGCATACTAGCAAAGAAAAATGCCACTGCTAATAAAGCTGGAGTTTGTTTAACCCACTCACCCGCAACATCTTTAATCGCTTGCTCATGTCCAGCAACGAAAGTGTTTCCAAGCCAAGCCACACCAAAGACGCACACGCAAGCTGTCATACCGCTTTTAAATACGCTAGTGTCTAAAATTTTGCCTGGATCTACCTTACAAAGCCAAGTGATTAAAGTCGCAGCAGTTAGCAAGAAGCTCATAATAGCAGCATCGCGCGGCATAATTACAGGGTCAATCCACTTAATATTATTTGAAATCGCAGTCGCATATAAAACCACGACTAAAACTGTGAATAAGAAAATTCCTACAGAAAGTTTCGCACCTGGCTTATCTGTGCCGTGTAGAATTTCACCCGCATCTTGAACCAAACCAGCCTTTAAACGCTCTTGATACACAGGATCTTTACTTAAATCAAGCGGAGTGATAAGGCTAACGATGAAAGCGGTTGCCATACAAGCGATGAAAGTGGTAACAATCCAAATTCCTATTAAGGTAGGATAATTCCATCCAAAGCCCTCCAAAACACCGCTCATATACACAACAGCCGCACTTACAGGAGAGGCGGTAATGCCGATTTGTGAAGAAACAACCATCAAAGAAAGAGGCGCAGAAGGTCTTATATTTTGAGACTTAGCCACATCGACAACAACAGGCATAAGAGAAAATACCGCATTTCCCGTTCCTGCTAAGATGGTTAGTAACCATCCGCAAGCTGGAGCTAGATAATTGATAAAGCGAGGATTTGCCCTTAAAAGCTTTTCAACCACACGCACCATATAATCAAGTCCGCCAGCTTGTTGCATAGCGGAAATCGCCGCAATTGCCGCAGCAATGATTAAAATAACATCCCAAGGAATGCTTCCAGGCTTCATACCTAAAACAAGTGATAAAATCACAACGCCAAGACCACCAGCATAACCAATAGCAATGCCTCCAAGTCTAATACCGACAAAAATCGCACCCAAAAGCACGATAAGTTCTAAAATAACCATAATATCCATAATTTTCCTCGATTAAAAAGCAATTAGGCTTTTCTTTTTTCTTTCATTTGAGGATTGAGCATATTTTCAGGGTCTAAAATTTTGTCAATTTCCTCTTTTGTTAAATAACCTCTTTCAAGGCAAATATCGCCCACAGCTTTTCCTGTTTGTAGGGCTTCTTTAGCCATACTTGCTGATTTTTCATAGCCTAGCACAGGATTAAAGGCAGTTACTATGCCGATAGAATTAAGCACGAGTTTTTTGCATGCTTCAGGATTAGCCTTTAAGCCTTTAATAGCTTTATTTGCTAGAGTTTTCATAGCATTTTCAAGTAAAATTAAAGAATTAAACAAACCATACGCAATGCCCGGCTCAAAAGCATTAAGCTCAAATTCGCCTCTTTCAGAGCAAAGCATAATGGTAACATCATTGCCAATAACCTCATAGCACGCCTCGCCGACCACTTCACAAATAACAGGATTAACTTTTCCCGGCATAATGGAGCTTCCCGGTTGCATAGCAGGGAGGGTAATTTCTCCAAGCCCACATCTAGGACCTGAATTCATTAATCTTAAGTCGTTTGCGATCTTAGAAAGTCTTACCGCAGCGGTTTTTAAGCAACCACTCACATAAACAAAATCAGCTGTGTCTTGAGTTGCTGCGATTAAATCCTCAGCAGGAGTGAAATTTACGCCTGTGATTTCTTTAAGTTTTTTCTCAACGACATTTTTATAATCAGGGTGGCAGTTAATACCCGTGCCTATGGCAGTTGCACCTAAATTTAGCACAGTCATAGCCTCTCTTGCTTTTGTCAGTTTTGCTATATCACTTTTAATATAACTTGCAAAAGCGTTGAAAGTATTTCCTAAAGTCGTAGGAACAGCATCTTCAAGCTCTGTTCTACCCATTTTAATCATATCTTTATATTCTTTTGCTTTAGCTTCAAGGTCATTTTTAAGTTCTTCCATAGCCTTAAGCAAATCGCCTAATTTAGCGTGTGTGGCGACTTTAATTGAGCTTGGATAAGTGTCATTTGTAGATTGCCCTAAATTCGTATGGTCGTTTGGATGGAGATATTGATATTCGCCTTTTTTATGTCCCATACTCTCCAATGCGATATTTGTTAAAACTTCATTAACATTCATATTTGTGCTTGTGCCAGCACCGCCTTGAATCATATCGACAACAAACTGGTCTAAAAACTCACCTGCAATAAGTCTATCGCAAGCTTTTGCAAGAGCGTCTGCCTTATCGGCGTCTAAAACGCCCACTTCTTTATTTGCTAAAGCTGCTGCCTTTTTCACTTGTGCAAAAGCCTTAATAAAGAAAGGATAATTCTTTAAACTCCTTCCACTCATATGGAAATTTTCAAGAGCTCTAAAAGTTTGAACCCCATAATACACATCATCAGCAATTTCAAGCTCACCGATGAAATCGTGTTCTTTTCTCGTTCCCATTTTGAACCTTTCTAAATAATTTAGATTATTTTATGCAAACTACAATTTGCCTAAAATTAATTAATCATACTCCAAAATACTTAAGAAAAAATTAATGAGATATAATATAACTCATTAATTTCGGGCGTTTGAAAGTTATTTTTATATTTACAAAAGATTTAAAATTGTATAAAATAGTGTAAAATCTCTATGATAAATCATTAGTAAAGGATATTATGCTAGAAATCAAACTTGATAAGATTAAAATCAATGCCGACTGGTTAGAATTTTTAGAAGAAGAATTTAAAAAACCTTATTTTTTAGATATTAAAAGGCAATATATCGAAACTTTAAAGGCTGGAAAAAACATCTATCCCCCCGCAAATTTAACCTTTAACGCCTTTAATCTTACTCCCTTAAATTCCCTTAAAATCGTGCTTTTAGGGCAGGACCCTTATCACAAACAAAATCAAGCTATGGGGCTTAGCTTTTCTGTGCCAAAGGGCGTGCAAATTCCTCCAAGTCTTAGAAATATTTTTAAAGAATTAAATGCGGATTTAGGAGTTAAAATCCCTCAAAATGGTGATTTAAGTGCGTGGGCTAGACAAGGCGTTTTGCTTTTAAATGCTATTTTTAGCGTAGAGGAGAATAAGCCTTTAAGCCATAGTTTATGGGGTTGGCAAGAATTTAGCGATAATATTATTAAAAAACTAAGTCTTGAAAAAAAGGGACTCATTTTCATTTTATGGGGTAAATTCGCACAGAGTAAAAAAAGCCTCATCGATACACGAAAGCATTTTATCCTAGAAGCGGCACACCCAAGCCCTCTTGCTAGGCAGGGTTTTTTAGGGTGTAGGCATTTTTCTAAAAGTAATGCTCTCTTAGAAAAACTAGGCAAAGAACCTATAAAATGGGACTTATAAGAACATTGCGATGAAAGTGCCGATGATGAAAATAATCAAATTCGCAGAAAAGCCAAGCTCTAAGCAAATAGGGCAAAATAAAGTCGCTATAAATAGGTATAGTGCCAAAAGAAGTGCCTATGATGAGTCCTATAAAAAGCATAGCAAAAATAGCCAAAAATTTATTCCCCTCAACAAAAGGGATAACGGAATTTACAAGCTCCTCTACCGCTCCACTTTGTTTTAAAACCTCGCCATAGCCAGCCGCTACAAGCATT
The DNA here is from genome assembly GCF_900637395.1 of Campylobacter upsaliensis. Lineage (NCBI taxonomy): Bacteria > Pseudomonadati > Campylobacterota > Epsilonproteobacteria > Campylobacterales > Campylobacteraceae > Campylobacter > Campylobacter upsaliensis. The sequence goes on along the minus strand of NZ_LR134372.1, from coordinate 147,965 downwards.
ACAAAGGCGATAAAGCCCATCATCAAAGACTAAATCTACTTTTTTATAGCTAACCCCGCTAAAACGCCCCATTCCCTACGCGTCATTTGAATATTTTCATAATCCATATTTTCAATAGCAATTTCTTGATACTCTCTAGGCTTAGAATAAAAAATGAAAATAGAAAGCAAAAGCCCAAAAAGCATACAAAAAGCCGCCAAAAACATCGTGCTTGTTACATCGCTCAAATTCACGGCTACGCCGTTTTGATTAAGATTATTCACGAGTAAATTTTGAAAAATTAGCCCAAAACCCAAAGGTCAAAGCACAAGCAACGCCCCTGCGGTCGATTTTAAGTTTATTAAAAAGTGTTAGCAAAGGAGGAATTAAAATCGGCACAAAAGCCATATGGATAGGCACTAAATTTTGCGAAAAACAAGCGATTAAGGCTAAAGAAAGTATAAGCAAATATTTTTTATGCGAGATGAAATGGCTTACGATTTTAATGAGAAAAGCCGTTAAATTTGTCTTAGAAATCGCTGCTGCAATGGCACCTAGTAGGATATAGCTTAGAGCCGTTTGTAAATTTCCTTTCATACCATTGATGAGAGTATTCATCGTCTCAAGCATAGGCACTTGTGCGACAAGTCCAGCGATTAAAGCAGAAATTAGCACACTTAATAAGACATTAAAGTGAAACAAACAAAGGATTATCATCACCAAAACACTGATATAATGGGATTTGTTAAAAGCATTATTTTCCTTTAAATTTAAAAGAGGTATTTTAGAAAATCTTTCTTAAATTGATGTAAAAATAGCATAAAGTTCGTTTGCAAAATTTGCAATAGGCTTCAATTCTTTTAAATTTAGCGTAAGCTTAAGATTGACCTGATTGCCAGGATTCATCATCACAAGTTGTTTATCTTTGCCATTAACCTTAATGTATTCTTTTCTTAAAGTATGGTTATAATGATAATCTTGCTTTTTATTTACGATGTAATAACGCACACAATGCCCAAAAATAATGTAGTCATAATTGTATTTTGGATTAATTTTATCAAATCGAAAAGAATTATTTAAACCTCTTTTTGTGGTTTCAATCAAAAAAAAACTTAGAGTGAATTTAGTCTTCACTCTCTTCAGTTTTTGTTTTTTTGACGACCTTCACTCTTTCAATGGAATTTCCATCCATTTTTTTCACTTCATAATAACAAAGCTCGTCCTCTATCCTATCGCCTACCACAGGCAAACGACCCAAAAGATTAAAGACATAACCACCTATGGTAACTTGCTCTAAATCCTCATCATAAGTGATGAGTAAAAGCTCCTCGACTTTTTCTATATCACAACGCCCTTGAAATTCGTAAATATTATCGGCAAGTTTTTTATAATTATCTTCCTCGTGTTCGCTTTTAATCTCGCCGATAATCTCCTCCATAATATCTTCCATAGTCAAAAGTCCCGCCGTGCCGCCATATTCGTCAATCACTAAGGCTGTGTGCGAACGCTCCTTATTCATCATCACAAGCACTTTTGAAATGCTAAGATTTTCAGGCACTAAAATAAGCGGCTTGACAAAATTTTCCAAATTTTCACTTTTAGTATTTAGTTCATTTTGCACAATATCTCTTATATGCACCATACCCAAGATCGTATCCTTAGAGCCGTCTATATAAGGGAAACGCGTATGCTTATGCTCACAAATAATCTGCATATTTTCACTATAAGATTTTTGCTTGTTAAGGCAAATCATATCCTTTCTAGGGGTCATCACTTCTTTTGCCACAGTATCGCTAAAATCCACAGCATTACGGATAATCTCCGTTTCAAATTCATCTAAAACCCCACCTTTTTGACTTTCACTTGCTATGATTTTAATCTCTTCTTCACTATGCGTTAGCTCGTGTTCTTTAGCAGGTTTAATGCCAAAAATTTTAAGCGTTAAAGCCGCCAAAATATCAAAAATTTTGATACAAGGTAAAAATAAAATCCAAAACCAGTGCAAAGGTCTAGCCACCCAAAGCACGGCTTTATCCGCTATGGCTATGGCTATACTTTTAGGGACAAGCTCTCCTAAAACGACATGCAAAAGGGTGATAATACTAAAAGCGATAACAAAAGCTATGGTATGAATTAAAACAGCATTTAAGCCTAGTTTTAAAAGCGGAGCTTCAAGCATCTTGGCAATGGCAGGTTCTCCTATCCAGCCAAGAGCAAGTGAACTTAAGGTAATGCCAAGCTGACAAGCACTTAGATAAGTATCAAGCTTTGAAGTTACATCTAAAGCCTTTTTAGCATTAGGCTTTTTTTCCTTAACCATTTCTTCAAGTTTAGAACGGCGAACCTTAACAATGCTAAATTCAGACAAAACGAAAAAACCATTTAAAAAAACTAAAGCAAGTGCAACAAAAATCATAAAGATAGAATAGCTAGTATCAGTAGCGATTTGACTGGGGTCCAATGAAACTCCTTAGAAAATAAATGTGTCATTATACACAAAAACTACAATTTTCACAAAAATTATTAAACAAAAAAAGTTAAAATTGAAGCATTTTTTTTAAAAGGATAAGTGATGATAAACACTAAAGAAGACTTTTTGCTTTTGGTAAAGCAAATCGAGCAAAAAGCAAACTACAAAAAGCCTTACGCCTTTGGTATCGCAAGGCTAGATAGAGGACAGCTTAATAAAAATAAAATCCTACAAGCTAATTTCGCCTTGATTAATTACGAGCAAAATTACGCCTCAGCGGCTATTATGCTTGAGGCTTTTGCAAGGCGTGGCGTGGAGCTTGATTTTAGCAAAAGCGAATTTGTAGGGCTTTTAAAGCTTGAGGATATTGACTTTGCCCTTTCTTGCTTTAAGCCTTTTTTAGAAGAAGAGGGACATAAAAATATAGACTTACTTAAAATCATTAAAGACAAATTTAAAGATGATGAATTCGCCTTCGTGTGCCTTTTTGATGATAAAGAGCCTTTAAGTGTGGAGAGCGTGTATCTTAAGCTTTATTTGCTTTCTTCTAAAAAAGTGCCTTTAAGAGGGCTTAATCTAAATGGTGCTTTTGGCTTACTTCATAATGTCGCTTGGAGCGAGGATAAGCCTATCGAGCTTGAGTATTTAAGAGAAAATGAAATGCGTCTTAAAATGAGTAGGCAATATCCTAAAATCGATTTTGTCGATAAATTCCCTCGCTTTTTAGCTCACATTATCCCTGAAGATAATACACGCATTTTAGAGAGTTCTAAAGTGCGTATGGGTGCAGCCCTAGCCGCTGGCACGACTATAATGCCCGGCGCTTCTTATGTGAATTTTAACGCAGGCACAACGGGTGCTTGTATGGTCGAGGGGCGTATAAGCTCAAGTGCCATAGTGGGCGAGGGTAGCGACATAGGAGGCGGAGCGTCTATACTAGGCGTTTTAAGTGGCACAAGCGGTAATGCCATAAGCGTAGGTAAGGCTTGTCTTTTAGGTGCAAATTCTGTTACGGGCATACCTTTGGGGGATAATTGTATAATTGATGCTGGCATTGCGGTGCTTGAGGGGACGAAATTTTTACTCAAAGACAAAGAAGAGCTTCAAAAAGTCAATCTAGGCTTTGATTTTAATAAAGAAATTTATAAAGGCATAGAGCTTAAAAACCTTAACGCCCTGCATTTTAGACAAGATAGCATTAGCGGTGCGATGATAGTGGGTTTTAATAAAAAAGCCATAACACTCAACGCCGCCTTGCATTAAAGTAAGCTATGAAATCATATAAATTTGACACGAGGTGGATGCTTTCTCTTTTTGGCACGGCTGTGGGGGCTGGGATTTTATATTTACCCATTAAAGCTGGGACTGGAGGTGTTTTACCCGTCATAGCGATGTGTTTTATCATTTTCCCTATGGTGTATCTTAGCCATAGAGCCTTGAGTCGTTTTGTCTCTCAGGCAAATGGAGCAGATAAGGACATCACGCACGCTGCGGAGGAGTATTTTGGTAGAAAAACGGCTTTATTTATCTCCGTGCTTTATTTTTTCGCGATTTTTCCTATATGCCTTGCGTATTGTGTGGGGATTAGTAATACCTTTGAAAGCTTTATTTATCATCAGTTTATGCCCCTAGCAAGTGAAAATGTAGCCGAATTTATCCAAAGCATTTATAGCGTAAGCACAAGTGAAAATGGCAAAATCATAGCCAACCTTACCCCATTTTATAGAGCTTTGCTTGTGTTTATTTTGGTAAGTTCGTTTATGCTAGTAATGCTTCTAAGCGAAGAGCTTATCACAAAAATTTGCGAATGGCTTGTTTATCCTTTATGCTTGATTTTATTTTTATTTTCACTCTATCTTATCCCTCACTGGAATTTAGAAAGCTTTACGCAAATCCCTCATTTTAAAGAATTTATCACCATAGTTTGGCTTACCTTACCTGTTTTAGTTTTTTCCTTCAATCACTCTCCAGCCATTTCAACCTTTACTTTAAGCGTGAAAAGGCACTATAAAGAGCATAAAAGCATAGAAAAAGCTAATCAAATTCTTTTTAAAACCTCCATTATGCTACTTATTTTTGTGATGTTTTTTGTCTTTTCTTGCGTATTTTCTTTAAATGGCGAGGAATTTAGCGACGCTAGAGCGCAAAATATCCCCGTGCTTTCGTATTTTGCTAATAAGCTTGATAATCCTATCATCGCTTATGGTGGTCCTTTAGTGGCGTTTTTAGCGATTACAAGTTCATTTTTTGGGCATTATTTTGGTGCGAGAGAGGGTGCTTATGGCATAGTGCGTAAGTGCTGCAAAATGACAGGAATTTTAAATCCTAATCAAAAGCTCATCAAGCTCATTTGCGGAAGCGTGATGTATATCATTATGCTACTTGTAGGCTTTTATAATCCTAGCGTTTTAGATTTTATAGAAAAGCTTGGCGGTCCTATTATAGCGGCGATTTTATTTTTAATGCCTATGATTGCGATTTATAGCATTTCAAAACTTAAGAAATTTCAAAATAAGCCTTTAGATTTGTTTGTTTTTGCGACAGGCTTACTCACTATCATCACGGTAATTTACAGCTTTTAAAGCTGTTCTTTACCATCGACAACAGGCACAAAAAGGCATTCCTCTAAAATTTCTTTTTGTAAATTTGTGCCATTTTTGCTAATTCTTGTGATAAATTGTTTGCCATTATGTAAAATGGGTGCGACTAAAATCCCCCCGTCACTTAGCTGGTCGAGTAAAATTTCAGGGATAGAAGTCGCATAAGCAGAAAATAAAATCCTATCATAAGGCGCATAATTTTTCCAGCCATTTTGTCCATCATCAAAGCGAACATTGATATTTAAAAAGCCAAGTTCCCTAAAGGTATTTGCTGCACTTTTCGCAAGTCTTTCTATACGCTCTATGGTAAAAACGCGTCTTATCACACGACTTAAAATCGCCGCTTGATACCCACTTCCACAGCCTATTTCTAGCACACTATCGGCATCTTTACATTGTAGTGCCATAGTCATCTTAGCCACCGTTAAAGGAGAGCTTATCCACTGCGAATTTGCCAAAGGCAGGGCATTAAGGCTATAAGCGTGGGCTTTAAGTGGAGAAAAAATTTCTCTAGGCACTTGGCAAAAGGCGTTAAAAAGCTCTTCATTGATAAAGGTTTTTGTAGCGATTTCCTCCGCCATAGCTTGACAGCGTTTTTGCTCAAATGCGTTCATTTTCACTCCTAAAAAAGAGAAATTGTAACGAAAAAGGTTAAATTTTTTAGCTATACTTAACGAAAAGGAGAAAAAATGCTTATCAAATTTCAAGGCAAAACGCCTCAAGTGGGTGATAAAGTTTTCATAGCACAAGGTGCGAAAGTCATCGGTGAAGTCGAGCTTGGCGAGGATAGTAGCGTATGGTTTAACTGCGTTTTAAGAGCCGATTTTAACTTCATCAAAATAGGCAAAAGGACCAACATACAGGATTTAACGACTATCCACATTTGGCATAGAGAACCTAACGATAAGGGCTATCCTACCATTATAGGCGATGATGTTAGCATAGGGCATAACTGCGTAATTCACGCTTGCGAGATTAAAAACCGCGTTTTAGTCGGTATGAACTCCACTATAATGGACGGCGCTTGTATAGAGGAGGATAGCATAGTAGGTGCAGGAAGCGTGGTAACTAAGCATAAAAAATTCCCTCCTCGCTCCTTAATACTAGGCAATCCAGCCAAATTTGTAAGAGAATTAAGCCAAGAAGAAGTCGATTTTCTTAAAATATCCGCTCAAAATTATGTCGAATTTAAAAATGCCTTTTTGAAAGAAAGCTCCGTTACCTAAAAGCCTATTTTCTAGGCTTTTACAAAAAAAAAAAAAAACGATTTTTCAAATTTCTCTTTACTTTTTGTTAATTTTATTTTATAATCGCAGATAAATTTTATCTCATTTATGAAAGGTTTAATATGCAGCAATTTAGTCAAACTCTCACGGGGGGGGGGGGGGGTAACTCATCGTTCCTATAAAAAGCCTCTTTTATCTTTAGCCTGTATTCTTGCTTTGAGTTGCGAAGTGTGGGGAAATAATTGGATAGTCGGTAATACTACTACTACTTGGACTTGTATGAACTCAGGAAGTAATCTTACTTGTAAATCACAGCCCAATACTATGATTCTGCAATATCGACCAAATAGATGGCCCAATACAAATGCTCCCAATGGTGCTAATCTAACTATAAATGTTGAGCATCGGACAAATATTAGTTTATCAAATGCTTATAATAATCAATTAAGAAATGTAAATATAAGTGTGCAAAATAAAGGTAACCTTTCAAATCTTACTTTTGCTAATCGATTCAACCAAAACATACCCGTTACTCTAACACTCACTGGAAATGCTAGTAATATCACACTCTCAAGACCTAATGCCTTTACACTCAATAGCGGTAGCGGAATAATAAACAATCTCACCCAACAAAACCAGCAAAGTCGAGCCACTATAAATGGTAAAGTTAATAACTACACTCAAAGACAAGGCACCACGACAATGAATAATGGGGGGAGTGCAAATCATTACCGCCAAAGTGGAGGAATAACCACGATAAATAATGGGACGATAACTACCTTCACCCAAACAGGTGGAACGACTACGCAAAGTGGAGGTACTATCACAACCTTTGACCAAAATCACGCTAACGCTATCTTTAATCAAAACGGCGGAAGCATCACGACGCTTAATCAGCAAAATGGTAAGGTAACTTTAAATAATAATGCTAATGTCATTAACTTCAATCAAAGCGGAGGTACAAGTAGTCTTGCTCAAGGCTCAAATGTAACAACTTTTAATCAAGCAGGAGGAAACACAATAATAAATGATGGTGCTAATGTAGGCACTTTAAAAGTTACAGGTGGCACAAACGCTCTAACCCTTGAAAATGGTAGTAACATCACAGCTCTAAGCCAAGAGGACGGAACCCTAACCCTAACTCTTAGGAAAAATTTCTCTAATACCTATACTAAAGAAAACGGCACAGCAAACATCATAGCTAATACAAACACCATTGATAAACTCACGCAAAATGACGGCAACACGAATTTAATGAGTGGAACTATCACAACTCTAACTAATACAGGCGGTGATGTCAATAATGAATCAGGCACTATCGCCACCCTGACTAGCAATCAAGGCGGTAATGTTATAAATAAAGGAACAATAACTTTTCTTACCTACAAAGCAGCCCCTACCACAAAGGCAATTCAAACAAAGGCAAATACAGATTTAGTAGCCAATGAGGGTCAAATTGATACCTTTGATAACACAAATGGAATTGTAGCAAATATGAAAAATGCCACTATCACCACCCTGACTAATACTAATGGAATAGTCAATAATGCTGGCACTATCACAACTCTAACTAATACAGGCGGTGATGTCAATAATGATGGCATTATCACAAACACTCTCACAAATAGTGGCGTAGCAAAGATTACTAATGACGGAACCCTCGCTCAAGGCATTACCAATAATCAAGGTGCAACCGCAACTATCCACAACACAGGCACTATTAACAATAAAATTGAAAATAAAGGCACCGCCACAATCCGTAATCAAGGCAAAATCACAAATGGTATCATCAATGACGGCGGAACTTTAACTGTTGTTAATGACTTTAGAAGGATTGAAGGGACAAAAAATTTTGAAACCATAGGACAAATAGGTAAAACAGCAAATGGTGTCCATATGGAAAACAACAATAATGGTAAGCTTAATATCCCTATTTGGTATTTTAATAAAGAAGACTATGCCACACAAGAAGAAAGAAAAAACAATGCCTTACTTGTAGATGGAGATTATGCAAACATTACCTTAGAAAATGCTTTTGTTAGCACACATAATTTAGATGTAGATAAAACCTATAATGCTAACACTTTCATCGCAGATAAAAACGGCAATGCTGTAGGAGATAAAATCAATAATGGTCAAGGTATAAATATCAATAAACTCTATTCTGTTTCAGGCATTTATACCTTTGAAAATTACGGGGCAAAGGGTGAGTATAGAGCTATCATTAATAGAGACGAGCTAAGTGGTAGAACCCTAGCACAATCTATTATTTATTCTCAAAGAATAAGAAATGTCAATCTCTCAAGGATACTAAGAGAAGCAACCACTCAAGTCTTTGTTTCAGGTAAAGAAAGTGAAACAAATGCTAATGGAAAAAGCTTAGGTCAGTTAGAACAACTCCACACCAATCACAGAGATCAAAACTCTCAAAATCATACCTTTGTGATTCCTTATTATCAAAACTTTAGCGCAGACTTAGGAAGTGAGACAGGAAAATTAAAATCAAATTCCTCAGGTATGCTGATCGCTACACAAAGACAACTTCCAAATGATTATGGAGTCTTAGGAATTTATACAGGCTTTGAAAATGCTGACCAAAAGGTTAATGCACAAAGATTAGAAATGGACGGAAATTCTTACTATGCAGGTTTAACTTATAATCATAGCTTTTATGAAGATGATTTAACAACTTATTTTATGAATCTTACTACTAAGATTGATTATATAGAAAGAGATGTAACTAAGACTTATCGTGGTTATATAGGCTCTGCTAGTTCTACGGCAAAGGTATTTGGATACGGGGCTAATGCTAGGGTAGGATTTAGTCATTATCTTAAAAATGATGCAAAAATCTCTCCTCAAATAGGCTTTAATTATCTAGGTATGCATAATAAGCCTTTTACTCTTAATCACTTAGGAGGCACAAGGGAGCATTATTTAGCACAAAATTTTAATTTCATCGATGCAGTTGCAACGATAAAATATGAAACTCCTTGGATTAATCGTTTTAAAACAGCTGTGGCACTAGGGACGATTATTAATGTCTATAAAGATGCAAAAGGAACCTTACATCTTGATAGCAATGTCTTAAATGCTGAACTTGACATTGCTAGACTTTATGGAGTAGTGCAAGGGGGAATTTCTTATGACTTGACTAAGGATTCTGATATTTCTTTAGGATATAGTGGAATTTTCTCTTCAGCTAATACCATAAAATCTCACGCCTTTATGTTTAGATATGCTTGGTGGTGGTGAGAGTTTAACTACTATGTGAGCCTATGAGGCTCACGCTTCATTTCTTCGCATTGAAATAATTAAATTTGACTAGCATTTAATTTTATTTAGATAGTGGGTATCGTGGCCGGGAGAAAGGGATTCGAACCCCTGGAGGTGTTACCCTCAACGGTTTTCAAGACCGCCGCTTTCGACCACTCAGCCATCTCCCGTTATGGAGGCGACACCCGGATTCGAACCGGGGATCAGAGCTTTGCAGGCTCGTGCCTTACCACTTGGCTATGTCGCCTCAAAGTCTAAATTTCATAAGTGTGGTGCCCGAGGCCGGACTTGAACCGGCACGGAAGAAAAATTCCGAGGGATTTTAAGTCCCTTGTGTCTACCAATTCCACCACCCGGGCAGGTGGAGCGGGAAACGAGATTCGAACTCGCGACCCCAACCTTGGCAAGGTTGTGCTCTACCCCTGAGCTATTCCCGCATAAAGTTAAAAGCGAAATTGTAGCAAAATAAACTTAAATAGAGTTTATTTTGCTTTAAGTTATTTGCAAGTAAAGAGTAAATTTGCTCTAGCGTTTAATTCTTCTTCTTTAGTTAAAGGCAATGACACAGTATCATTTTCCAAGCTTTTCGCACTCATCATCACGCCTTGAAAATTCCTTGCCATACCATTTTGATTAAAACTAAATTCCGTTAAAACGCATTTTTTATTAAGTTTAGTAGAATAAGCCTTTTCATACTCATAAGCCTTGTTTAAAAGCTCATCGTTTAACTTTTCTGTTGCGTTTCTTTGCGTTTCTTTAGAATAAACCGCCACTAAGGCAGGTGTCGAAACGCCGATAAATTCGCTTTTTGCAACGATGTCATTAAGATCCTTTAAAAAAGCATTAAAGGCGTTTAAATTTTCGCCCTTTATCTCACATTGTAAAGTGGCGTTTAGCCTCTGTCCTTTAGGAACTTTTAAATTATTTTCATAAGAATAATTTTCCTCCAAACTATAAGCTCCGCCTGTGCAAAAATTATCTTTCGCACTTCTTGCTAGAATTTCTTTAAAACTTTGTGAAATTTGCTCCTTTTCTGCCTCGCTTAAATTAAGTGTCGTGCTTAATTTTTCATTTGCCCAAAAATTAATTTCAGCTTCGTAAGTATCGGGCTTTAACTTCGTATAAGCTTCAATTTGTGTGCTAAGTTGCATTACATTAGAATTCGCTTCTTTACCCAAAAACTCGACATTAAAAACAACTCCCGCCACAAAAAGCAAGAGACACAAAAATCCTACGCCTAAACCCTTAAAAAATGTTAGCATTTTCTTTCCTTAATGTTTATATTTTGATGAATTTTAACAAAAAAATGAAAATTTTTGCTATACTTTTGCCCTTATGCAAAAAGAGATGATAGAAAAATTACAAAAAAATTTACTCAAATGGTATGAAAATAACGGACGCAAAACGCTTCCTTGGAGAAATTTACAAAATGATGTAAATAGAGCTTACGCCGTTTATATTAGTGAAATAATGCTTCAACAAACGCAAGTTAAGGTCGTTTTAGAAAGATTTTATTTCCCTTTTTTACAAAAATTCCCCACGCTTTTAAGCCTTGCAAATGCTAAAGAAGACGAACTTTTAAAGGCTTGGCAGGGACTTGGTTATTACTCAAGGGCTAGAAATTTAAAAAAGGCAGCAAGGCAGTGTGTGGCGGAATTTGGCGGGCTTTTACCGCGTAAAAAAGACGATTTGCTAAAATTATGCGGAATAGGAGCTTACACTGCTGGGGCGGTGGCTTGCTTTGGTTATGATGCGTGTGAGAGCTTTGTCGATGCGAATATTAGCCGTATTTTAAAACGCCTTTTTGCCTTAGAAAATCCTACGCAAAAAGAGCTTGAATTTAGAGCCAAACTTCTTTTAAACGCAAAAGAACCTTTTAATCATAATCAAGCCTTACTTGATGTGGGTGCTTTGCTTTGTCTGTCTAAAAATCCAAAATGTAAGCTTTGTCCACTAAATGCTTTTTGTAAGGGTAAAAATACGCCTGAACTTTACACAAAAAGCCCTAAAAAACGCTACGAAAATTTAGAACTTGATTTAGTTTTTTTAGAATTTGGAGGTAAATTTGCCCTTGAAAAAAGCACAAAAAAGCTTTATAAGGGGCTTTATAATTTCCCTTTTAAAGAGAACTTAAAACCCTATAAAGCAAGGTTTTTAGGGGAATTTAAGCATACTTATACAAAATATAAATTAAAGATTAAAATTTATCATCAAATCTTACAAAAAGAAAATATGGAATTTGAGTTTAAAAGCTTAGAGGAGCTTGAAAATTTAGCCCTTTCAAACCTTTCTTTAAAGGCTTTACAAATCTTTAAGGCTCAAAATGCGTTTTAAAAAAATTTACATAGAATTAAGCGATATTTGCGGACTTAAATGCGAATTTTGCCCTTCTCAAAAAGCACGAAGAGGCGTTTTATCCTTGCAAGATTTTGAAAAAATTGCTATGCAAATTTGTGAAAGGGCTGAAATTTTTACCTTTCATCTTTTGGGAGACCCTTTGATTTTAGATAATTTAGAGCAGTTTTTAAGCATAGCTAAGGCTTATAAAATGAGACTTGAAATCACAACAAGCGGATTTTATCTCAGTGAGAAAAATCAAAATTTGCTTTTAGATTATGAAAATATCCATCAAATAAATTTTTCTCTTGCCGCTTTTTTTTCGCAAAAAAATCTCGATTTAAACGCCTATTTAAAGCCTATTTTAAAGCTTTGCGAGAGACATTTTAAGTGTAAAAATTCAAGTTTTATTAATTTAAGATTATGGAATTTTAATATGGATTTTAAAGCACCTAAAGAAAATGAAGCGATTTATGAGCTTTTAAGACGAAGTTTTGAGGGGAAATTTAATTTTCAAATGTCAAAAATTCGCCTTCAAAGGCATATCATATTGCACCAAGCAAGGCGTTTTACTTGGCCTAGTTTAAACGCTCCTTTTGTTTCTAAAAAGGGCTTTTGCTACGCTTTAAAAGAGCAGGTGGGGATTTTAAGCGATGGCACACTTGTGCCTTGCTGTTTGGATAGTGGCGGAGCGATTAATTTGGGTAATGTGCTTGAAAATTCCTTTCAAAATCTGCTAGAAACAAAAAAATTTTTAGACTTAAAACAGGGCTTTGAAAGAGGAGAAAGACTAGAAAATTTATGCCAAAGATGTGAATTTTTTAAGGCGAAAATTTGAAATTTGCTATAATATGAAAAATATATAAGGACAAAAATGACTTTAAAATATGTTAATGGTGGCGTGATGAGAAAGAATCTTAATAATCATTTTGATGAGTATTTTACAAAGCCGGAGATTGCCAAAATGCTTTTTGAAAAATAAAAGATGAAGAGGATGAGGACTAAGTTGCGAGTTTTATTGAGCTTGTTTTGCTTTCTTGTGCCTTGGCAATGGACGCTTTTGCCGTATCTTTATGTAAGAGCTTTAGCGTTAAAACTCTTACGCTAAGGCATTATCTTATTGTTGGATTTATTTTGGTGGCTTTAATGCCCGCACTTGGTTTTTTAGTTGGTGTAAGCTTCGCTTTTTTACAGGTTTCACTCACTCTTGCACTTTTTCTTATAGGTGGCATTACTTTTATTTTTTGTATTATTGCGTTAAAATAGGCAATTGCTTTGGCACTCATCTTAAAGGTAAGGCGGAATTAGAGTGTGCTAATTTTGCTTGGCTTTAAAATACTTATTTCGCATTTATTTTGGGATTAAATGTCCAGCTCTATCCCTACTGGAGCGTGGTCTGAGCCAAAAATGTCATCTTTGATGAAGGCATTTTTAAGTTTAGATTTTAGCCCCTTTGAGATGAAGAAATAATCAATCCTCCAGCCCACATTTCTTTCTCTAGCCTTCATTCTATAAGACCACCACGAGTATTTTTCTTTAATCTCGCCGTTAATTTCTCTAAAGCTATCAATGAAACCAAGTGCTAATAAATCATCAATCCACGCCCTTTCAATAGGCAAAAAGCCTGAAGTATTGGCATTTGCCTTAGGGTGAGTTAGGTCTATTTCTTTATGAGCGGTATTGACATCGCCGCAGATGATGACTTCTTTACCCTCTTTTAAAAGCTTATCTAAATAGACTAAAAAATCCGCATAAAATTTCATCTTGTGATTTAAACGAATTTCGTCTTTTTGCCCATTAGGAAAATAAATATTAAAAAGCACGATATTTTCAAAGCGATGTTCTAAAACCCTCCCCTCATCATCGTCAAAAAATTCGCATTTTTTCGTTTCGCTTTCAAAATTACAAAGGCTCATTACGCCAGAATAACCCGCCCTTTTAGCAGAATTAAAATACATATGCTTAAAAGGAAATTCGTAAATTTTTTTAGGGAATTTATCCTCACTCGCCTTAATTTCTTGAAAGCCTATAAAATCAATTTTTTCTTCTCTTAGCCACTCCAAGCCGCCTTTATCACAAATCGCCCTTAAACCGTTAATATTCCACGATAATAATTTCATTTTTATCCTTTTCAAAAGGGCTAATTCTATCAAATTTTGCTAAATATTAATGATAAAAAAATATAATCACGCTCTTTAAGCGGACACTAAAAAGGATAAAATTTGAAAATTTCTTGGTTTCAATTTGTATTTTTAAATACATTTTTAATTGTTTTACTGAATTTTAACGGCTTTATTTTTGTTTATAAAAATTTATCATCCAATCAATTATGGCTAACTTTAGCCCTTATCATCGCTTATGCTTGCTTGGTGCATATGATACTTTGTGTGATTTTTGTAAGATTTTTGAGCAAATTTTTTTCTATTATTTTGCTGATTACGGCTGGTATGAGTGCTTATTTTATGCAAAGTTATGGGGTTTTAATCGATAGCGATATGCTACGCAATGTTTTTAACACAGATACTAAAGAGGCTTTTGATTTGGTTAATATACCTTTAATTTTGCTTGTTTTGGGGCTTATTATTGTTAGTTTTTTGATTTTAAAAACTACAATTTTTTATCCGCCTTTTAAAAAGCAACTTGGCGTTAGATTATTAAATATTTTCTTGGCATTTGGAATTTTTTGTGCTGTTTTTTTACCGCTGACTAAAAGCTTTGTGCCGTTTTTTAGAACTTATAGTGAAATGAGAATGTATAATGTGCCTTTTTATCAATTTTACGCCTTATTTCGCTACTATCAAATTTATCTAGCTCCTAAAGCAGAGCTTAAAATTTTAAGTAATGAAGCTTATAGGGAAAATAATACTACAAAAAGAAACCTAGTGCTTGTCATAGGAGAAACGGCAAGGGCGGCAAATTATTCTCTTGGAGGATATAAAAATCAAACTAATTTGGCAACCCCTCACGAAGGTGTGGTATATTTTGACAAAGTTTCAAGCTGCGGCACTTCTACGGCTATAAGTTTGCCTTGTATGTTTTCTGCTTCGAAAAAAAATGATTTTTCCAATAAAACTTATGAGGAAAATTTGCTAGATTTTGTAGATAAAATGGGCGTTAATACGACTTGGCTGGATAATAATTCAGGTGGTTGTCAAGGCGTTTGCCAAAGGCTTAAACAAACGCATATTTTTAAAGAAGAATATGATGGTTTTTTAATCGAAGAGCTTAAAA
This sequence comes from Campylobacter upsaliensis, assembly GCF_900637395.1. Lineage (NCBI taxonomy): Bacteria > Pseudomonadati > Campylobacterota > Epsilonproteobacteria > Campylobacterales > Campylobacteraceae > Campylobacter > Campylobacter upsaliensis. Next base: position 132,846 of record NZ_LR134372.1, on the reverse strand, counting down.
AAACTTTAATAAATTTAGACACGGCAAATTTTATCATCGTGCATTTGCAAGGATCACACGGACCGGCTTATTACAAACGCTATCCTAAAGAATTTGAAAAATTTACGCCCACTTGTGATACAAACGAGCTTTCAAAATGCACCCCAGAGCAAATCGCCAATACTTATGATAATACTATACTTTATACAGATTGGGTGGTCGAAGAGATGATTGACGAGCTTAAGACGATTAAAGATTATCAAAACACTCTCATTTACATTTCAGACCACGGCGAGAGTTTGGGAGAAAATGGCATATATTTGCACGGATTACCCTACGCCATAGCACCCAAAACGCAAACGCATATTCCTATGATTCTATGGAGTAATGATGAAAATTTGCAAAACATAGCCCTTAAGCATAGAAATTTAGCCACTTCACACGATAGTATTTTTAGCACGATTTTGGGTTATTTTGAGATTAAAACACCTTTTTATGAAGAAGAATTTGACTTTTTAAATCTTAAATTTGGAGAGAAAAAGTGAAGCCAAAATACTCCTTTTTTGCTAATACAAAATACGCCTTGCAAGGTTTCTTAGCCTTACTTCAATTTGAAAAATCTTTTAAAATAGAGCTTTTTATCATAATCCCCGCTTTGATTTTAAATTATTTTTTACCTCTTACTTTAATGGAGCATCTGTTTTTAGCAGGGGTTTTGGTGCTAATACTCATCACAGAAGCCTTAAATTCGGCGATTGAAGCCTGTGTGGATTTAATAACTAATAAATGGCACGAAAAGGCTAAAATGGCTAAGGACTGCGGAAGTGCGGCTGTGTTTTTTGCTATTATTTTTGCTTTATTTTCTTGGGGGGTGATTTTATTTAAGGTTTTTTATGTGTGAAAATTTTAAAAAAGCTTTAGAAAAAATTCTAGGTAAAAAGCGTTTTGAATTGCTTTATTTTCTTTGTGAAAATGCTGATGAAAACGGCTTTGTGATGATTAAAATAAGTGAGTTGGAAAAAAAGCTTGGGCAAAGTAAGCCTACCATTATCGCTTCGTTTAAATTTTTAGAAGAAAAAAAGCTTTTTAAAAGACTTAAAAACGGCTTTTATCAATTAAATTTATAAGTTCTTATCGATAATATTGCAAAGTGTGCCGATTTTTTCGATTTCGCAACGCACTTCATCTTGATCTTTTAAAAATTGCGGCGGATTAAGCCCCATACCAACCCCACTTGGCGTTCCCATTGAGATGATAGTTCCAGCCTTTAAACGCATACCGGCACTTAATTCCTCTAAAACATAAGCGATGTCAAAGATGAAATTTTTTGTATTATCATCTTGCCTTAACTCGCCATTAACATAGCTTTTAAGCTGAAGTTTTGGCGGGTAGGAAAGCTCATCAATACTTACTATACAAGGACCCATTATGGTGCTACCCTCCAAACTTTTTGCACGGTAAAACTGCTTATGCTTAGCTTGTAAATCTCTAGCTGAAATTTCATTAATGATAGTATAGCCAAAGATATAATTTTTCGCCTCGTCTGCTTTGATTTTATAAGCGTCCTTAGCCAAGATAAAGGCTAATTCACACTCATAATCAAGCTGATTTGTTACTCCACTATGTAAAGGAATTTTGCCATAAGGCGCACTTGCAAAATTAACCCTTTTGCCAAAATATACAGGGTATTTTCTCTCTTCAAAATTCTCACCCTTAAATTTCGCCGATTCTTTTGCGTGGTCTAAAAAATTAATCCCAAGACAAATAATATCTTGCAAAGGCTCTGTTATAGGGGCTAAAAGCTTTTCTTTTGGCACTTCTATGGCTGGATGTGCATTAAGATCAATAAGCTTATTTTTAAATTCATCATAATGGATAATAAATGCGTTCATATCATTTGTTTTAATACCCAAATGTTTAAAGCAAATGACTTTATTTTCAGCATTTAGCACACCTAAATGCCTTTCGCCGTTCCATAAAAAATGCACAAATTTCATACTTTAAAAGCCTTATCAAGTGGGGGTAAATTTTCTATATAAATGCTTCTACTTGGGAAAGCAAAGCTTAATCCATTTTTTTCTACAATACGCATAAATTCGAGCATTAAAGCTTGTCTTGCGTCTCTAAAACCATCTGCTGTAATGGCTTTTGTGTAAAAATAAATTTCTATATTAATACTACTTTCTCCAAAATCACTAAGCCCTACATAACAAGCATTTTTATAGCCCTCAAGGTCGTTAATGGAGACGAGATTTTGCCTATATTTAGCGGAGCTATCGCCATATTTTAAAGCACTATCTTCAGGGTGAGCGACTAAAGCGCTTGTGCTTAAAAGCTCTTTAAGGTCTTTAACGCAAGCTTCTAATTTTTCAGGAGTAGCGTCATAGCCCACGCCCAAATACATTTTAATATGGCGTCCTATGCGTCTTTTACTCCAGTTTTTGATATTTGCTCCCATAATAACTGAATTTGGTAAAAAAACTAAAGAATTGTCAAAGGTTCTAATAGTCGTTTTTCTAAGCCCAGTTTCTACAACCGTGCCTTCCACGCCTGAAACTTCAACCCAATCACCTTGATTAAAGCTATTATCAAATAAAAGCAGTATAGACGCAAAGAAATTTGCGATAATATCTTTCGCCGCTAAGGCTACGGCTAAACCACCAATTCCTAGTGAAGCGATGATGGCTGAAATATTAAAGCCAAGCTGTGCTAAGATAAACAAAAGAGCGATAACGATAATAACAAAATATAAAATTTTAATGATGAGATTGACAACTTCTTTTTTACCGCTTTTTTGGGCAAGTTTTGAGATTAAAACCATACCATAGCCGTCTAAAATAGTCAAAATAAGCCAAGCGATAAAAATCGCATAAATGATGTAAAAAGTATTGCTAAGTCCTAAATTCATAGGCGCTGGATAAAAAGCTATGGTAAGACAAAGACTAATAGCATAAACAACAAGCAAAAAACCCACAGGCTTTTTGATATTTTCTATAAACATCGTTTTAATGTCATCGACATTTGCCCTGCCACGATAAATTAACTTCACAAGAAAAAAATAAACAATGTGAGAGAAAAATCTCCTAAGCGACATAAAAAAGACTAAAACAAGCAAGGATATGACGATTTTACCGACATTAAGAAATCCTATATTAAAAAAAGAATTGATTTTATCAATCCAAATTTGAAGTCCTAAAGCACTAAAGAGATAGTTGCTTTCTAAAAGCCTTGCGTTAGTTCTAAGATATTTTAAAATTTCGCTATATGAGCTAAAGGTATTTTTGATGAGCGTTTCTTTTGTGTTGATTGTTTCAAGCTCTGCTGTGTTTGTGATTTTATCCTTATAAGGAGAAAAATCTGCATTGACAAACATTTGCAAATTTTCCATACTTGCGTCAATAAGCTTAATCATATCCTCGCTACTTGCGGCATTTTTAAATAGCTCCTTAAGCTCAGCAAGTGCCTTATAAAATTCCTCTAAAATTTGCAAATAAAGCAAATCAAGACTGGTATTAATGTAGATAAAGCTTTGTTTAGGACTTTTATTTTTAAGCTTTTTCAATTCTTCTTTTTTTTGTAAAAAAAGCTCGACATTTTTTTGATCGATTTCTTGCGAGACTATGATTTCTGGGATTCTTGAGAGAATTTTCTGTTTTTCATTATTTAATTCTTCGATGATTTGTTTATAAGTGCTTGAATTTGTATCGCTTGTTTGAGCGTATTCTTTTATTTTGACATTTAGCTCGACATAGCTTTGAACGAGATTGAAAAGATTATTTTCTGTTCTTACATTTTTATTATTTTCTGTTAAGTCGCTACTTAGAGCAAAAGAAAAAGAAAAAAAAGAAAGAAAGAGTGCTAAAAAGATTTTTTTCATACATTTCTCCTATTTTGAATTAGGGTAAAAATTTTAGCCTTAAAGTCATATTCATAAATTTCACCCGTTTCGATGATGTAATACCACGCATGCACCTCGATTTTCCCTTCATTTAAAGCTTTTTCAACTCCGGGATAAGTAAGGATATTTTGCAAAGAATTGACTAAATTAAGCTTTTCAGTTAGCCAAGAACGCATTGCTAAATCATTGTTAGAAAAAAGTAAAACATCTTTTTTGATAGGCTCTAGCATAGTGAGCCATTTTTTGACATTTGGCACTTTTTCCAATTCTTCTTCGCTGCTATAAAGTGCATTGCACCCCCCACAATTACTATGCCCACAAACGACAATGTTTTTAATTTGTAAGCTTGTAAGTGCGTATTCTATCGCTGAGGTTGTAGCTAAATAATCCTCTCCTACGCGGTAAGGCGGGACGATATTGGCGATATTTCTTATGACAAAAAGCTCTCCTGGACCTGTATTTGTGATGAGATTAGGTATCACTCTAGAGTCCGAACAGCCTATAAAAAGTGTATGAGGATTTTGCTTATTTTTTAAGCTTTCAAAAAGTGCAGAATGCTCCTTAAAGTCTTCTTGCATAAATTTAATTGCACCGCTAATAAGATTTTCCATACCAACTTACCCAAAAATGAAATTTTGCCATTATAGCAAATTAGGGTAAAATTTATTTTTCCAAACGCTTGCTAAGCTGATATGAGTATAATTTTTTATAATTTTGTGAAAAATTTTTATGGTATAAACTCGGCTCAAAGCTTTCGTTTGTATTTTTCAAGCTTGCGTTATTTTCAAAATAATAACCCTTATCGCCACTATATACACCATTTTCATCAATCCACACAAGCTCATTAAAGCCAAATTCTTTTTTCGCGTCTTTAGCTTTTGCTAGCATATTGCGTCCGCCAAGTCCAAGATACTGCGTTTGACTTAGGCTTAAATGATAAAGCGTAGGGAAAATGTCCTTATGAGAGCCTACGCGGTTTTTATCATAGTCAAGATTATGCCTTAAGTGTTGCGGTAAGTAAAGATAAAAAGGTACACTGTAAGCAAAGGCTTTATGAGTGTTAGAGTCCATTTTTAAATCTCTAAAACGGTGGTCACCCGTTGCTGCGATGATGATTTTATCCTTTAAATCACTTTGTTTTACCTTGCTTAAAAATTTGCCAAATTCATCATTAGCATACGCATAGGTTTTTAAAGCGTTTTGCGGATTGTCTATAATAAAACTTTCAAGCAAACGAGGCTCTAGCTTATTTTCATCAAAAAGCTTTTTCTTACTTTCGTGTATATAAGGTCTATGCGTAGAAATGCTTAAAGATACGATGAGTGTAGGTTTTTTAGCCTCTTTAAAGATGGAGTAAATTTTTTCATACATAAACTCATCGGCGATTCCGTATTTATGCTTAGTCGCTTTAGCTTGTGGGAATTCCTCAAGTAGGGTATTTTCATCAACGATTCTATCCGCTCCTTGAAATTTAAAATAATTTCCAAGATTATACCACGAAGCATTGCCGCTATACACAAAGATGACTTCATAGCCTGCTTTTTTGTAAATTTGTAAAGGGCTAAGGCTTAAAACTTGTTTTTGATATAGGCCATTAGAGATGATATTTGGGCTTAAAAAGATTAAGCGATTTAGGCTTTCTATGGTGTTATTGCCAGCGGATAAAAATCTTTTCCACACAAAATCCTCATCAAAATGCTTTTGTAGCTCGGCTAAAAAATTATGTTTTTCATTGCTAAAATCCAAAACATTTAAGCCAAAACTCTCCATTAAATTAAAATAAACATGATTTTTAGCGTGATTATTATGACTTGTCGTGGTATCTAAAATGTCAAAAAGCTCTTTTTCTAGGTTTTTTATAGCATCATCTGGGACTTTTGGTAATTCTAGGGTATTTTTGTATTCTTTATACGCCCACGAAAAAGCCATTAGGGGGTTAGTTGAAATTTCGTTAAAGGCTTTTGTGGTGCTAAATTCATAATTGGACGCCCTTAGCGCATTATAAGTAAAATGCCCTCTTAAAGCCACCGTGTAAAGATACAGCAAAGCCACATTTAATAAGATAAGCAAAATAAGAGATATTTTAACTTTCTTTAACTCAAAACGCATTATTTTTATACTAAACCAAAAAGAAAAAATACTAAAAAGCACAGCTAAAATTAAAATTGTAACGATAGGATAATCCTCAAAAATGATAGAAAGAACAGCACTTGTATCATCATCTTTTAAGCCGAAGATAAAAACATTAATTTTTTCTCCATACATTTGAAAATAATAATAATGAATAAAAGAAGAGATTAAAATAACAAAAGATAAAAAAGCGATATAAGAGCTAGAAAGATAAGTGTAAATTTTAAGGATTAACCCCCCCCCCCCCACTTTTTAAGTAAGCCACTAAACTGCGCTAAAATCGCACATAAAAATAAAGGCAAAAAGGCAGCACTAAAGGTCCTCATGTCATGTCCAAGTCCGTAAAGATACACCATAAAAGAGCCTTCATTTTCACCACTTAAACTTTGCAAACTTAAAAAACGAGAGATGATAAAAATCCCCATAAAAATAAAGCTAAAACAAAGAATTTGTAATAAAATTTTTCTCATTTTCCAACCTCCAAAAGCCGTTATTATAATCAAAAAAAAAAAAAAAACAAATTAAGCCGCCACAAAAAATGCAAATTTATTTTATGTTAAATAAATTATGTTAGATTTTGCTTTCAAAAAATTTTGATAATTTTTAAGGAGTATATAATGAGTCTTTATGATAGAGATTATTCTAAATCTAGTGCATTTGAAAACACTCGTTCAAGTGAATTAAGCGTTTTTATTAAGCAAACTTACCAGCTTTTTGCCGCTTCACTTTTGGCAGCGACCGCGGGTGCTTATATAGGAATTTTTGCTTTAGCACAATTTTTTGTGCAGTCTCAAATTACATTTTGGATACTTTTTGCGGTCGAGTTAGGCTTACTTTTTGGCTTAATGTATAAGAAAAAAGAAGCTCCGCTTAATCTTATCTTGCTTTTTGCCTTTACCTTTGTTTCAGGGCTTACGCTAACGCCTTTACTTATTTCTGTTTTGGCATTGCCAACGGGTGGAGTGATTGTGGCGCAGGCTTTTGCTTTGACAACGGTAGCTTTTGGGGGACTTAGCATTTTCGCGATGAATACCAAAAAAGACTTTACAATGATGGGTAAGGCTTTATTTATCGTTTTAATTGTCGTTGTGGCGGCATCTTTGCTTAATCTTTTCTTTCAAAGTAGTCTTTTAAATTTAGCAGTTTCTGCTGTGGCGGCGATACTTTTTTCATTTTATATCCTTTATGATACGCAAAATATCATACGCGGAAATTACGAAACGCCTATTGAAGGTGCGGTAGCCCTTTATCTTGACTTTGTTAATCTTTTCATTTCTTTACTTAACATTTTAAGAAGTTTTAATAGCCGATAAATTTGCGAGTTTTCTCGCAAATTTTGGGGTTTCAAACTCTTTTCAAGCTTTTTTAGCTACAATGTCAATTTAAATTTTTTATCTTAGGATTTGGTTATGATTACTCTTTTAATTGTTTTGCAATTTGTTATTGTTGTGGTGATTTGTATCGCTGTTTTATTGCAAAAAAGCTCAAGTATAGGTCTTGGTGCGTATAGTGGAAGCAATGAAAGTTTGTTTGGTGCGAAAGGTCCTGCTGGCTTTTTGGCAAAATTTACTTTTATAATGGGTCTTTTACTTATCGCAAATACCATAGCTTTAGGCTATCTTTATAATAGTTCTAATAAAAATTCCTTAGCAGAAAAAGTGCAAATTGACTCTAATGCGACTTTACCAAATTTACCAGCAAATATACCAAGTGCGCCGAGTGCTCCACAGCTTCCAGGTGAAGTTAATACAAGCAAATAAGGATTTAAAATGCTAAATGAAATTTATGAAAAGCAAAAAGCTCAAGCGGAAAAGAGTTTAGAGGCTCTAAAAAAGGACTTTACGACCCTAAGAACAGGTAAGGTTAATATCCATATATTAGATCCTATACAAGTGGATTATTATGGAAGTGCAACTCCGCTTAATCAAGTTGCCACAGTGTTAGCAAGTGATGCTTCAACCATTAGCATTACCCCTTGGGAAAAGCCTATGCTGAAGGCTATTGAAAGTGCTATCGCGGCAGCAAATATCGGCGTTAATCCAAACAATGACGGCGAAAGTGTCAAGCTCTTTTTCCCTCCTATGACTAAGGAGCAAAGAGAAGAAAATGTCAAGCATGCTAAGGCTATGGGAGAAAAGGCTAAAGTTTCTATAAGAAATGGCAGAAAAGATGCCAATGATACCATTAAAAAGCTTGAAAAAGATAAGGCTATTTCAGAAGATGAGGCTAAAAAAGCTTATGATGAAGTGCAAAAATTAACCGACCTTTACACACATAAAATTGACGAAAGCGTTAAAGATAAAGAAACACAACTTTTAAAGGTTTGATGATGAATTTGGAGCAAATTTATAAAGAGTGTGGAGCGTATTTAGAGGGGCATTTTTTGTTAAGTTCTGGCAAACACTCGCAATTTTACCTCCAAAGTGCAAAAGTGCTTGAAAATCCCATTTTAGCAGGAAAATTATGCGAAAATTTAGCTAAAATCATCACTTCTTATAAGATAGAATTTGATAGCATTTGCTCTCCTGCTTTGGGCGGAGTTTTAGCAGGGTATGAATTAGCTAGGGCTAGTAAAAAGCGTTTTATTTTCACAGAAAGAGTTGAGGGAGTGATGACTTTAAGACGAGGCTTTGAAGTGAGAAAGGGCGAAAAATTCATTATTTGTGAAGATATTATCACAACAGGTGGTAGTGCTTTAGAAAGTGCAAAAATTATTGAAAATTTGGGTGGCGAAATCGTAGCTTACGCAGCTTTGGCAAATCGCGGTTTTTGTGCGGTTCAAAATTTAAATAACGAAAGAAAAGAAAATGCCAAACTTCCTAGTAATTTACCGCTTTTTGCTTTAGGAAATTTTGATTTTGAAATTTATGAGGCACAGCAATGCCCACTTTGTTTGCAAGGAAGTAAAGCGGTTAAGCCTGGAAGTCGTGGAAATTGATGAAAACTAAGGCGAAAATCGCTTCAAGGTGGCTTAGGTTCCGTGCTTTTTTAATTGATATTTTTTTAATTTATGTGCCGATTTTATACGCTTTTTATTTTGTTTTAGGCTCAAAAGAAGCTTTTTTGACTAGCGTTTTAATACCGCTTTTTTGCACTTTATTTTTTGGTTTTGTGCAAACTATATTTTTAAGTTTAAAGGCGCAAAGTCCCGGACTTAAAGCCTATGAATTATATTTGATAGACAAAAAAACGGGCAAAAAGGTAAGCTTTTTGCGAATTTTTTTAAGATATTTAATTTTTATTGTTAGTTTTGGTTTATTTTTTGGCTTATTTGTAAGCTTTTTAAGAAAAGATCGTTTAAGTTTGCACGATGTTTTAACACAAACTTGCATAGTTTTGAAAGGGTAAAAATGCAAAGAAAAAGAATTTATAATCCAAATTCAAATGAAAGTTTAGGCGATAGAAAGGTTTTTTCAGGTAATCCGCACGGGATTTTAAATTTCACTAAGGCAAAATACACTTGGGCTTTAAAACTTTGGGATTTAATGGAAGCAAACACTTGGTTTCCTAAAGAAGTCGATACGACAAGAGACGCTCTTGATTACCGCTGTAATTTAACCGCAGCAGAAAAAAGAATGTATGATCTTGTCTGGTCTCAACTCATTTCAATGGATAGTTTTCAAACAAATAATTTAGCCGATAATATCAATCCTTATATCACAGCCCCTGAAATCAACGCTGTCCTAGCACGCCAAGCTTATGAGGAGGCAAATCATTCCAAATCCTATGCTGTAATGGTCGAGGCGATTTGTGATAATACGGATTTAATCTATGAAATGGAAAAGCACGATGCGACCTTAAGGGAAAAAAATGACTTTATTTCAGGCATTTATGAAGAATTAGCAGGTGATGTTGATGATAATAAATTGCTTCTTGCTATGGTGGCAAATCAAATTTTAGAGGGCGTGTATTTTTATAGCGGTTTTACGGCAATTTATGCTCTAGCAAGAGCGGGTAAAATGCTAGGCTCTGCACAAATGATTCGCTTTATACAAAGAGATGAAATTACGCATTTATTATTATTTCAAAATATGATCAATTCTGTGCGTAAAGAAAGACCTGATTTATTTAACGAGCAAAATATCGATAAAATTTATTCTATGTTTAAAAGAGCTGGTGAGCTTGAGATTAAGTGGGGTAAATACATCACGCAAAATCAAATTATGGGCTTTACGGACGATATTATCGAAGAATATATTCATTATCTAGTCGATCAAAGGCTTATAGCGATTAATTTGGATAGAATTTACAATGCCAAACATCCGATTAAGTGGGTTGATGATTTTTCTAAATTCAATGACCAAAAAAGCAATTTTTTCGAAAGCAAAGTTACAAATTATTCTAAAGGTAGTATCAGTTTTGACGACTTTTAAATATCATCTTCTTTGTGATTTTTATGAATTTACTATGACGCAAGGCTATTTAAAAGAGGGTTTTGCGGATAGAATTTGCTATTTTGATATTTTTTTTAGAAAGGCTCCTGATGGAGGGGCTTTTGCTATTTTTGCTGGACTTGAAGATGTTTTAGATTTTGTAGAAAATTTGCATTTTGATGCGGAGGATCTTGCTTTTTTGAGGCAAAAGGGCTTTGATGAGGACTTTTTAAAATATTTGGAGCATTTTAAATTTAGTGGCGAAATTTATTCCGTTAAAGAAGGTGCGGTAATCTTCGCAAATGAACCTGTGATGGTGATTAAAGCTAGGGCTATTGAGGCACAACTTTTAGAAACTTTTTTGCTTTGCACTCTCAATCATCAAAGTCTAATCGCCACTAAGGCAAGTCGCATTGTAAGGGCAGCTAGGGGTAGGGCTGTTTTAGAATTTGGAGCAAGAAGAGCTCACGGTGGCGAGGCAGCACTTAAAGGTGCTAGAGCAGCGATGATAGGCGGATGTTTAGGCACTTCAAATACCCTTGCAGCTAAACTTTATGGATTAAAAACAAGCGGAACTATGGCACATGCTTGGGTGCAAATGTTTGCAGACGAATATGAGGCTTTTAGGGCTTTTGTGAAGCTTTACCCTGAAAATGCAACTTTACTTATTGATACTTATGATTGCTTTTTGGGGCTTGAAAATGCGATTAGAGTTTTTAAAGAATTTGGCATTAAAAAGGGGGCTGTGAGGATTGATTCTGGAAATTTATGTGAATTAAGCCTTAAAATTCGCAAAAAACTCGATGAGGCTGGACTTAAAGAGTGTAAAATCATCGCTTCAAATTCTTTGGACGAAAAAAGCATTGAAACCCTACTTAAAAATGGTGCTAAAATTGACGGCTTTGGGGTTGGAGAGCGTTTAATCACGGCTTTTAGCGATGCGATTTTTGGCTGCGTTTATAAGCTTGTGGCGGTGGAGATTAAAGGAGAAATTTATCCCAAAATCAAAATTTCTCAAGACTCTTTCAAAACGACAATTCCACATTTTAAAAAACTTTTTCGCGTTTATGAGGGAGAAAAAGCTTTGTATGATGAGCTTATGATTTATGATGAAGTTTTAGAAAATTTGCCACCGAATTTAAGGCGTGAAGAGCTTTTGAGCTGTGTTTTTAAAGAGGGAAAAAGACTTTATGCAAATAAAAGCATTGAAACATTAGCCCTTTTTACAAAAGCTCAACTTTCAAGCCTTGATGAAGGCTTACTTGATGCGAAAAAAGCTTACGAGCTAAGACTTTCTCCTGCTTTGAAAAGTCTTAAAAAAAGTCTAAGTCAAGGTTGATTTTTATAAAGGATATTTTTTTCAAATTCGCTAAGGCGTTTATGGATACTTCTAAGCTCTGTGATTTTAGTCCAGTTTGTGATGAAAACACTAAAAGAGCTTCTAACTTGGTCAAAAGCATTGTTAATTTGTATTACAACGCCAAGCGTGATAGCTCCAGCAAAAAGTGAGGGTCCCATAATCAAAAATGGCACGATGACGATGATTTGCTCAAACATTATCAGCCAAATATTAAAATAACCATAATGCAAAAATAGCCTTTTGTAATTGAATTTAAGTCCCGTAAAAAGCTCTATCATCGTCTCGCTTTTAGCATAATCCTTGCGATTATCCTCCGCATAAACAAGCTCTTTTCTAAAGGCGGCTTCTGCTTTTTGATTATTGTATTCAAGTCCGGGTAGTTTAATGCCTACAAACCACGATATAATAAGCCCTCCAAGCGAGATAAACAAAGCTACATAAACAAGCAGTCCTTGCATATCTTTTAAAAAATAAAAAATACTATCTTCGCTTAAATTTTTAAAAAGAATTTTGGAAACATCTTCGCTTAAAGTCCATAAAATAGGAATAAAAGCCATTAAAATCATTAAGGATTTCACAAAGGCAAGTCCTAAACTTTCGACTATTTTGGAAAAATTATAGGCATCTTCTTGGATTCTTTGTGAGCTTCCCTCGATATTATCGTCCTTATTTTTCCAAAATTTCAAATAAGCAAAGGTCATAGCCTCACGCCATTTAAAGGTATAAACGCTTGCAAAATAAATGCTTAAAGTGGCGATAAAAACATAAGGCAAGGCTATACATAAAAAAACAGCAATGCTAGAATAAAAATCACTCATCGCATAGGCTTTTTGAGCGGCTATGCTTTTGCTAGAAAAAAAGTATTCGTTTAAAAGCTGGTAGTAAAAAATGGAGGCTTTATTAATGAAATTCGCATTTTCTAAGGCTTTTTGCGCATTTTCGTTAGCGATTTTGGTCGCATTTGCGTCTAAGATTAAAGGGGCGTTTTGCACATTTGGTTTTTGTAAAATATTATAAAAATCTCTATACCACTCGTTAATAGCGACATTAAGACTTGTTTGCAAATACAAAAAAGCTAAAAGCACAAAAAGTCCCGCATAAGCCCATAAAGCCCATTTTTTAGAGAGAAAAAACGCTGAAAACATTAAAAACCTTATAAAAAAGATGAGAAATTATAGTAAAAATTCGTAATGGTGTTTAGTTTAAATTTGTTACAATAAGCAAAAATTGAATTTAAGGATATGAAATGGCAAATCTTCTTATTATCGGTGCGGGCGGAGTTAGTAGGGTCGCAAGTGTGAAATGTGCGATGAATAGTGATGTTTTCACTAAAATCACTCTCGCAAGTCGCACGAAAAGCAAATGCGATGCCATAGCCTCTTTTATTAAAGAGCGTTTGGGTGTAAGCGTGGATACAGCGGAAATTGACGCGGATAATGTCGAAGCAGTGGTTACTTTAATCCAAAAAACTGGGGCGGAAATTTTGCTTAATCTCGCCTTGCCCTATCAGGATTTAAGTCTAATGGACGCTTGTTTGAAAACAGGAATTCACTACATAGACACAGCAAATTATGAGCATCCAGACCTAGCTAAATTTGAATATAAAGAGCAATGGGCAAAAGATGAAAGCTTTAAAAAAGCTGGGATTTTAGGACTTTTAGGAAGTGGGTTTGACCCGGGAGTAACGAATGTTTTTTGTGCTTATGCGAAGCAAAATTTATTCGATGAAATTCACTATATCGATATTTTAGATTGTAATGCAGGGGATCACGGCTACCCTTTTGCGACCAATTTTAACCCAGAAATCAACCTTAGAGAAGTTTCAGCTAAGGGGCGATATTTTGAAAACGGGCAGTGGATAGAAACAGAGCCTATGGCTATTAAAATGGAGTGGGATTATCCAGAAGTAGGCGTAAAGGATAGCTATTTGCTTTATCACGAGGAGCTTGAAAGTTTAGTTAAAAATATCCCAAGTTTGAAAAGAATTCGCTTTTTTATGACCTTTGGACAAAGCTATCTCACTCATATGAAATGCCTTGAAAATGTCGGTATGTTAGGTATTAAACCCGTAAAACATAAGGGAGTAGAAATCGTGCCTATTGAATTTCTTAAAACCCTTTTACCAGACCCCGCCTCTCTTGGAGAAAGAACAAAAGGCTATACGAATATAGGCTGCGTAATAAGGGGCATTAAGGACGGCAAAGATAAGCAAGTTTATATCTATAATGTTTGCAATCACGAGGAGTGTTTTAAAGAAACTCTTTCTCAAGCGGTAAGTTATACCACAGGAGTTCCAGCGATGATAGGTGCAAAGCTTGTAGCGCGTGGAATTTGGAGTGGGGTCGGTGTGAAAAATATGGAGGAATTCGACGCTAAGCCTTTTATGGACGAGCTAAATACACAGGGGCTTCCTTGGAAAATTTTAGAGATGAAGCCTGATTTGGGTGATTGATTTTCTACCATTTTTTAAACGCCACACAAGATTTAGAGCCGATGTTTTTATAAGTGCAGGTGGGGGTTGTAAGGTGGCGTTTTATTTGAGAAAATTTAAATTACGCACTTTTTCTTCCCCCTTTGACTGGTTAGGACTTTATACTTTAAGTGATATTAATGCTTGTTTTGAAGAGGATTTTGCAAATTTTTTCAAAGAATACGAAGAAGTGGCTAGCACCACAAATAAGCGTTGGGTAAGAGATAGGCAAATGGGATGCGTTCTATGCACGATTTTTCTTTTGAGGAGAGTTTAGAGTGTGGCTATGAGCGTTTTATCACGCAAAAAAGAAGACGATTTGAGAATTTAAAACGCCACATTAAAGCCTCTAAACATATTTGTTTTGTTTCTTGTAGGCAAGATAATTATGCGGAATTTGAAAAATTTTTAAAGCAAATGCAAATTTTTCATCACGCAAAATACACTCTTATTAATATCCGCCACGATTTAAATTGTAAGGAAATGAAAAAAGTTGAGTTAGAGTGGGGAGAAAAGCTACATTTTATAGAATATCTTTTTAACGATACGCATAAAAAAGGTGAGGCATATAAGAGAGCTTGGCTTGGTAATACTAAGCTTTGGCATAAAATTATGCGTTCTTTAAGCTTGGAAAAAAGGAGTTAGTGCTTATTTTGTAAAATTGACTTAAAATGCTATAATCAAAGCGGAAGATAAGCGACTCTGGTGAGCGCCACTGACTTCAAATCAGATGAAAGGGTAGCTGGCTATTCTTTGGGGAGTTCGATTCTCTCATCTTCTCGCCATAAAAAAGGAAAACGATGAGTAAGGCTGATATAGTCGTAGGAATTCAATGGGGTGATGAGGGTAAAGGTAAAGTAGTCGATAAATTATGTGAAAATTATGATTTTGTATGCCGAAGTGCGGGGGGGCATAATGCTGGGCATACCATTTGGGTCAATGGTGTCCGCTATGCACTTCACTTAATGCCATCAGGTGTTTTACATCAAAACTGCATTAATATCATAGGTAATGGCGTAGTTGTTTCGCCTGAGGTTTTAATCGCCGAAATGGCACAATTTGACAATCTTAAAGGACGACTTTATATTAGCGATAGGGCGCATTTAAATTTAAAACACCACTCCTTAATAGACTTAGCAAAAGAAAAACTTAAGGGTAAAAACGCCATAGGCACGACAGGCAAGGGTATAGGACCTAGCTATGCAGATAAGATTAACCGCGTAGGACACAGAGTTGCCGAGCTTTTAGAGCCTGAAAAATTATGCGAAAATTTGATGAGAGATTTTGAAAATAATCAAACTTTTTTGGAATTTTTAGGTGTGGAAATTCCAAATCAAGATGAGCTTTTGGTTGATTTAAAGCGTTTTAGTGAAATTTTAACGCCTTATATTACCGATACGACTAGATTGCTTTGGAAGGCATTAGATGAAGATAAAAGGGTGCTTTTAGAGGGGGCGCAAGGCTCTATGCTAGATATTGACCACGGCACTTATCCTTTTGTAACAAGTTCAAATACCATTTCAGCAGGGGCTTTAACAGGACTTGGGCTAAATCCTAAGGAGGCTGGTTCTATCACAGGTATAGTAAAAGCCTATGCGACTCGGGTGGGAAATGGAGCTTTTCCTAGCGAGGATAAGGGCGAAGAGGGAGAGAAAATCGCAAGGATAGGCAAGGAAATAGGCGTTAGCACTGGGCGTAAAAGAAGGTGCGGATGGTTTGACGCTGTGGCGGTAAAATATACAGCAAGGCTTAATGGACTTGATCATTTAGCCTTGATGAAGCTTGATGTTTTAGACGGCTTTGAGAAGGTTAAAATTTGCCGTGCTTATGAGTATGAGGGTGAAGAAATTGACTATATGCCAAGCGATTTGGAGAAGGCAAAGCCCATTTATGAAGAAATGGAGGGCTGGGATAAGGTCTTTGGGATACGAGATTTTGACCTGTTGCCGCAAAATGCTAAAAAATACATCGCTAGACTTGAAGAATTAGTCGGCGTAAAGGTAAAGCTCATTTCTACAAGTGCGGAAAGAGATGACACTATCATCTTATGAAAAGCAAATTTAACGCCGTTATCAAGGTCAAAAAACAGCAGCTTGACAAGGCACAAACAGACTTAAACGCCGCCTTGCAAAGGCAAAAAGAAAATGAGAGACTTTTGGGGTTAGCACAGGAGGAGTTGTTAAATTTAAGCACTTTAAAAGGTCAAATTTCAAGTGAGGAGTTAAGAGCAAATGTTTTTATGGAAGGTGTTGCGAGAGAGGCTTTGGCTAGGGCTAAGGAAAAAGTAGAGCTTTCTCATAAAGAAGTTAATCATTATCAATTTTTATACAAAAAAGCACATTTAGATTATGAAAAGATAAAATATTTGCAAAGTGAAGAGCTTAAAGCTATGCAAAAGGCTATGCAAAAAGCGGAGGAAAAATTCCTCGATGAGCTTGCGATTAGTCGTTTTTTTAAAAAGGATAAAGATGAATAGAAAAATTGTAATTTTAGCACTATTTTTTGGAGTTGTTTTTGCGGAGGATTGTCAGCAATATTTTGAATCAAGAAAGGGAGAGCTAGAAATTCAAACACGCGAATTTGATGAAGCTAGACAAGCTTTAGAGGCTTTTAAAGCTTCTTTTGAAAGCTTACAAAAAGAAAAAATGAATGCCTTAAATCAAAAAGAAGCCGAGGTCAATGCGACTTTAGCTAAGATTGAAAGCTTAAGAGAGGAAAATGAAAGGCTTTTAAAGCAAAATGAGGAAATTTTAAATTCTATCAATAATAAAACAGAGGGTCGCATTAAAGAAATTTATTCTCAAATGAAAGATACGGCTGTGGCAGATGTTTTAAGTCAAATGGACGCTGAAGAGGCTAGTAAAATAATGCTTTCTTTAGAGTCTAGAAAAATTTCAGGCATACTTTCTAAAATGGACCCACAAAAGGCTAGTGAGCTAACTTTACTACTTCAAAACTTAGACAAAAAAGAAGAAGATAAAAGCGACAATACTACGGAAAATAACGCGAGTAATTAAGGCTTTTATTACCATTTTTTACCGAAAATAAGCTATCATTTCAAATTAAAAATAAAGGTTTAAAAATGCGTATTAAATTCCCACATATCCCCTATATAGCAAATAAAATTATGCTTGATATTAGCCATTCTTCTTTTATAGAGATTAAAGACCAGTTGGAAAAATTAAATTTATGCGTAAAAAATATTTTAGAAGAGGATTTAAATAAAGAAAAAAAATTAGACGAAAGAGCGAGAGAATTGCTTGAAAAGCAAGAAGATGAAATGGAACTTATGCAGGTTGATAGAAAAAATATGTTTTGGCTTGTGAAGCGAAAGTTGGCTGCTGAATATGATGTGATTTTAGATAAAGAGGAAAGACACAGTCGCCTTTCTCATCAAATTTTAAATGCACTTGTTGAAAATGATTATATTAATTTCATTGTGAGTGAAAATAGAGTAAAAAATCTCATTTTTTCAAGCATTGAAGATTATTTAAAAATTTATGAAACAATCGAAGATGATGTTTATGATAAGATTAGTAATTATAAAAATAAGCCCGTGCCAGGAAGTGAAGAATATGAGCTTATCTTTGAAAAGCTTTACCAAGAAGAGCTTAGAAAAAAGGGTATGTTTTGAAGGCTTATATTTATTTAGAAAACGATGTCTTTTTAAGTGCTAGGGCTTTTGGCTGTGAGGGGACCTTTTTGGGAGAGCTTGTTTTTAATACCTCGATGAGTGGTTATCAAGAAATCATTTCAGACCCTTCTTATGCAGGGCAATTCATCGTCTTTTCTATGCCAGAAATCGGCATAGTCGGCACAAATGAGGACGATGACGAGAGCAAGGATATTTTTGCGAGTGGAATTTTCGTGCGTGAGTTTAGCTCCACTTTTTCTAATTATAGAGCAAAGGAAAGTTTAGATACTTATCTTAAAAAGCATCAAAAAATAGGAATTTGTGATATAGATACGCGTTTTTTGGTTAAACTCATACGAGATAGCGGAAATTTAAGAGCCATTGTTTCGACAGAAATTTCAAATAAAGAGGAGCTTAAAGAAAAGCTTTTGGCAAGTAAAAAGATCGATGAGGTGAATTTTGTCAAAGAAGTTTCGACTAAAAAGCCCTATAAGCACGAGCAAGGCGTATGGAACGGCAAAACTTATAATGAGCCTAAAAAAGCAAAGAAAAAAATCGCCGTAATTGATTATGGTGTCAAAAGAAATATTTTAAACGAACTTGTGGATGCAAATTTGGCTGTCGAAGTTTTCCCTTACAATGTGAAAGCACAAGAATTAATCACTCTTTTTAAAAAGGGTGAAATTCACGGCGTTTTTCTTTCAAATGGTCCGGGGGAGCCTAAAATTTTAAAAGATGAAATTGCCGAAATTAAAAAATTAGCCGAAGCTAAAGTGCCTATGCTTGGCATTTGTTTGGGACATCAGCTTTTAAGCAATGCCTTTGGTTATGAAACTTATAAGATGAAATTCGGTCAGCACGGAGCAAATCACCCCGTGATTAATTTAGAAAATAAAAAAGTCGAAATTACCGCTCAAAATCATAACTACAATGTCCCAGAAGAGCTTTGTGAGGTCGCTTTTATTACGCATAGAAATTTATTTGGCGATAATGTCGAGGGCGTGAGATATAAAGACTATCCCATTATTTCCGTGCAGCATCACCCAGAAAGCTCCTCAGGTCCTCATGAGAGTAAATATATTTTTAAAGAATTTGCGAATTTACTTTGAGTGAAATTATTAGCATTATATCCATAGCATTTTTGTCAAGTTTTAGCCATTGCTATGCGATGTGCGGGGGATTTAATCTCGCTTTTTTAAAGATAAGCTCCAAGGCTAAAAATCCTTTTTTATTAAATTTATCTTATCATTTATCGCGTATTTTTGCTTATGTTTTACTTGGAATTTTATGCGGTATATTTGGCTCTTTACTTGCTTTTAATGCAAAAATTCAAAGTTTTAGTTTTTTTGTTTTGGGTATTTTTGTGAGTATTTTGGGTTTAGCCTTATTTTTCAAAGGACAGATTTTAAATTTTTTAGAAAGAAATATTTTGTGGGAGCTTTTTTTCTCAAAACTTGCTAAAAAAGCTCTTCATTTTAAAGGCTTTAATGGTGCTTTGATTTTAGGTTTTTGTAATGGCTTTGTGCCTTGTGGTTTGGTTTATTTTTTCTTAGCTAGCGCTTTAAGTCAGTCAAATTTATTAAAATCTGCTTTCATTATGCTTATTTTCGGGCTTTCTACCTTGCCCACTTTACTTTTTTTCACTTATGTTTCAAATTATATTAAAGAGCGTTTTAGCCGCCTTTTTTCAGCTCTTTCGTCCATTTTGATAGTAGGGTATGGAATTTATCTTGCTTTTATGGGATTTAAGGGCTTTATGTGAGTTTAAAGCTTAAGCGGTGAAGCTTACAAGCTCCGTATTTTGCTATGCTTTCTCTATGTGCTTTTGTGCCGTAGGCTTTATGAATTTCAAAGCCATATTGTGGGTATTTTAAGGCTAAAAATTGCATCACCTTATCTCTGCTAACCTTAGCTAAAATGCTAGCCGCACTTACTTCGGCGATAAGGCTATCAGCCTTGATTAAATTTTCTACACCTAAAACACCGTAATTTGTATTGCCGTCAAAAATTTTTCTTTGCTTTTCAAAATGCAAATGAATGATTTCAAGTCCTCTTTGCAGACATTTGCTAAGTCCTAGCGTGTCAATTTGGGCGTTTGAAAAGGCGAGGATTAGATAGTTTGAGTTTAAAATAATCTCTTCATAAAGTTTTTCACGCTTTTTTTCACTTAATTTTTTGGAATCTTTAAGCTCATTAAGGGGCTTTAAAAGCTCACAAGCCGCCATAAATAAAGGTCCAGCTAAAGCTCCTCGCCCCGCCTCATCGATACCAACAAGCATTAGCCTAAAAATTCTCTTTTAAAATACTCTTTTGGCGCTTTACATAAAGGACAGGCTGCTGGAGCTTTTTTGCCACGATGAATATGTCCGCACACTTCGCAAACCCACAATTCTTCAACTTCACTATTAAAAAATTCCTCTTCTTCAAGCATTTTTTTAAGGGCTAAATACTCCCTTTCGTGCTCTATCTCCACTTTACCTATGGCTGTAAAAAGCCTAGCGATAGCCTTCTTACCCTCATCTTCTGCGATTTTTGCAAAATTAGGATACATTATAGTATGCTCGTAATTTTCCCCTTCAGCCGCACAAACGAGATTTTTAGTCGTGATGTCTAAAGCCTTACCATCGACTAATTCGTGATAAGCCTTAAATTCCGCTCTAGCGTGCCATTTTTCATTTTCCGCAGCTTCTCTAAAATGCCTTGCCACAGCGTGCCAGCCTTCTTCTTCGGCGATATCGGCAAAAAGATCATATTTGTTTCTTGCCATTGACTCACCTGCGAAAGCTTTCATTAAATTTATGGCAGTTAAATCTTTCGTAATGCACTGCATAGGCTCATTACAGCAAGTCAAAGTTCCACCACCTACATTTTGCACCTCAACCTCATTGCCACATTTTTGACATCGATAAGTTTCGTATTGTCTCATTTTGTATCCTTTTTGATTTTCATTTTAATTCTTTTTTGAGAATCGAAAAATTATAGTACAAAAGATTTTATGTGTCAATAAGTCCTATTTTAGGACTTATTTTTTCATATTAATGGCTTTTTGTATCATTTGATCGCTTGTAGTGATGCTTTTAGAGCTTGCATCAAAAGCCCTTTGTGTAACGATAAGATTAGAAAGCTCCATACTTAAATTGACATTAGACTGCTCTAAAAAGCCTCCTTTAAATTTAGCAGTATTGACAATTTCTCCGTCTTTCATTATAAAACTTGCCTCGCCACTATTTCCTGTAGCCGCGAAGATATTATCTCCCATAGCCATTAAGCCTTGCTCATTGATGAAATTATAAAGGGCGATTTTGCCGACTATTGCGGTTTGTCCATTGCTAAATTGAGCGATTAACTCACCTCCATCGCCTATTCTGTATTGGTCGAAAAATCCTTCCGCTATGCCATCGTGTCTTGTGATGACATTTTTTTCTTTTCCCGCTTGAACATAAATTCCACTATAACCACTTCCTGCTATATTAGGGTCATAAGGCGTTCCTAGATCAATGTTAATCGTTCCTCCTTCAGGGTTATTAACGCTTTTAATGTCATTGCTTAATAAGGCTCCGTGTTGATTAAAGGTCATACTTCCTTCAGTTGGCTCTCCTACTGCTTCGCCTTTAGCATTGTAAATTTGTGCGCTTACTTTATATACCATAGTATCGCCCACTTGAGGCAAAATTCTCTCTAAAGTCAGTCTTAGTGTGCTTTTGCTCCCATCAGCGTTATAAATAGGTGCTTCTAAAATGTCCTTATTTGCCTTTTGCTGTTCCGTGCTAATTTGTGCGGATTCAAGCTTGATAGAGTCGGTATCTAAACCCTTTAAGTCAAGCTCTTTACTAACAAAATTTAAATCCTTATCCAAAGTCGCTTCAAAGCTTTGTTTAACGCCATTTTTATCGATGAAATTAAGCAAAATTCTATCATTTTCCTTAGCACTAAAAACCTCATTTTTACTTACACTTCCGCTGACTTTAAATTTTCCATCTGGTGTTTTTTCCACTTTAAAATTGTTAGGATTTAAATCGATGGTTACAACTTCAGTTTTTGTGTTGGTATTTAAATTTCCCTTCCACTGCACATTTTGCGTAACTTTTGGAGGAAGATACATATTTATAGGCACTTGTAAAGCCCCTTGTGAGCCTGTGGTGCCTAAAGTAAATTTGTCATTAGAATTTACCGTAAAGCCATTATTAATGGGTGTTCCTGTGTTTAAGTAATCGCCCATAAGTCCCGCTACTCTATCGCTATATGTTATACCCTGAAAGGCTGGATTCATCGTGCCTAACACAAAATTTCCATAAGAATCTACCAAATGCCCATTTGCATCGCGTTTAAAAGCCCCATTTCTAGTGTAATAAGGCATATCATCCGCACCCAAAACACCAAAAAAGCCCTTTCCTTGTAAAGCCACATCAAATTCCCCCTCACTTGCCACAGGAGAGCCTTGTTCAAAAACTAGTTTTGAAGAAGCTTGCGTTGAGCCATATCCTCCTTGAGCTGGATTAGTTGATTGCGAAGTGATAGTGCTATAAAAAATGTCCTTAAATTCAGCATTAGAATACTTAAAGCCTGTGGTATTGACATTTGCTATATTATTCGCACTGATGTCAATACCAAAACTATTTGTTTTAACACCACTTATTCCATTATAAAATGCACCCATCATTGCTTAAGCCTTAGGTTTTTCTTCGGGTTTTGCATTAGGGTCTGTTGGTTTGCTGTCAGTTTCTGGCTTTTCGCTATCTCCACCTGTATTATTGTTTGAGTTATTAGAACCTAGACTAAATTTATAATCTGTAATCTCCCCTAAAGCGTCAAATGGCACTTCTTGCCCTGCCATTTTTGCATAGGCAACCCCTTCTTTAAACACTACACCCTCGATAGGATAAGTTCCATAGCTTGCTGTTACTTTCTCACCTTGCTGATTGTTATAGACGATTTTAACCGTATATTCTCCATCCCCTGCATAAACACCATCATTATTTCTACCCGGCCACTCCATAGTAAAGTGTCCTGCTGAAACTTCCTTGCCCTCGCTCGCTTTTTCCGTATAAACAAGCTTATTATCTTTATCATAGACTTCTAGGGTAATTCCGTCTTTATTTGACGCTTCTGGTAAATACATCTTAAGGGCGATAACTTCATTAGATCCTGTAAGCTTGATTTTATTATCTGCAACGGTTGCCATTTTACCGATAGCTCCTAAAGCACCTATGCTTTGACTTGTTCCCATAGCGTTTGAGAGTTTTTCCATTTGCGCGACCATTTGTTGCATAGTGTTATTAGTGTTTTGTTGCATTTCAAGGGCTGCTAGTTGCGAAGTTTGCGTAAGCATTTTATCACTATCCATAGGGTCAGTTGGATCTTGATGCTGCATTTCTATTAAAAGAAGCTTTAAGAAGGCATCTTTGTCTAAAACAGCTCCGGGATTGCCTTGATTATTAGGAGTTAGACTTCCTCCATTATTTTGGGTGGTGTCGTTTGGTTTGCTTTGTGTATTTTGCCAGTTTAAATTTGGATTCCATTCCGTTGTCATTTTAAGCTCCTTATTTAAAGTCTTTTCTATAATAAAAGCAAAAATCGTTCCACTTTAGAAATATTTTGCTAAAACAAGTTCTAAATTAATTTTAGGACTATTTTCTTCTTCAAAATTTTCTTCATAATAATGTGATTTTGCTTTCTTTTCTTGCTGCTGTTCTCTTTTGCCTTGCTCGCTAAAATTCATTTCAAGCCCTGTAAAACCCATATTTACAAGAGAATTTTTAAATTCGGCTTGGTGCTGTAAAAATAAATTCATCGCATTATGATTGGAATTAAAATTAATGTGAAGATTTGCTCCTCTTTGCACTAAAGTTACTTCAACTTCACCCAAATTTGAAGGATTAAGCGTAATGCTTAGTTTGGTAATAGGCGCTTTATACTGCTCCATAGCCTCTTTTAAATCTTTAGAAAAGTATTGTAAGGTCTCTTTTGGAGAGATGATTTTTTGATTTTGATTGACCCTGCTTAAATCTTTGACAAGATTATTTAAATCATCTATGCCAGACTTTTCTGTATTGGCGGTATTTTCGCCATTTTCTTTAGTGAATAATTCTTTATTTGTTTCTTTATTTAAAAGCTCGCTAAAAAGATTTTCACTCGTTTTATTTTGCACGACTTTTGTTAAATTTTCGCTTGTGATTTTTAATCCCTCGCTAAGATGATTTAATTTCACATCTTTAAGATTTTCTTTGCTAGTTTCTTTTTGTGTAAATTCTTTTTGTATGAAATCTTTAACATTGGGCGTTTCTTTTATTGTCTCTTTTGCTATATCTTTACCTAAAGTAGCATTTAAAACGGCTTCTTTGAGAGGGGATTTAGTTTTTTCTTGTAAATTGACATTTTCATCAGGTTTATTTAAAGGCTCTTTGCCCAAATGAGTCATCTCTTTTAAATCTTCTTTTTGAGTTTTTAAATTTTCCTTTTGAGTGCTTAAATCTTCTTTTTGAGTCTTAAAATTTTCCTTTTGAATATTTAAACTCTCTTTTTGAATCTTCAAATTTTCCTTTTGAGTGCTTAAATTCTCTTTTTTAGGTTCTAAATTTGGCTCTTTTATTTCTTCTTTAAGTTTAAAAGTTTCTTTGCTTTGCGTTTCTTTTTCATTGATTTTAGTTTTTTGTGAAAATTTTTCTACAACTTCGTTTAAAATTTCATTTTTATTAGTTTTTATAGGAGTTTTTAGCTCTATCTCCTCATCGTTTTCTTTTTTAGCTTTATCAAACTGATGAGTTTTATCCTCTTTTTTGATAAGAAAGTCTAAATTTTGCAAAGTTTTAGAAAGCAAGGAATTTGCCTCATTTGTTTTTGCAGGTGTTTTATTTTGCGTGTGCAAATTTTTATCTAAGCTTTTTTCTATATGGGCTAATTTATGATTTAAAACTTCTTTAAAAACATTATCAATAGCCCCCTTAAAAAAGTCTTTTTTATCTAAATTTGGAAAAGTCGCTTTCAAATCAAGCAATCTATCGATCTTAATGTCCCTAACCTCAAGTCCCATATCTTTAGCCAAATTTAAAAGCTCTCCTAAGCTGTTTGCATTTTTAAGAGCATTAAAATTATTTTCATTTTTGATGAGTTGTAAAAGGGTATTATTATTTGCAAGATTGGCTAATTTTACATTAGAAAGATCCGTTTTTAATTTATCAAGCACGGATAAAATTTGCATTAGAGGGGCGGATTCAAAAACGCTTATTTTATCCCCCTCATCAAAATTGCCGATTTGTAATTTTTGCATCACTTCACCCACGATTTCGCTTTCGCTTATCTTCATATGCGTTGGCAAATGCTCATTTGTCTCCTCAATGGAGGCAAGTAAAGCATTTAAAAAGCTCTCCCTTTCATTTTCACCAGCTTTTTCTTCTTTTGGATTATTTTTAATCGTTTTGCTAAAAGAAGCTTGACTAGTTTTACTTGGGGCGAGATTTAAAATCTCGCTTTGTGGGGCTAAATTTGACATTTTTAATCCTTAGTTTATTTTAAAAAATTGTCCTTTGTTAGGGCTGGAAATTTTTTTTCTAAATAAGAATTTTCATAAACTTTTATCATTTTATCTTTTTGTAAAGAAACTAAGATATCCAAAAGTTCGTTCAAATTCTTTGCTTTTGAAATTTTTTTGAAATTTTTCTCATTGTCTAAAAGTTCGCTTAATTCGCTTGAAATTCGTGCCATTTTATTATTTTTTTCACTTTTTAAAATTTCTAGTAAATTAAGAACTTGCATTAATGTTTCGCTTTCCCTTGCTTCACACTCTGCGTTAAAAATTTCGCTTAAAAGCACTTCGTTAAGTGGTTTTGACATTTTGTATCCTTTCAAAATTAAGTCTTGCAGATACTAAAGCAAAAAGTATTCCAACTTTGTCATAGTTAAATTTTCAATCTTTAAGCAAAGTTTTTATATAATTAGCCCTTTTAAATCTTTGGGAGTTACAATGGAAAATATAAGAAATATCGCCGTCATCGCCCATGTTGATCACGGAAAAACGACTATGGTCGATGAGCTTTTAAAGCAATCAGGCACTTTTAGCGAAAGAGAGCAAATCGCAGAACGCGTTATGGATAGTAATGATATAGAGAAAGAAAGGGGCATTACTATACTTTCTAAAAACACAGCCATTAATTACAAAGGCACGAAGATTAATATCATCGATACCCCCGGACACGCTGATTTTGGTGGCGAGGTGGAACGGGTTTTAAAGATGATCGATGGTGTTTTACTTTTAGTCGATGCACAAGAGGGAGTGATGCCGCAAACTAAATTTGTGGTAAAAAAGGCTTTACAGCTTGGCTTAAAACCCATAGTTGTGATTAATAAAATTGATAAACCAGCAGCTGATCCTGAAAGAGTGATTAATGAAATTTTTGACCTTTTTGTCGCTTTGGATGCCAATGATGAACAGCTTGATTTTGCCATTGTTTATGCGGCGGCTAAAAATGGCTATGCAAAACTTGATTTAAACGATACAAGTGATAATATGGAGCCACTTTTTAAAACAATCCTTGAAAGAGTTCCCGCTCCAAGCGGAGATAAGCAAAATCCTCTCCAACTTCAAGTTTTCACACTAGGCTATGATAATTTTGTCGGTAAAATAGGCATAGCAAGAATTTTTAATGGCGTTGTAAAGAAAAATCAATCTGTAATGTTAGTCAAAGCAGACGGAGAAAAGGTTAATGGCAGAATTTCCAAGCTCATAGGCTTTATGGGCTTAGAAAAAATGGACATTGAGGAGGCAAGCAGTGGAGATATAGTCGCTATCGCTGGTTTTGAAACCTTAGATGTAGGAGATAGTGTCGTATGCCCTAATAATCCTATGCCTTTAGACCCCCTTCACATTGAGGAGCCGACTTTAAGCATTGTTTTTGCCGTTAATGACGGACCTCTTGCTGGCACGGAGGGAAAACATGTAACCTCTAACAAAATCGCCGAACGCCTAGAAGCAGAAATGAAAACTAACATCGCTATGAAATATGAAAGCAGTGGCGAGGGTAAATTTAAAGTCAGCGGCAGGGGTGAGCTACAAATCACAATTTTAGCAGAAAATATGCGTAGAGAAGGCTTTGAGTTTTGTATGGGACGCCCTGAAGTAATTGTCAAAAACGAAGACGGCGTTAAAACAGAGCCTTTCGAGCATTTAGTCATCGATGTGCCGGAGGAATTTAGCGGAGCAGTCATTGAAAAACTAGGCAAAAGAAAAGCAGAGATGAAAACGATGTCTCCCACAGGAGATGGACAAACAAGGCTTGAGTTTGAAATCCCAGCAAGGGGACTTATAGGCTTTAGAAGCCAGTTTTTAACGGATACTAAGGGCGAGGGCGTGATGAATCATAGCTTTTTGGAATTTCGTCCCTTTAGCGGAGCGGTGGAGAAAAGGGCAAATGGTGCTTTGATTTCTATGGAAAATGGCGTGGCTTTGGGCTATTCTTTATTTAATCTTCAAGACAGGGGCGTGCTTTTCATCGAGCCGCAAACTAAGGTTTATACGGGTATGATTATAGGGGAGCATAGCCGTAGTAACGACCTTGATGTTAATCCTATCAAAGGTAAGAATTTAACAAATGTTAGAGCCAGTGGGAGTGATGATGCAATTAAGCTTGTCCCTCCTAGAAAACTCAGCCTTGAAAGAGCCTTAGAGTGGATAGAAGAAGACGAGCTTGTCGAGGTTACACCGCTTAATGTGCGTGTGAGAAAACGCTATCTTGACCCAACTCAAAGAAAAAGAATGGAAAAAAGCAAGTCTTAATGGCAAATTTAGAAAGTCAAAGGCTCTATATCTTAAAACGCTTAGGGATTTTGAAATTCTTAAGCGTCATTGAAGCCTTACTGGTGGGCTTTTTGGCTTTTGTTTTTATCAAAGATATGGTGATTGCTATGATTGGGGCTATGTTTGTAGGCGTATTTTTTTACCGCCTTACAAGCAAAAAGCTTATAAAAAGCAAAAAGGAGCTTGAAACTAGCGTTTTAAAGCTTTTTTTAATGCGTCATAAGGCGTATTTTCCCATTAATGAGCTTTCACGCGAGGAATTTATGCAATTTAAATTAAGCGAAGATTTAAAGGAATTTCATTGCGAAAAGGGCATTAAATTTAAAAATTTTGCCTTGTATGATGTGAAATTTAAGGATCATTTGGGGCGCCTTTTTTGTGGAATTTGTTTGATTTCAAAGCAGGTGTTAAATGGTGGCGATGAAGAGCAAATTTATAAGAAAGTAGTAGGAAAAAATTTCGAGCTTTCAAGCTATTTTGCTAAAGAAGGGCGTGTTTTGATCGCCTGTTTGGCGAATCCTTTCTTTGTCAATCTTAAAAAAGATGTAGAGGAAAATTTGAAAATAATGCAAGGGAATTTAGAAAAACTAAATTCCCTTTTTAACGCTTAATCGTCAAATTTTTGCCCCAAAATATTGCCATTAAAGTCTGTATAAACTTCCATATTATTATTAAATTTAAATTTATAGCCGTTAATTTGCTTTTCGACTTTGAAAATTTGTGCGTTTGGTTGGCTCACTTGCACTTTAGCTACAAGAGTAGAAGGTAAGAATCCAAGCGGAATTGCCTTATATTTACCATCAACTTCCTTCCATTCTCCATTGATGATAAAATCAATTTCCGTGCCGTCCGTCAAAGTTACATCGTAAGAATCTAGGTCTTTTTTTGCAAGTCCTATATTAACACCCTTAAAATGTGTGTTTAAAAAGCTTTGCGCATTGTTAGGAAGCTGGGCTGGACTTATAACCATATCTTGTGCATAAAGCACAGCTGCACTTAGTAAAGCTGCTAGAGCGATTTTTGTTTTCATTGTTTCTCCTTTAAATTGATAAGAGAACTTTAACATTTTTTTGTGAAGTTAATGTGAAGTAAAAATTATAAATTTGCTATATGCTTTACCGCTTCATAAGCGTTATTTTTGATACAATCGCTATATTTTTGTAGGCTTTCTATACTTTCATAACCACAGCTTAAGGCTATATGAGAAATTCCTGCTGCCTTAGCCGCTAAAATGTCAAATTGAGTATCGCCTATCATAAAAGCGTGAGTTTTGTCTTTATTTAATCTTTTTAATGCCGTTAAAATAGGCTCTGGGTGAGGTTTTGCAAACTGCACATCATTACGCCCTACTATGCTTTTAAAGAAATGTCCCACTCCTAAAAAATCTAGCAAAGGCTTAGTAAATTGCGACCCCTTAGTCGTTACAACCGCTAAATCTGCAAATTCGCTAGCCATTTCTAAAGCCTCTTTAGCTAAAGGCAAAAGCGTGGTTTGGTCTAAATAAATGGTGCGGTATTTTTCTCTATAAAAATCGACAAATTGCTCGGCTAAATACGCTTTTTCTTTACAAAGCACTTTAAAAGCTTCATCAAGTGGAAGTCCTATTAAGCGTTTAATATCCTCATCTAAGCTAGGCTTTAAGCCCAGCTTTTCAAAGGCGAAGTGAAAAGAATTTAAGATGGCAGGCGTTGAGTCTATCAAGGTGCCATCTAGGTCGAAAAGAAGAGTTTTATCTTTCATTGAGCGAGGAAAAATCTTGCTTCAACTCTTCTATTATCCGCTCTACCTTCTTTTGTTTCGTTGCTTGAGCGTGGTTTATCTTGCCCATAGCCTTTAACTTCAATGCGTTTTTTATCTACGCCAAATTTCATAAGCTCATTTGCGACTCTTTGTGCGCGGCGTTCAGAAAGCTTTTGGTTATAAGCTCTTGAGCCTATGTTATCTGTGTGTCCCTCTAAAATGGTGTTGTATTTTTCATTTTCTTCTAGGACCTTGGCGATATTTTGAATTTTGCTTTCAAAAGCTGGATTTATAGTTGTTTTGTCAAAGTCAAAATGCCCTTCTAAGCTAATGGTTTTTCCTTCAAGTGAAGTTTCTTCCGGGGAGTTTTTTTGAGTATTAGTTGTCGAGCTATTTTTTGAGCCACCAAAGCCAAAACTTACGCCAAGCGTAGTAACCCAGTTATGATTTGCTTCGTGGAAGCTTATTTGGTCTCTTGTCTCAAGTCTTAAAGCTAAAGAATCTGTAAGTTTATACTTCATACCCGCACCATAATGCCCAAAACCGCCACTTTCATTGTCAAACTGCTCGTTAGAAAATCTTTCATAACCTCCACCAGCTAAACCATAAAAGTAAAAGCTTTCACCTACATCGATGCCCTTAATCGCACTTAAAAATACTTTCGTAAGATTTGTTCTATCAGTGTTAGAATATTTTACATTAGAATAATGCTCCAAGCCAAGCTCAAGTTGGTCAAGCCAAAAATCATCAAAATGATAGCCAAGTCTCACACCAGGCGCTGCTCTATCATCAAGGTCTAAATTTCCCTCAAATTTATTAAAACTAAAGGTAGGAGTTAGTTCAAATTTGACACTATTATCCGCTGCAAATAAAGCACTTGCTAAACCTAAACATAAAAATACTTTTTTCATAACAAACCTTTCAAAAATGAATTTAAAATCCACATTAACGCTTAGAGAACTGCGGACTTCTTCTTGCTTTTCTGCGTCCGTATTTCTTACGCTCTACGCTTCTACTATCTCTTGTTAATAAGCCTTGCGGTTTAAGTAAGGCTCTAAAGTCAGCGTCCATAGCAGCTAAAGCCCTTGAAATCCCGTGTCTTAAAGCTTCAGCTTGTGCGGAGTAGCCTCCCCCTAAAGTCGTTGCGCGTATATCCATACTTGCTTCTTGTTTTGTTACAAGTAGAGGTTGCACGACTTTAAGTTTTATCGCTTCGTGTCCGCCAAGCCAAGTGTTTAAATCCACTCCATTAACGCTTATTTTTCCACTACCTGACTTAATCCAAACCTTAGCGATAGCGGTTTTTCTCTTACCTGTTGCGTATGTTGCTTTTGCCATAATTATTTTCCTTCTTTAGCGATTTGTGCGGTGTGAGGATGCTCACTTCCTGCGTAAATTTTAAGTTTTTTAAGCATAGCTCTACCTAAATTTGTTTTAGGAAGCATACCTCTAACGGCTAATTTATAAAGCTTTGCAGGGTTTTTTTCAAGCAAATCTCCAAATTTTTCACTTTTCACACTTCCAAAATAGCCAGAATGCCTATGATAAAGCTTATCTTCAGCCTTATTTGCTCCAGTGAAAACAGCTTTTGAAGCATTGATGATGACGACATAATCTCCACAATCGACATTTGGTGTATAACAAGGCTTATTTTTACCTCTTAAAATAGTCGCCACCTCTGTTAAAAGACGACCGAAACGCTTTCCTTCAGCGTCTAAAACGATCCATTCGCGTTTGACCTCGTTTGGCTTTGTTATCTTTGTCATTTTCTTACCTTTTGCCAAAAATTTAAAAAGGCAATTATAATAATATTTTCTTTAATTTAACTTAATTTAAGCTTTTTTAAAGCTTAAATATTTACCATTGCAATTTCCCTGTTCTATTTGGTTTTTCTAAAATTTGTTTGACATCGTTCATATCTTTTATGCTTAATGTTTCGCCATAGAGACTACAAATACCATTCAAAGCATTGTAGATTCCAACATCATTGTTATTTGCATAGGCTAATTGATAGTCTCTAAAAGAAGAATCTATAACCATTAATCTTTGATGGTGTGTTTCCTCGATAAGCTGCTCTAGCTTTTCTCGATTTTCTATCAATACAGGCAATTTTTCTGCGACTAAATTTGCTATCTCCTCTGCCCTTAGCTTTGCTTTATCTCTTGCGGCATACACACCAAAGAGAGCATCTACTGCCATATCTATGCTTCTACTTGTAACGACAACTGCAAATGCCGCTGCAACAATGGCAAGCACTGGGGCGATAAAAGGGGCAAGTGGAGGCATTATACCCAACAATGCACTTTCTATTTGTTTTTCTAAACCCACTGCCCCAACAACCCAAGCTGCTGAAAAAAGAGATTTTAAAATCGTTTTTGTAAGCGTTCTAAAATCCTTGATTTCACCTTTTATATAAGAATATATACCATTATAAATGGATTTTGCAGAAGTTCGCAAGCTAGACCAAAGCTGCCTTAAACTCCCAGCAACACTTTTAAAAATCTGCCCCACAATCCCAACCACTACATCAATCGCACCAAATCCAGCACCCCTTGCAAAATTACTTTGAAAGGCTTCTTTTACCTTTTGCAATAACCGCTTGATTCTAGTCATAATAGAAGTTTCAGAATCTACCTTACCGCTAAACATATCCTTCACTTCCCAGATGATTCCGTTTGCAAGTGTTGATAGAGTAACCACAATCGCATCGCTAAATCCTGCTTGGGCTATATGCCCGCTTGCTACTACGCTTTGAGTTATCACAGCCGTTGTGCGTGGATTTTCAGCCATAAGACGATTGCAAGTATTACTCGCATTAAGTTTTTCTAGAGCGATTTTTGCCTTTTCTGCCTTTGCAACTGCTTTTTCATCATTTGGATTTTGTTTCCCATTTGCGATCATTTTCTCCAAATTTTCCTTATGTTCTTTGTATTCATCAAAAGGCACTTTAAGTTCATCTGCCGCACTATCGCCTACTAAATATCTATCCTTAAGTAATCCCTCTGTGTTTTTAATAACCTTAAGTTGTGCGGATTTTACTACATTGCCATTTTTATCAAGGGTTATTGTGTCTGTGGTGTTGTGATTTTTTGTTGCAAAATCTCCAATTTTGTCAAAATCCATATTTTTCACTTCATCGCCATAATAAGTTAGAATATATTCCACCTTTGCCCTATCTTTTTCATTTAGATTCTCTAGTTTCTTGCCACTTGCAAGCATTTCACGCACATTTTTAATGTCATATAGCGTATCTGTTGTGTAAGTTTTATTACCATTATTAGCAAGAGAATCTTTTATATTTTGATTGCCTATATCAAGCTCTTCAAAGGTTTGTCCAAAATATTGATCATTCTTTTTGTGCTGATTATACGCTTTACTTGCATCAAGCGTCATCTGCACACTTGCCCCATATGCTGCATAGGTATTTAAACTAAAGATATTTAACCCAAAACGAGCCAAAGTTTGTGTGCCAATTTCTTCAATTACTTCTTCATAAAGTGCTTTTTGTGCCATATTAATCCTTTAAGCTACAAGAGATTATAAAGCATTGAAAATCTCATTCCCCCCATTTTCTTTGAATCTCACTCATAAGTTCTTTGCATTTTTCCTGATGTTCTCTTAGGCGTTTTGTTAATTCATCTTCATCATTCATTATAGGGGCATTGATGGTTGTAACAATGGCTTCTGCTAGTTGCATTAAGGTTTTTAACACCCTTTGTTCTATTTTGTTCCAAATGGATATGCTTACACCTTTGTCCCGCATAATGCTTTCTACTTCTCCAATTAACTCCTCCATTTCTTGTCTATTTGTTCCCAAGATTTTTATTTTTTCGCTACTTTTAGCAAGTATTTGCTTATGTGTTAAAGATTCACCTTTCATAGCCTCACACAATGCTTCCACGCTATCACAATACGCATAAGCATCATATTTTTTCTTTTCAGCACTTGCTGCAAAGACTGAAGCCGCCACAGCGATAACAGGAGCTGCTACAATGCCACCAAGCACCAAGGTCCCTCCAGCCATTCCTAGCCCACCAGCAACCAAAGAGCCACCGCCAAACCACGCTAAAGTCGCATTTGTAGCAGCCACACCACTTAGAGCACTAATAGCAGTCCCCGTTGAGGCAGTTGCTAATAACCCAGCCCCACCAAATGCACCAAATCCAGCCAAAGCCCCAGCCGCAGCACTCCCAGCAACAGCACCTAGCGTTGTCTCTAACGACACGATAGATTGTCTTACCTCTACGAGTTTATCCATTGTTTCTTTTCCTACAATGTTTGCAAAATCTACATTACTTTTTATATCAAGCTTGTCTATAAGCTCTGCATAGCTTGTTAGCTCATTTTCAACAATATTTGCTTGCAATTGCCCTAATTTTTCAAAAGTATCTTGTGTTGCTTTTCTTGCTTCATTGAGATCAGATTCTGTCTCACTATACATTTCTTTTGCCCTATTGTGCCAATAATCAGCTGTCTTTGTATCCTCATACGCATCATAGCCCTTTTTAGCTCCAAATGCAGCAGTTACCAATGCTGCTCCTCCAAGTAAAACTGGTATCAATGGTAATGGCATATTGCCTCCTTAAAATTTAGAATATAAAATATAAGATAGATTCTAGTTTATAGAATCTACAACCTAAATGCCCTATCCACACCCTCTTTTTCTTGCAAAACTTTGCAAGATTCTATATTGAGTGCGTAAAACTCCTCTTTGCTATATTTTCTCAAATAGACCTTTTTATACATCGCTTCTATTCTGCATATCATAGGGCGATTTGCATAGATTTTGCATTCATTGCTTTGCGTGTCTAAGTGCTTGCATACGCCATTGCCTAAATCGTAAGATTCTAGCTCTTTAATGCCACTAATGTTTTTGCAACACGCACCACATTTTGTGCAAGGAAAGTCCATTTTCTGCCTAATTTCTACCTAAAGACTGATAAGATTTTTACCCTGATCGGTAAGAATTAGCATAGCTTTTGTCCAATCTGCATACACCACAGCCAATTCATTACTCAAGCCAAACTCCTTAATCATTGTCTCTAACACTTCCTTTTCGCCTTTATGCAGGGCTTCTAAAGTCGTGATGTTGTCTGCCATTGCCAACGCCATAGTCTCTAGCAAAACAATCTTTTGATGTGTTTTATCCTTAAACTTTGCCAAAGTATTTTTGAGACTAAACTCACTTTCATTATATGAAATATCACTCACTTGCATTTCCAAACAATATGCAGCAATAATCTCTTTTTGTGCATCTGAAAAGTTATTATTACTCCACGCGAAGTGATGTGCGATTTCTAAAAACGCCAATTTTTCCTCTTGATTTAGCAGTCCTAAAAACATCAATGCTCCTTTTTTGAAATAAAGTGGTAAAGTCTAGCATTTTTTTTTTTTTTTGTTTTGCTTAAATTTTTTGTATTTGTATATTTTTATCGAGACTATACACCAAAAAAGCTCTTGTGTTTTGCTTATTTAAAATTTCTTTAATGGCTTGTTTGTAAAGTGTGATTTGCTCGGCATTTTTAGCATTAAATTCACCCGTTTTATAATCAATAATCAACGCTTCCTTTTCATCAAGTGCAAGTAAATCAAGTCTTTTTAATTCACCATTAAAACTAAGCGGCTGTTCTTTTAATAATTTTTTACCTTGTAAAAGGGCTTGAAAATCTTTATTTTCAAGTAAATTTTGCACTCTTTTAAAAAGGGCGTTAAATTCATCTTCGCTTAAAAAATGGCGGAATTTATCCCTTGTTTTTTGCTTGACATTTTCTAAATTTTCTCCCTTTGGAAGCCTTAAGCTTTGCATACAAAAGTGAAAGGCATTACCAAAATGAAATTCTTCTTTAAGTTCTATTTTTTCGACATTTTGTAGAGGAATTTTGACAAATTCTTTAAGGGTGTTTTGCTCTTTTTGCTCCTCGTTTTTAGGAGCTGTTTGCTCGTTAAGAGTGCCTATTTCACAACACTCAAGGTCTAAATAACCCTTGCCGTTAAAATAGCTTGGATTGTTACCATTAACGCAAAATGGATTTTTCTTAATGACAATAAGACCATTTTTAGCCCTTGTGAGTGCGACATAAAGCTTGTTAATATCATCATCTTTTTGAGCTTTTTCTATCCTCGCTAAAAAATCTTGATAGGAGGTATCACGCGTGGCTTTGTGAAAAGCATTTTTAATCCTTAGCTCCCAGCCTTTTTGAATATCGTATTCAAGTAAAATTTGCTCATTGTCATTTTTACCCTTTGAAAGTCTATCAAGCACGGTTACATAGTCAAATTCAAGCCCCTTAGATTTATGCACGGTCATAATGCTAATACCATAATTTTCCTCGCCCATCATCTTTAAAGGACAAGGGCTAAATAAAAGCTCCATAAAATTGCCCTTTTGCTTGGCATATTCTAAAAACTGAAGCAAGGCTATATCGGCTAGGTCAAGCTTTAAATTTTTAATGAGATAAAGCACATTTTGCTCAGGACTTTTAGCTAAATCAAGCTGCAATCTTTCAGGCTCAAAGCCTAAAAATTCCCTCATCACTTCTAAATAAAAAACATCGCCAAAAATGCAGTATTTTGCATATTCTAACACCAAACGCACGCTAGCCTTATTTTCAAGCAAAATATTACTTTGTGTAAAAGCTGGGATTTTATGCTCTTTTAAATATTCTAAAATTTCATTTGCGTCATTATTTTGCCAACATAAAATGCAAATTTTCTCATACAAAACACCTTTTTGATGTAGGAAATCAAGCTGTTCTTTTAAAACTTTAAGAAGTTCTTGCTTGGTCTTTTTAGCGTCTGTTTCCTCGCTTTGCACTATGCGAACAAAGCCTTTATTTTGATTTTGCTCTAAAATCTTTTGAGGGATAAAATTTTCAAATTTATTTTTAAATTGAGTATTAACAAATTCGATTAAATGCCCTAAAGAGCGGTAATTTGTATCAAGGTTTTCTGTTTTAATCTGCGTAAAAGTGTCTCTAAGTAGGTCAAAAAGCTCTTTTTTGCTATTTCTAAAGCGGTAAATGCTTTGCTTTTTGTCCCCGACATAAAAAAAGCTTCGATTTTTTTTCACACCCTCTCCACTCACAAGCTCGGCGATAATGGGTTTTAAAGTCTCATACTGCACAACGCTAGTGTCTTGAAATTCGTCAATTAAAAGATGACTAATACGCCCATCAAGCCTAAAATAAATCATATCCTTTAAATCACTTCGTATAAGGTCTAAAACTCTTCTGCTAATATCACTAAAGCTTAAAATATTTTTATTTTTATGTAAATCGTTTTTTGCCTCGATAAAAATCTTTAAAAGCTCCATTAAATTCGCTATTTTAAAGTCCTCTAGCTCTAGGGCATACTGCCTTAAACTTTCTAAAAAACGCTCTCTTTTTGCAGTAAAATTGACATCTTCTTGGGCTAAATCTCGCAAATATTTTTTTTCCTCAAATTGGTCAATAATAGAACTTTTTAAAAATTCTTTAAGATGTAATTTTTCGCTTTTAAAATTGCTTTTTAAATTTTTATTATCAAAACTTAAGCAGTATTTTCTCAAATCATCATAAGCACTTTGAAGCTTGGATAAATCAGGCTGATTTGTTATATTAAGACTTTTAAAATAAGCGTTTTGATAAAGGCTTTCAAGCTCATTAAAAAAATGCTCTTTTTCATCAATTTTTAAAATATAAGTTGCCAGTTTTTTAAGCTCCTCTTTAGAAAGCTTTTTTAAAAAAGCCTTTCTTACATCTTGAGAATTTTCAACGCTTTCAAAATCACTCATCAAGCCTAAATTTAAAGCAAAGGAGCGTAAAATTTGAGAAAATAAGGCATCAAAGGTGTATATTTTTAGATTTTTTCTTAAAAATTCCTCTTTTTTAGCGTCTCTTAAGCGGATTAACTCCTCTTTATCCTTACCTAAAAGTTTGCAAAGCTCTTTCGTTTCGGCTTCTTTTTTGTCAAAAGTTAAGAAATTTTCTATCACTCTTTTTTTCATTTCATTTGTGGCTTTTTTGGTAAAGGTAATGGCTAAAATTTCATCAATTTTAGCTCCATTTAAAATCAAAGCAACAAAACGCATACTCAAAGCAAAGGTTTTTCCACTACCAGCACTTGCCTCTAGGGCTAAAAAGGGCTTAAATTCACTCATTTTAAATCTTTTTCATAAAGTAATTTATACGGACAAAAATTGCTTTTTTCATTTTCAAAAACGATTTCTTTATCCACCTCTTCTAAAAGCTTTTCAAGCTCCTCTTTAAGGGCAAAAATGCTTTTTGTATCTTTACCCTCTTTAAGTTCAAAATCATTTAAATCATAAAAAGAGGCGTGGGCGTTTTCATTATATAAAAGCTTATAAAAGGCGAGTTGGTAGGATTTTTCAGGGATTTTCCCACTTTTATAGTCTAATATCAGCTCCCCAAAACGCTCATTTGAGTCAATGCGGTCGATTTTACCTGCAAGCTCTATCCTTTGACCCTCTAAAATAATGCTTTTATCCACATTAAGTTCTAAATGCTTAATATGGTAACCTTGCTTAAAACGCTCTTGTTCCTTTTTTGCAAATTCTTTAAATTTTATCTTTAAAAGTTCTAAATCAAGAGCGTCAAGTCCCTCTTTTTGCCCCTCTTTTTCAAGCAAGGAAGCAAAAAGCTTTTCATCAAAAAAATCATAATGTTTATAATAAAGCTCCAAAATACGATGGACAAAAATACCTAAATTTTTAAGCCTCTTTCTATCGTTTTGCTCTTTTATGTCCATTTTTAGCTCTCTTGGCTCTTTTAAATGCTTGATATATTTATAAAAATAAGTGCGTTTAGACTCTAAAAATAAAGTTAGCCTTGAGTAAGAAAGGGGCGTGGCGAAAAGATTATGTTTTAATTTAGGTGCTTGAGGAGGCTCTAGGTTGATGATATTTGCTTTATAGTTTAGTTTTAAGGCGTTTAAATAAGCCTTTTGGCTAAATTCCTTAGTCAAATCAAGCCTAAATTCAAGGTCTTCTAAAAGACGCGACCTGCTTTTTTCTTCATTTTCTACATAGCAAATACTTATTTTTTTAGCATTTTTAAAAAGCTGTTCATAATAAAATCTTTGTAAATTTTCTCTTTTTTCATAGCTTATAAGTCCTGCCTTTGTCCGCACTTCATTATTTAAAAATAGTTCATTAACACTTCTTTTTGGGATAAGATCTTCATTAAAATCCACCACAATCACCCCATCAAAACTAAGCCCTCTACTTTCTAAAATCCCCATAGCAGTAACAGCCCCGCCGCCGACATAGCTTTGTTTAAAGGAAGAAATTTGTATGAAAAAAAGCTCTAAAATTTGCTTTAAATTTAACTTTTGATTTGTAAGTAAATTTTTGATGAAAAAAAGCTCCTTTTCTACAAAAAGGCTTAATTCGCTATTTTCATTTGCTAAAAATTGTTTAATCAAGGTTTCAAAATAAGAAAATTCACACTCTTTAGTAAAATGCTCCTTAAATTCCTTAAAATCAAGCTCAAAATAGTGCAAAAGGCTATTATGTAGGTCGAAATTTAGTGCTTCGTCAAAATAATTTTGATTGTCATCAAAATAAAAATCGTCCAAATTCGCACTTTCATAAAGACTTCTTAATCTTTGATAAAATAGGCTTTCTTTAATGCTAATCCCACTTGCATAATTAAGCATATTATTTTGATCCAAAAGGCGTAAGAAATCGCAAAAGCCCTCATCAGGCGTAATGACGACAATATCCTCCGCCTTTAGTCCCGCTCTAATAAAAGATGAAA
Organism: Campylobacter upsaliensis; assembly: GCF_900637395.1. Classification (NCBI taxonomy): domain Bacteria; kingdom Pseudomonadati; phylum Campylobacterota; class Epsilonproteobacteria; order Campylobacterales; family Campylobacteraceae; genus Campylobacter; species Campylobacter upsaliensis. The sequence goes on along the minus strand of NZ_LR134372.1, from coordinate 93,717 downwards.
TTTCATCGAAAACAAAAGCCGCTTGCAAAATCCTAAGCTCAAATTGCTGAACTTTTACAAAGGCATTTTTTGGCTTTAAAGATTCTTTTTTAAGTAAAATATTTTGCGTGATGTTAAATTCATAATGATAGTTTTCTTTTAAAATGACATCTTTTAAAAAGGGCAGCTCTTTAAAATAAGCAAGATTAAATTTACTTGTTTTAAAACGCAAAATAAGCTCCTTATGCTTTGCTATTTGCAAAAGTAAAGAAAGTTCAAAACGGCTTAAAAAGCCCTCCAAATCATAAATAATACTTTCATAATCTTCCAAAAAGTCCAAGTTAAGAGTGTAAGAGAGTGGCAAAGAAAGCTCATCGTATAAATTTTCTCTTTTTAAAAGATTTAGATAATTTTGAAAAACGCAGTCTAAAATTTCTAAATGCTCATTGTAACTCGCATAATAATCACTATTTTGCAAGTCCTTAATGCTTTTATTTTCTAAGGCAAGTTCTCTAAAGAAGGAAAAAAGATATTCATTATTTTTCAAAAAGGCAAAAAATTCGGTTGAAATTCCAAGCTTTTGTTCTAAATTTTGACTCTTCTTACACGCTTCTTGCATTAATAATAATTGCTCATAAGCACTAGCTCTAAAGCCTTGACTTAGGCAAATTTTATCTAAAAATTCGGCTACGCTTAAGGCTTGGTCGATAAGGGCATTTGTGCCTTTGCTTTGTTGATAATACTCTTTAATCTTTCTTGAGGAGCTAAAAATATAAAGTTTCATTGCACGAAAAACTCAAAACTTTTAAAGCCTAAAATGTCCTTATTTTCAGCCTTTACTTTAAGCTGCCACCTGCCTTTTGCAAGTGTAGGCAAACTAAATAAATAAGCCTTTGCTTTAGCCCCATTATTAAAGAGTTTAATGCTAACATTTTTTTCTTGCAAAAACATATCATTTTCGCTTGTGTGCGGTCTTGTGAGTTTAGCACTTAAATGAATATCTTTTAGTTCGATTTTGCTTTCTGGCTGTTTGACTAAAAGTAAAGTGATATTATCATCTTTTAAAACATAAGCTTTTTTTGAGCGTTTTTCATCAATTATTTTTTCTTCGAAATTTATCTTGCTATCATCAAGTATCAAGGCAAAATTTTCAAAAAATTTTTTTTGCTTTAGTTCGATTTGATCATAATTGTTTTCCACTTCTTGATAGCTTAAGAAAAAGCTATCGTCTTCATAAACAGGATACCCACTTGCAAAAATGATAGTCGCCACACAAGCTAAAACAATAGCAAAAAGAGAAAGCAAAATTCCATAGGGCCAAAAAGTTTTCTTTTTATCCAAAGCGTCTCCTTTTTGTTTTTATTTTTGTGTCTCGTTTTTTTAATCTTCTTTGCGTGTAGTAAAGCAGAGCAAAACAAATAAAGCCATAAAGTAAAATGCGAAGTATATTTAGCGTGTCTTTGTTGGCATTACCTATGGAGCTTTCTAGCTTGATATTAAAATACTTAGCAAGTCTATCAGCTATATCGCCATAGCCATTTAAAAGAGCAGCGTTATAAATGTCGCCTTTTTTAGAGGCTAGTATAGGAAGTATAGTGCCTGTGCCAGCATAAGGGCTTAAAACCGCTTCTTTATCAAAAAAGCTTAAAGCTTCACTAGAGCCTATTATATCGACTTTGTGTGAATTTTTAGAAAGAATTAGCAAGACATTAGGCTCTGGTAAATCTTTTTGTTTTTGAGCTAAGTTTTCAAACGAGCTTTGTTCTCCAGTGGCAATGGCTAAAAAAATTCCCGTTTTTTCATATAATTCCTTACCGATGAGGTTAATTTCATTGCTGACTTTTTGACTTAAAACATTTTCATTATAAATCACCGCCTCTAACGCAAAACAAGAAAGAGGCATTAAAGAAGATAAAAAGATGGCTAAAAAGCCACCTTGAAGAAATTTTCTCATCCTATGTTAAGATGATTAAGGGTTAAAACAGACCAAGCTGTTACCACAGCACTAACGATTAAGCCCACAAGGATTAAATACTCAAGTGTTTTACTCATTTTGTGTCCTTTATAATTATATGATCTTGTTCCTTAGAGCCTATCATTTTAACCGCTTGTGGATTTTCAAGTTTATAAGGCTTTTGCATAACATCTTGCTGTGCCTTAATACCCCAAATAGTAAGCCCAACTAAAATCGCCAATAATAAAACTGTCGCTATAAGCATACCTGTAACACCCGAAAGTGAAAATACGCAACGATTAGTGTTTTCCATTACTCACCCCTTGAAAGAGAAATGACATATTCGCCAACAGCTTGTTTTTGAATATCGCTTAAAAGATCGCTATTAAATTTAGGCATAGAGCCGATCGCACCATTTTTGCCCCTATTTAAGATCTCAACCACAAATTCAGCAGAGCCATATTTTGTCAAATCAGGAGCCATAACCTCGCCTCCTATAACGCCCGTGCCATCTTCGCCGTGGCAAGTTACACAAGTAGCAAATACTTCCTTACCTCTAGCAACTAAATTTTCGTTTGCTGTTTTTTTAATGGCTGAAATTTCTTTTGCTACATAAGCAGCTACGGCTGGGATATCCTCTTCGCTAATGCCTAAATCAGCTGCTGGAGACATTTCTCCCATAAGATATCCCATACCTTTAGAACCTTTAGTGATGACATCGATAAGCCCTTCTTCTGAACCCCAAATGTTTAAATCTTGAGCTTTGCCATTAATCCCATCAGCGGTGATTCCGTGGCACTGGGAGCATTGCACTAAGAATAAATTTTGACCCATAGCGACCTTGTCTTCTGTGGAAAGATTTTTAAATTTCTCTTCAAATTTGGCTGTGTGAGCGGCAACTTCTTCATTATATTCGCCTATTCTTGAATAAGAATTTAAAGGATAGCCCCATAAAAAATACCAAATCGCCCAAACAATAGTGAGAAAAAATACAATAGCCCAACCCACAGGGATAGGGTTTTTATACTCGCCTATGTCGTCCCAATTATGCTCACTAAGCTCCGCACTTTCTTTTTTTTCTTTCATCTGTTGGAAAATTCTAGCTATCACCACAAGCGTGATTAGAATAATAAGAATCGCCCCAATCAAAGATAAAAGATTAATATTATCTTCTAAATTTAACCATTGCATTAAGCACTCCTTTTATTTTCTAAAATACGGTCATCAAGTTCATCATTTAAAGCAAGGTCGGCATATTTTTCATAATTTCTTTCACCCCTTTTTTCGCTTCTATAAAGATGAAACCAATACGCATATAAAACAACGACTAAAAAAACAACAAGGGAGAAAAAGCCATAGCCTTGAAAAATCTCCCATTCGCGTTTTTCTATACCGGACAAATTAAAGCTTAAAAGCTGTCCTATGACGCTAAAAAAAATTTCTAAATCCTGCATACTCTTACTTTAGACTATTTAAATAAGCAATCAAAGCAACGATTTCTTTGATTTCTCCCCTAGCAAAAGCGTCTTTAACCTCTTGATTTTTCATCTGCTCCACAATCTCAGCCGCTTGAGCCTTAACTTCCTCTTGTGCTTCTTCCCAAGTGCCAAGCTTAGTTTGTCCTTCCACATCGTAAGGGACATTAAAGACTTTTTTTACCGTGAGTGCCTCCGCATAGGCTGTTTCAATGTCGGCATTATTGCTAAACATATGCTTATAAGCTGGCATAATAGAACCAGGCACCACAGAAGTAGGATCTAGCATATGATTTTCGTGCCAATCTGCTGTTCTATAATTTCCTACGCGTGCTAAATCAGGTCCTGTTCTTTTTGAACCCCACAAAAATGGTCTATCATAAGCAAATTCGCCACTAACTGAATACATACCATAGCGGTCTGTTTCAGACTTAAATGGACGGATAAGCTGAGAATGGCAAGCATTACAACTATCTTTAATATAAACTTGACGCCCTGCAAGTTCTAACACAGAATAAGGCTTTTTACCCTCAAGAGGTCTTGCATTATCTGCGAAATTTGGTAAAACTTCAACAATACCCGCATAAGCAATGACGATAAAAACTGCCACAGCAAAAAAGAAAGGATTTTTTTCTAACCAAGCAAACATTTTTTCTCCTTTTATGCTGCCATAGGCGAAGCGCTTTTTGGCTCTTTGTCAAGCACTTTTCCACAGCTAATTGATTTGTAAATATTATAAACAAACATAAAGAATCCTAGCAAATATAACAACCCGCCGATTGCTCTTATCCAGTAGTAAGGCATAAGCACTTCAACTGTGTCGATGAAGGTGTAAAGCAAACTACCATATTCATCAGTAGCTCTCCACATCATACCTTGAGTAATCCCTGCTATCCACATTGATGAGAAGTAAAGCACAATACCTGTCGTTTGCACCCAAAATTGTGCTTCCATTAAAGATTTGCTATAAAGCTCTCTTTTAAAGATTCTAGGCGTCATATGATAAAGTGCCGCCATAGTCATAAAGCCTACCCAGCCTAGTGTGCCATCGTGAACATGTCCTGGTATCCAGTCTGTAAAGTGTGCTAGGGCATTTACAGATTTGATAGATAAAATCGGTCCTTCAAGGGTTGAGAACATATAAAAAGTTGAAGCTAGAATCATAAATTTAATGAGAGGACTTTCTCTTAACTGACTCCACTCGCCTTTCATTGTTAAGAGTATATTAATCGCCGAACCCCAAGAAGGTAAAATCAAAACAATAGAGAAAATCGAACCCATAGTTTGCATCCAATCAGGCACGGTTGAATAAATCAAATGGTGTCCTCCCGCCCATAAATACACAAACATCAAGCCCCAAAAAGCAAATAAAGAAAGCTTATAGGAGAAAATCGGCTGTCCGCTTTCTTTAGGTAAGAAATAATAAATTTGAGCGATAATTCCCACGGTAAAAACAAAGGCAACGGCATTATGCCCATACCACCACTGCACTAAGGCATCATTTGTCCCAGCATACATAGAAACACTATGCCACCAGTTTCCAAGCCCTGTTACAAAATAAGTCGGCACTGCCATATTGTTAAAAAGATAGAGCATAGCTATACCCAAAAAGGTTGCAATGTAATACCAAAGAGAGATATAAAGAGTTTTTTCACGGCGTATTCCTACAAGCCCAAAAATGCTTACACCCCATAAAACCCACACTAAAACAACTAAAATATCCAAGGGCCACTCAAGCTCGGCATATTCTTTAGAAGTGCTTACGCCTAAAAAGAGGCTAATGACTGCTAAAATCATCGTTATCATATAAAGCCAAAAGTGAAGTTTGCCTACTGCCATTAAAAACGCCGATTCTGCCATAGATACCTTAAGAACGCGTTGTCCTATATAATACCAAGTAGCCCAAATCCCTGAAAGCATAAAGCCAAAAATGACGCCTGAAGTATGCAAAGGTCTAAGTCTTGAAAAAGTGGCGTATTCCCCTGCTAAGTAGTTTAGGTCAGGATATGCCATTTGAAATGCTATGAGCGTTCCTATCGCCATACCTACAATTCCAAACAATATGGTCGCAAACATAAAGTATTTCGCTACCGTATAGTCGTAGTTCAACACATTACCTGGGTGCATCGACTCTCCTTAAAATTAAATCATAAAAGCCGTATTATAAAATATTATTTGTAGATTTAGCCTTAAAATCCTAAATTTTTTTAATTTTTGTTAATAAAACTTTAAAATTTGTTTAATTTAGGATTTAAAAAGTCTTATTACATTTCAAATTTTTAATCAATTTTGAAAATTTTTAGCAATCATTTTTTTTTTTTTGTATAATCCGCAATTTAAATTTTTAAAAGGGAATTAATAATGAAAAAAATTCTATCTTTAAGTGTATTTTGTGCTATCTATTCTTATGCGGATTATACTGGGAAATTTACTCCACCTACCATAACTTTAACAAGTGATGAAAATCACAATGCCATTATTGATTGTTCCTTCCCTCAATCTTGTGCTTTTAATTATAATGGCTCTAGTGGTGGCTATGACTTTACTCTCAACGGAAATGGGCATACCCTTACCATCACGCGACAAAATCCACCCACGGGAACACAGCCTGAAAACAAGCCGGGTGATAAAGATGTGCCGATTTATTTTGGGACTTTTGTGCAAAATGGCGGAACTTTTGACATTAAAAATTTTGATTATTTTATCGCCGATGGTATGACCTTAAGCAATCAGGCTAAACTTATTTTTGTCGGTAATAATAAAGCAGGCAAAGGTTTTTCCAGCCACAAAGCTATATCTTTAGATAATAGCACCTTAGAAATTAAAAATACCATAGGTGGTTTTAGCACTTCAGGGGAATTTACAGCAAGAAATAATTCTAAGGTAGATATAGACGATAAGGTTATTTTTACACAAAATGCAAATATTGAAAACAGCACTTTTACCGCAAAATCTCTTATTGTAAAAGGTGTAGAAAAAGGAACTTTAGGCAATGAGCTTGGCTTAGCTACTCTTACAAATAAAGGCGGAACAATCACCATAAAAGGTGATGTAAGTAATGGCTCTTTTGACGGAGGTTCTAATAGCCTTGATATTTGCGATAAACTTGGCACTTGCGGCAATGGTAAAATCGTCAATGAGGGAGGTAGCATTACCATAGAGGGAAAGCTAACAAATGAGAGTTTTAACGATACGCAAAATAAAACAAATTCAAGTCTTTCTATACAAGGCGGTAGCGTTGTAGTCAAGGGTGGTATGGAAAATAAAGCAAATTCAGCCATTGACTTTAAAGCAGATAATAATGGAAATTTTGGGAAATTGGAAGTTCAGGGAAGCGGACTTAATAATCAGGGTGATATTAAAGCCGACATTACAGGGATAAATCAGCAAGGAAATTTACAGCTTATCACAGGAAATATCAGCGGCAATACAAATATAGCAATCAACGGCGGCTCAAATATGACTCAAACCTTATCCTGTCCCGATGGCTCTATCATCGTAGGTATGGTAGGACAAAATTTAACCTGTCCTAGCACAGGAGGGGGTGGCGGCTCAGGGGGTGGAAGTGGCGGTGGCTCAAATCCGCCCGCTAAAGTCGAGCAGCTTGAAAAGCTTGTCTATGGAAATAGTGCAAGTGCTAATGGAAGAGCCTTATTAAGGAGTCTAGCTTTAGGTGATATTATAGGTGTTTCAACGACTAGATTTAGAATGGCTAAAGCGATAAAAAATTTCTTTGCCGTAAGTTCCTATAATGCCGACATTATGCGAGGCATTTTAGACGATACGGATAAGGGCATTAGAATGAGCTATTTATCACTACCGCACGCTAGTTTAGATGCTATGCGAGATAGAGAGCTTTTGAGTTTTCATAAGGATTATGAACCTTATGAGTTTAGCACCTTTGCCTCAGGCTTTTTAGGCGAGGGTAAGGGCTATACATTTGGCTTTCATATCAATCATTATAAAGAAGCGTATGAGCATCTTTTAAGATTTGAGTTAGATTATGGTTATAGCTCTTTACATAAAAGAGATGATTATCATAAGGCTTCGTCAAAGGGCGATTTATTTGGCGTGGGAATTTCGCAGCATTATGAATTTGACGATAGACTTTCTACGAATAATAGAATTTATCTTGGTGTGGGGCTTTTTGATACTTCTAGGACTATGGTTTTCCCAGCTTTTAATCTTAACTCAACGGGGGATTATAATTTTTATCAACTAAGTATGCAAAATTTGCTAAATTATAATTATGTTTATAATAATACTTTCAATATCAAGCCTTATGTGGGTTTGGAGCATTTTTATAATCATAGAAGTAAGATTGCAGAAAATGGTAATGCCGTGCCTTTAGAAAGTGAAAGTTTAAATGCCTATAATTTAGATGTAGTGGGCGGAGTGGAATTTAGCACTTATTTTGAGAAAAATTATTTAAAGCTTAATACCGGCTTACAAGGTGCGATTATCAACACAGAGGATTATCAGCACTTTTTAGCAGGGACGACAAAAGAGCCTTTAAGATATAAAGCACCTTATACTTATAAATTTTTCATCAATACAGGTTCTTATTTTTACCTCACGCCTTATTCTGTGGTCGGTTTAGAGGGCTTTTACAAAAATAGCTTTAATAAAGATGAAATAGGCTATTTTGGAGGAAATTTAGTCTTTAAACTTGTTTTTTAATTTACCTTTTTGCTTTAGAATTTTTAAAATTGCAATTAAGGAGAAAAGCTGATGTCATACAAGATTTTAGAAAATGGTAGGGTGCAAAGTAAGGGCTTTGCGATGTTAAGCAAGGACGCGAAATTTACGCCTTTTGACTTCACGCGCCACGCCTTAGGAGAAAGGGATATTTTAATCAAAATCCTTTACGCTGGAATTTGTCATAGCGACATACATACCGCAAGGAGTGAGTGGGGAGAGGCTACTTATCCTTGTGTGCCAGGACACGAAATCGCAGGTGAAGTTGTGGCTGTGGGTAAGGGCGTGAGCCAGTTTAAAGTGGGTGATTATGCAGGGGTTGGTTGTATGGTAAATTCTTGCGGTGAGTGCGAGGCGTGCAAACAAAGCCAAGAGCAGTTTTGCCAAAGAGGGCAGACCATTTTTACCTACAATAGCAAGGACATCTTTCACGGCGGTGAAAACACTTATGGAGGCTATTCAAATAATATAGTCGTGAGTGAAAATTTCGCCATAAAAGTGCCACAAAATGCCCCATTAGAAAAGGTTGCTCCTTTGCTTTGTGCGGGCATTACTACTTATTCTCCTTTAAAATTTAGCAAGGTTAAAGAGGGCTTTAAAGTCGGCGTGGCTGGCTTTGGAGGGCTTGGGGTAATGGCGGTTAAATACGCCTTAAAAATGGGTGCTAGTGTAAGCGTTTTTGCGAGAAATGAAAAGAAAAAAGAAGAAGCGCTTAAAATGGGTGTGAGTGGCTTTTATGCTAGTGTTAGGGCTGATGAAGTGAAGGAGAGGTTTGACCTTATCATCTCTACAATCCCAACTTTTTATGATGTGAGTGCGTATTTAGATTTACTCAAATTTGGGGGAGAATTCGCTATCGTAGGACTTCCACCGCACGATACTATGCCAAGCCTTAGCGTAAAAGATTTAGTGTATAAAGCAGGTAAAAAGGTTTATGGCTCACTCATAGGGGGCATTAAAGAAACGCAAGAGATGATGGATTTTTCACTCAAGCACGCAATTTACCCAGAAACAGAGCTTATCAAACCCTATCAAATCGATGAGGCTTATGAAAAACTGACTAACGGCACAGCAAAATTCCGCTATGTGATTGATATGAGGAATTTAGAGTAGAAGTATGCCCTGCTTAGGCAGGGTTATTTTGCAATTTTATTGCATTTTGTAGGTTTATCCGTGTGAAGCTCTACTTTTAGCACGGTATCGTAAGCACAATGAATTCTAAAATAACCTTTTTTGCCAAATTTTAAGGTTTGAGAATATTTTTGCATACCTTGTTGATAAAGCTGAGCTAATTCTTTAACATATACACTACTTACCTTTACTTTGTGCCGGTTAATCTCATTTAATATCCCTTATCATCTGCTCTAGCTCTAATTTTTCTTTTGGGTGATGATAGCTATCATAAAAAACCAATTTCTATGGTAAGTGTTACCGCCTATACTATAAGTTTGAGGTAGCCCACTCTTAATTTTTTCTTTAATTGTTTTTTAAAGTATTGTTTGGTTTAAAAACATATAAACCAAAGTTACTCACTCCACAATTAACAATGACATTATTGATTGTAATAGGCTTATCATTTTTAGAAAGGACGGTTAATGCGTAATGAGGGAGAATTTGCACTTCAAAAACTAGATTGGGACTTCCGTCCTATTTAATAAAACTCATAGTCCTACACTTAATTTAAATCCTAAATTCTTAAAAATTTAATTTCATTAAAACTCCTTGTAAAAATATTTACAAATTATTTCAAAAAAATCAAGTGTAAATATCAAGGAAAAATTGCTTGATTAAAAAATTTAAAAAAATGAAAAATTGTTTCAAAAAGTAACAGATAGTTTTAAAATCGCTCTTTTAAATGTATAGCAATATGTAAGTTAAGAGTTCCTTAAGAACTCTTATAAAACATTAGCCTTAAGTAAGGGTGGAGTGATTATCATTAAGTCTTCAGGTAAAATCACTGAAAAAGGGTCAAAGGTGCAACGCTTCAGTCCAAAACGCTTTTCTATGGGGACATTAGGATTGAAAAAAGTGCCTATGCACTCATTAGAATTTAAAACCACAGAACGAATTTGCACAGCCGAAGTCGTGGTAGGCATAATAGAAAAAACCGTCTCCAAAGCCCCTTCTTCTAAGTCCCTTGTGCAAGACTTAGCACCAAAAAAGCCGCTAGGCAAAATCGCCATACAAGTATCATCTTGCGTAGGAGTTACAAACTGTACATAACCAAAGGGTGCTTTATCTGCCATTTTATCTTTAGCTCTAAGTTGCGCTGTTAAAACAAGCTCTCTTAAACGCCAGTTTTGATGTAAAAGCTCGGTGCTATCTCTAAATACGCTTAAAACTATGCCATTTTCTAAACTACGCAAGGAAAAAATTTGCGTAAAATCTTGTAAATCTCCCTCGCCCGGATTTTCTGCGAAAGCAAAACTTATCGCAAATAAAAAGGATAATAAAATTTTTCTCATTTTTACTCCTTAAAATTTTCTAAAATTAACAGGAAAATGGTCGGATACTAAATGTGTCCTTAGATTCGCTAACATCAAAATCGCACTTAAAAGCGGTGCGATATAAGGCTGTCTTCTGTTTGAATTCCCTGTAACTGCGTAATCAAGTGTGCCTCCACTTACCTGCGTAAAGCTTGACGGAGAGACGATATTAACATGATTAGCCACATCAAAATCGACTAATCTTAAGAGCATATCAGGCGGTCGGTTAAAATCCCCAGCTATCATCCAATTAATCTCAGGACGATCTCTAAAAAAAGCATCTACCGCAGTAATGATAGCACCCGCATCATTACCTCCTCTAGCAAGGGCGTGTATGGAGAAAAAAGCATCATTTCCTATGCGTATGCCTATAATAGGGCGTGAAGCGGTTGTAGGAGGAGGTAAAACAAAGACTTCATCAGCTTGAACGCGACTAACTATGGCTAAATTCACGCGATTTGCTCCCACATCAATACGAGAATAATAAATATAAACAGAATTTGGACGCGAATTTGAGCCTAAATTCCAAATGTATTCGTGAATCGGTATGCCTCCGGGCTGCACCATTCTACCTGTCATCATTGCCGAATTTGGCAAAACGCCTGCTTCTTGCACCATTAAAACATCTAAAGGATTATCGCCTGTGATGAGTTGGCGTATGCTCACACTCCATTTACTTTCACTTGCCGCTGATGAGCCTTGCAAATTCCAAGTGCCGACATTATATTTTTCCAAATCTGCCCAAAGAAAGCTAAGGCTTAAAAATAGTATAAAAATTTTTTTCATCATCTCTCCCTATATAAAGGTTGTGCCTTAAAAGGCGGAGTGGTAAGATACCACTGCTGGTTTAAATTTTGCTTATTTTGACACTCGCTAATAAAAATACTAAAAACTTTAAAATCTCCCAAAGGATTGTCAATAGGTGCTTGGATACATTTCTTAGTTCCAACATTTTCTATTTGCACGGCTCCATTATCCATAGGTTTTAATTTCCAAAGCTGGGCAGGATTACTCGCATCGCAAGAAAAATGCACTATACCATTTTTGTAAGCATTAAGACAAGTTAAGGTTTTCGCATTTTTAATTAAAACGATATTATCAGGTCTTATAAGTAGCTGCCAAACTCTTGCATCTCCAAAACTTTTACTATCAAGCAAAGTATAGCCCCAAATCCAATTCCCTTGTGCTAAAGCCCACACGGTCAAAGCTGCCCCACTAGGTCCTAAAATACTCATAAAATCACTCGCCAAAGGGCTATCCCCTGATGAGCCTAGAATAGGGCGTGGCAAGGGGACGACATTAGTTTGTGGGACAAGATTGCGTCCTTCAATGAGAGTGGGTGTTTTTTGCTTGGCTGGGAAGGTAGGATTTGCTCCAAGTTTTAAAGGATCGCTATCATCTTTCGCTCCAAAAGAAGAGCCAAGCGGATTGATTTCTTTTGTCCCACAAGCACTCAGTGTCAATAAAACACACAATAAAATTCCAAATTTTAGCAATTTTTGCATAAAAACCTTTCTCATTTTTTATTTAAGTCTATCATAACATAAAATGAGATAAAATCCCAAGCTTAATTAAATTAGTTAGGAAATTTTGATGACTTTGCGTTTTATTTTTAAAATTTTTGATTTTTATAAAGAGGGTTTTAAAAATTTAACCTTAGGCAAAACCCTTTGGAAAATTATCTTTATAAAGCTTTTTGTGATTCTTATTATCCTCAAACTTTTTGTTTTTGATGTGAATTTTAAAAGTCTTTATAAAGATGATGCAAGTAAATCAAATTTCGTCATACAAAATCTCATCTCAAAGGAAAATCAATGAGCGAACTTAGCAGTGTGGATTGGTCAAGGGCGCAATTTGCCCTTACGGCACTTTATCATTTTTTATTTGTGCCGCTAACCTTAGGACTTTCTTTTATCATAGCGATAATGGAAACGATTTATGTTAAAACGGGCAGCAAGCGTTGGAAAAATATCACTAAATTCTGGCTTTCTTTATTTGCCATTAACTTCGCCATAGGTGTGGCTACGGGTATTATAATGGAATTTGAATTTGGAACAAATTGGGCGAATTATAGCTGGTTTGTAGGAGATATTTTTGGCGCTCCTTTAGCTGTGGAGGGGATTTTCGCCTTCTTTTTAGAGGCGACCTTTTTTGCGGTAATGTTTTTTGGCTGGGATAAGGTTAGCAAGGGTTTTCACCTTATCTCAACTTGGTGCGTGGCGATAGGCTCAAATTTATCGGCATTTTGGATTTTAGTGGCTAATGGCTGGATGCAATATCCTGTCGGTATGGCGTTTAATCCAGATACCGCAAGAAGCGAAATGCAAAGTTTTTTTGAAGTCGCTTTTTCTCCTGTGGCTATTGCGAAATTCTTGCATACCATAGGAAGCGGTTATGTGATTTCCGCACTTTTTGTGATGGGAATTTCTGCGTGGTTTTTACTCAAAAAAAGGCATATTATTGAGGCGAAAAAGTCTTTAGTCGTTGGAGCTAGCTTTGGTTTTGTTTGTTCGATTTTCTTATTTTTTAGTGGCGATGAAAGTGCTTATAGGGTTACTCAAACTCAGCCGATGAAGCTCGCTACTATGGAGGGAATTTATCAAGGAGAACATAGGGCTGGTATTGTAGCTTTTGGAATTTTAAATCCTAAAAAAGAAATTGATAATAATGAAAGCGTGTTTTTGTTTGATTTAACTATACCTTACGCACTTTCTATTTTAGGTAATCGCGACCCACATTCTTTTGTTCCGGGCATTGAGGATATTGTTTATGGTAATGTTGAAAAGGGCATTGAGCCTTTGCAAAATCGCATTGATAGGGGCAAAATCGCCATAAATGCCTTTAAAGATTATCAAAATGCCAAAGAGCATAATAATACAAGCCTAATGCAAACAAGTAGAAGTTTGCTTGAAAATAATTTTAAAGATTTTGGTTACGGCTATTTAGAAAAACCAGAAGATGCTGTGCCACCTGTGGCTTTAACCTTTTATAGCTTTCATATTATGGTTGGACTTGGGAGCTTATTTTTCGTATTATTTATTGTAACGCTTTATTTGACTATGGCAAATGATATTGAGAAATTTCGCAAAATTTTATGGCTTTGTGTGCTTTGCATACCGCTTGGCTATGTAGCCGCTGAAGCAGGGTGGATCGTGGCTGAAGTGGGACGCCAACCTTGGGCTATACAGGACTTAATGCCTGTGGGTATCGCCGCCACAGAGCTTGGTAAGCTTAATGTGCAAATTTCTTTTTGGATTTTTGCTGTGCTTTTCACGGCTTTACTTTTGGCTGAGATTAAGATTATGCTAACGCAGATTAAAAAAGGTTTTGCTGAAAAGGAGGCTAAATAATGTTTTTTGGTTTAGAGCTTGAAGCCTTACAAATTTATTGGTGGGTGATTTTGAGTCTTTTGGGCGGACTTTTGGTATTTATGTTTTTTGTGCAAGGGGGACAGACCTTAATGGACGAGCTTTCAAGCACTGCCTTAGAAAAGACTATGCTTATCAATTCTTTAGGGCGTAAATGGGAGCTAGGTTTTACAACTTTGGTGCTTTTTGGTGGGGCGGCTTTTGCGGCTTTCCCTCTTTTCTACTCGACTAGTTTTGGGGGAGCTTACTGGGCTTGGCTTGCCATTTTGCTTTGTTTCATACTTCAAGCAGTAAGTTATGAATATCGCTTGAAAGAAAATAATGTGCTTGGTTCAAAAACTTACGAAATTTTTCTTAAAATTAACGGCTTTTTGGGCGTATTTTTGATAGGTGTAGCGGTGAGTAGTTTTTTTAGCGGTTCGCATTTTACTTTAAATTCGCAAAATTTTGTCCAGTGGCAGCACCCTTTAAGAGGGCTTGAGCTTTTGCTTAATCCTTACAATTATCTTTTAGGCTTTACTTTGATATTTTTAAGCCGAATTTTAGGCACAGCATATTTTATGAATAATATTAACGATGAAGCTATTAAGACTAAATGTATTGCTAAATTGAAAATGAATAGCCTCTTATTTTTACCCTTTTTCTTAGGCTTTTTGGCTTGGATTTTTCTTAAGGATGGTTTTTTTGTGAGCGATGAGGGCGTGGTAAGCTTACAGGCAAATGTATATTTGCAAAATTTTCTTTCTTATCCTATCTTTGCGGTGCTTTTGCTTTTGGGTGTTGTTTTGGTGCTTTTGGGTATGGTGCAAGGGGCTAAAAAATGCACTAAGGCTATTTGGACTTTGGGTGTTGGCACTATTTTGTGTGTTTTTGCTTTATTTTTAAGCGTAGGTTTGGGATCTAGTGCCTTTTATCCAAGTCTTAGTGATTTACAAAGCTCACTGACAATCAAAAATGCTAGTTCGAGTTATTATACCCTTAGTGTAATGGCTTATGTTTCTTTATTTGTGCCTTTTGTTTTGGCTTATATCGCTTATGTGTGGAGAGCTATGGATAGGATCAAAATCACAAAAGAAGAAATAGCAAACGATGAACATGCTTATTAAGGAGAAAAAATGGAAGCTTTATTTTTATTAATTTGGCCCCTAGTGATTTATCTTAGCTATAAATTCATTATGCTAAATATTAATCAATTAGAAAAAGATAAAAAATTATAAAAAGACTAAAGTATTTTGAAAAATAAACGATATAGTAGATGAATCTTTTCAAAATATTGCAATAAACCCAAGTTAAAGCTTGGGTTTTTATTCTCCATTGTAATGAGTAAATTTTTCTCTTAATTTTAAGCAAATTTTTCACAATTATTTTTTTTCAATCACTTATTAATGAAATTGTAGTATAGTTAAAGCAAAGAGTTAAAGTAAAATTAAGGAAGTTAAGATGAGTAAAGTAATGAAAACTATGGACGGCAACGAAGCGGCAGCTTATGCAGCTTATGCTTTTACTGAGGTTGCTGGGATTTATCCTATTACTCCAAGTTCTCCTATGGCTGATTATACCGATATGTGGGCGGCTGCGGGAAAGAAAAATTTATTTGGTATGCCTGTTAAACTAGTCGAGATGCAAAGTGAAGCAGGTGCAGCTGGCTCTGTGCATGGTTCTTTACAAACAGGTGCTTTGACGACCACATATACGGCTTCTCAAGGCTTATTACTTAAAATTCCTAATATGTATAAGATTGCAGGGCAACTTCTTCCTTGTGTTATCCATGTCGCAGCTAGGTCGATCGCATCTCAAGCTTTATCCATCTTTGGCGATCATCAAGATATTTATGCCGCTAGACAAATAGGCTTTGCTATGCTTTGCTCACATTCTGTGCAAGAAACTATGGACTTAGCTGGTGTGGCACACTTAGCGGCGATTAGAGGGCGTGTGCCATTTTTGCATTTTTTTGATGGATTTAGAACGAGCCACGAAATTCAAAAAGTTGAGGTTATGGATTATGCACATTTTGACCGCTTGCTTGATAGAGAAGCGGTTTTAGCTTTTAGAAATTCTTCTTTAAATCCTGAAAATCCCAAAACGCGTGGCACAGCACAAAATGATGATATTTATTTTCAAACAAGAGAATTAACAAATCGCTTTTATGATGCCTTACCTGATGTGGTTAATGACTATATGCAAGAAATTTCTAAAATCACAGGTAGAGAGTATAAGCCTTTCACATATTACGGACATAAAGAACCTGAACGCATTGTGATTGCTATGGGGTCAGTAACGCAAACTTTAGAAGAGGTTGTAGATTATTTAAATTCAAAAGGTGAAAAAGTGGGCGTTTTTAAAGTTTATCTTTATCGTCCTTTTAGTCTTAAATATTTTTTTGATGTTATGCCAAAATCTGTAAAGAAAATCGCCGTTTTAGATAGAACAAAAGAACCGGGAAGCTTAGGTGAGCCGCTTTATGTCGATGTTAAGAGTGCTTTTTATGGCAGAGAAAATGCTCCGCTTATCGTGGGTGGTCGTTATGGCTTATCTTCTAAAGATGTCGATCCTGCGCAAATGTTAGCCGTTTTTGAAAATCTTAAACAAGAGCAGCCAAAAGATGGCTTTACGGTTGGGATTAATGACGATGTAACGCACACTTCTTTAAAAACAGGTGAGAAAATCGCGCTTGGCGATGAGAGTGCTATTGAGTGCCTATTTTATGGACTTGGAGCAGACGGAACTGTGGGAGCAAATAAAAATTCCATTAAAATCATCGGCGATAAGACAGATTTTTACGCACAAGCTTATTTTGCTTATGATTCTAAAAAATCGGGCGGTTATACAAGGTCGCATTTACGCTTTTCTAAAAAGCCTATCCGCTCCACTTACCTCGTTTCAACACCTCATTTTGTAGCCTGTTCTGTGGCGGCTTATTTGGAAATTTATGATGTTTTAGCTGGAATTCGCAAAGGTGGAACTTTCTTGCTAAATAGCATTTGGAACGCTGAAGAAACTATAAGGCAGCTTCCTGATTTTGTCAAAAAAACTTTAGCGGAAAAAGAAGTGAATTTTTATATCATCAACGCTACTAAACTAGCCCGCGACATAGGGCTTGGAAACCGCACAAATACCATTATGCAATCAGCCTTTTTCAAACTTGCTAAAATCATACCTTACGAAGATGCGCAAAAATTTATGAAGGAACTTGCCTATAAGTCTTATAGCAAAAAAGGCGATGCTATTGTTGAGATGAATTATAAAGCCATAGATATGGGTGCTGATGGGCTTGTGAAGGTGGAAGTTGATCCTGAGTGGAAAAATTTAGAAATTAAAGAAAAAGAAGAAGTTAATGCCTACAAAGGCACGGAATTTGTGGAGAAAATCGTCAAACCTATGAATGCAGCTAAGGGAGATGATTTGCCCGTGTCGGCGTTTTTGGGCTATGAAGATGGAAGCTTTGAGCACGGCACGACTGAATTTGAAAAAAGAGGCGTAGGCGTTATGGTGCCACGCTGGATTGAAGCAAATTGTATCCAGTGTAATCAATGCGCATCTGTCTGCCCTCACGCTGTTATCCGTCCATTTTTAATCAATGATGAAGAAATGTCAAAAGCCCCAAGAGGTGTAAAAGAACACGCTTTAGACGCTAAGGGGACTAAGGGGGAGAAATTAAGTTTTAAAATTCAAGTTTCTCCTCTTGATTGCACAGGTTGTGAGCTTTGTGTGCATGAGTGTCCTACTAAAGAAAAGTCCTTAGTAATGGTGCCTTTGCAAGAAGAAATGGACTTTGGAGAGCAAGAAAATGCCGATTATTTATTTAAGCAAATTGAATATAAAGATCAAATTTTAAGTAAAGATAGTGTTAAAGGCGCACAATTTGCTCAACCTTTATTTGAATTTCACGGCGCTTGTCCGGGTTGTGGAGAGACGCCTTATATTACGCTTATTACAAGGCTTTTTGGTGAGAGAATGATTATCGCTAATGCGACAGGCTGTAGTTCTATTTATGGAGGTTCTGCTCCATCTACTCCTTATAGAAAGAGTGTGAAAAACGGCTACGGACCTGCTTGGGCAAATTCTTTATTTGAAGATAATGCTGAATTTGGTTTAGGTATGAAAATCGCTACTGAAAACACAAGGGAACGCATAAAAAATATTATGAACGAAAATATCAATGCCGTTCCAAATGCCATAAGTGCCTTATTTAAAGAGTGGATTGCAAATAAGGACAAGGGTGAGGAAAGCTTACAAATCCGCGATAAACTAGTCCCTTTATTAGAACAGCATAAAGATATCAAGGGCGTTAGAGATATTTTAAATTTAAAAAGCTTTTTGATGAAAAAATCGCACTGGATTTTTGGTGGAGATGGCTGGGCTTATGATATAGGCTATGGAGGGCTTGACCATGTTTTAGCAAGTGGGGAAAATGTCAATATTTTAGTTATGGATACGGAAGTGTATTCTAATACTGGCGGTCAAAGCTCTAAATCTTCACGCACTGGAGCCGTAGCACAATTTGCCGCCGCTGGTAAGCCTGTGCAAAAAAAAGATCTAGGGCAAATCGCTATGACTTATGGTTATATTTTTGTTGCACAAGTTAATTCAAGTGCAAATTATAATCATCTTATTAAGGTTTTAAAGGCTGCTGAGGCTTATGAGGGACCTTCTTTGGTGATAGCTTACTCTCCTTGTATCGCACACGGGATTAAGGGTGGGCTTGGCTATTCTGGTGAGCAGGGCGAATTAGCTACAAAATGTGGCTACTGGCCTCTTTATACCTTTGATCCGCGTCTTGAAGAAGAGGGGAAAAATCCCCTCACTATGGTAAGCAAAGAGCCTAATTGGGAGCTTTACGAGCAGTTTTTGATGAATGAGGTGCGTTATAATTCTTTGAAAAAAGCTAATCCACAACACGCAAGTGAGCTTTTCGAGCGTAATAAAAAGGACGCTCAACGCCGTTATAGACAGCTCAAACGCATCGCTATGGCTGATTATAGTGATGAAAAGCAAGGCGAGTGAGGACTATTTTTTGTGCGTGTTTGTTAGGGTTTAGCTTGCACGCACAAGATTTACAAAATAAATTGTTAAATTTGCAAAATCCATTCTTAAATCCCACTTTAGAACAAATGGCAAAGCTAGAAATTCAAGCCATTTTTCCCCAAAAAGTGAGGATTAATAATAAATGGTATAAAGAAAATGACCTTATTCATAATGCGATTTTAAGGCGTATTGACGCAAGAAGCGTTATTTTTGAATATGATGAACAAAATATTACTTTAGAGTTTAGGCAAAATGCTAAGATTTTTATTGATTAATTTGTTTTTTTGTTCGATTTTTTATGGTATGGACTGCAAAAAAAGACTTTTTGATATTCACATTAAAGAAAGTTTAAGTATAGAAGAAGCACTTGATGAGCTTGCGAGCTATTGCACTTTTAGCATAGTTGTTAAGGATGAATTGGCTAAAAACGAACTAGGAAAAATGCAAAAAAGTCTTTACATTAGCCAAATGACTTTGGAGGAAATTTTTAAGCTTTTGCTGAAAGAAAATAATTTAAATTATGAATTCGATGGCAAGATTTTAAGCATTTGGGGAATTTCAACGCAAATTTTTAAATTAAGTTATATCACTTCTATTCGTGAAGGACAAAGCATTATTAAGGCTTCTGTGGATTCTAAGCCCAGACAAAATGAAAATGATTTAAGTGATGAGAGTGATGATAATATGATTAAAAGTATGGAAAAATTTGACTTTTGGCAAAATATAGAAAAAGAAATCACTGCTTTATTAGAAGCTTATGGTGAGGTAAAAATGCCTATTATCAATGCAAATGCTGGCATTATCATCGTTACAGGCACACCCATACAGCTTAAAAAGATAGGAGAATATATCACTAAGCTTGAAAATAGACTTAAAAAACAAGTGATTATTGATGTTAGCATTATCGCTGTGAATTTAAATGAAAATCACTCAAGCGGCATTAATTGGCAAAATTTCAATCTCGATTTTGCCAGCACTACGCAAAATGGGCAAAATTCTTTTATCCAGCTTCAAAGTGGGCAGGGTTTTGTGAAAAATTTAGGTTTAAGGGCGAATATTAATTTTAATTCTGTTTTGAATTTTCTTTCGCAAAATGGCAAAACTCAGGTTCTTTCAAGTCCTAAACTTATGGCTTTAAATAATCAACAAGCTATCATTTCGGTAGGTGATACGATCAATTACCAAGTTAAAGAAAGCTCCAAAGGCACAGAAAATGGCACAACGGTGAGTGAAAGTTTTAGCAATTATTCTATTTTTGTGGGGATTTTATTAAGCATTTTGCCTGAAATTTCGGACGATAATAAAATTATGCTTCGCATTAATCCAAGTCTTAGTGATTTTAAATATCCTCAAGATAATCAAAGACAAAGTAGCCCCCGCACCATAGCACCTGATACCATACAAAAAAAGCTATCCACAGTCGTTTCTATGGAAAATAATCAAACCTTGATCTTAGGTGGGCTTATCTCACATAATCAAATCAAAGAAGCAAGTGAGGTCAATTTTCTCTCTAAAATTCCTTTGCTCGGGCTTTTATTTAGTGGCGATGAGACAAGCTCAAATAGCACGGAAATTGTTTTCATCATCACGCCTAGCATAGTGGATAAGCAAATGGGAGTTTTAAGCCTTAAGGATTTGGGATTTAGGCATTATGAGTGAGTTTATTAGCATTAAAAGTCAGGATCAAATTTTAAAAAGACTTGATGAGCTTAGCGAAGCGAAAAAGGGCTTAATCTGCCTTTATGGCAAAAGTGGAAGTGGAAAAAGCGTGATTTTGGAGCGTTTTTCAAGGCAAAAAAATGCCATCAAAATCACAGAAATTTTTAAAGACAAAGAACAGCTTAAAGAACGCCTACAAAACTTGGAAAATAAGGCTTTACTCTTGTTTGATGAGGTGGGTTTGTATGAAGAAGATTTGTTTGAAATTTTACGCCTTTATAGTGATTTAAATTTGGTGCTTTTAAGCTCACATAAAAGACTTAAAATTTTTACAAAAGAGCATTTTAAAAGCAGAATTTTAGCGGAATTTGAGCTAAAAGGCTTAGAAAAAGAAGAACTTTTAAATTATGTGGAGGAAAAACACGGCGTAAGGTTAGAGCAAAAAGAATTACAATTTGTTTTTAAAATTTGCAAAAACAATTTAAGAAATGTCGATAAACTTTTGAAAGGCTTTAAAGAGCTTCACGCCTTTTTGGATAAAGAGCCTTTATATGCTTTAAAGCTAAGTGCTTTGGAAAATCATTTGTTAGGTTAATATGCAAGAGCGAATTTATGAACTAGAAAAAGCATATAAAAGATATTTGAAAAAATTATGGCTTAAAAGAGTTTTAGGGCTTTTTGTGGGAATTTTTGCCCTTTGGGGTGCTTTTTTCTTTTGGGAAAAATGGCAAGAGAAAAAAGAACTTTTTTTAAAAGCAAATGCTGAAAAAAGGGCTTTAGAAAGCAAAATAGACCAAGCAAAAATCACACAAGAAAAGCAAAAAATAAACCATCAAAAACTTGAAAGAGAAAAAGAACTTTTAAGGGAGGAATTAGAGCTTTTACAAAATCCTCCGCAAAAATTCATCATCAGCTCCAATGCCCTCAATTTAGCAAATCTAAAAAGATCGTTTTATCAAAATCCTAGCATTGAAAAGGCTTTAAAATTAGCTGAGCTTTATTTGGAAAATAAAGATTATAAAAAGTCGATTTTTTGGTCCTTGAAAGCAAATGAAATGGATGCAAGTTCTAAGCAAAGCCTACTTTTATTTGCTAAGGCTAAGGAGGCTTTAGGCGAAGTGGTGGAGGCAAAAAGGGTGTTTGAGCTTTATGAGGCAAGATGATGGAATTTTTAAAAAATTTAGGTTTTGACAAAGAAGCAAAAGAAGGCTTTGAAGATGAGAATTTGAGGCATTTTTTATTTGAGCTTTATTTAAAAAATGAGCTTGATTTAAATTTGCTTTTTGTCAATTTAGGCGTGAAAAGTGAAGATTTTTTAAGAGCTTTAGCAAAGTATTTAGATTTAGAATTTGTAGAATTGAAAGATATTGATGAAAATTTGTGTGATTCTTTTGCCTTTTCTTTGCTTTGGAAAAATCAAATTTTACCCTTACAAAAAGATGATGAAAGTATCTTTATCCTCTCTTCTAAACCCATAAATTTGGAGCTTTTAAGTAAAATAGAGCATCTTTTTCGCTCCAAATTTATCAAAAATGCACTTTGCGATATTTATTCCTTAAATCAAAATTTAAATAAGCTTTACATTAAGCAAAAATTAAAAGAGTTAAGTAGCAATTTAAAACAAGAATTAAATGCAAATTCTAAAGAAAACGAGCAAAGTGGCGTGAGTTTGCTTTTTAATTTTATCTTGCAAGAGGCTTTGAAATTAAGAGCAAGCGATGTGCATATAGAAAGTTTGGAAAATGAAGCCTTGATTCGTTTTCGTGTCGATGGGGTGTTGCGTCTTTTTTGTGTTTTGGAGGAGCAGCTTTATCAGGCTTTGATTTTTCACATTAAACTTTTGGCACATTTAAATGTCGCCCAAAGCAGAAAAGCACAAGATGGGAGTTTTAATAAGAATTACGAGGGCGTAGAATTTGACTTTCGTATCTCAACCTTACCTTTGCAAAAGGGCGAAAGTGTGGTGCTTAGAATTTTAAGGCAGGATTTGGAGCTTTTAAGCCTTGAAAATTTGCATTTTTCTAAGCAAAATTTAGCCTTAATTACAAAAAATATCCAAAAACCTTTTGGTATGATTTTACTCACAGGACCCACAGGCAGCGGTAAAAGCACGACTTTATACGCTTGTCTAAAAAGTCTTGCTTGTGTGGAGAAAAAAATCATTACCGCAGAAGATCCCATAGAATATAAAATGCCTCAAATTCAACAAATCGCACTTAATTCTAAAGCAGGGCTTGATTTTAGCAATGCTTTAAGGGCGATTTTAAGGCAGGATCCTGATATCATTATGGTCGGTGAAATCCGCGATGAAGAAAGTCTTGATATAGCTTTAAAAGGTGCGCAAACAGGACATTTAATCCTTAGCACACTCCATACAAATGATGCCCTTTCTACCATAGAACGCTTGCTTGATATGAGAGCAAAGCCCTATTTAATAGCCTCTTCGCTTAATCTCATCATCGCTCAACGCCTTGCAAGAAGGCTTTGTCCCTATTGTAAAATACAAAAGCTTGAAGATGAGGAAGTATTTTACGAGGCTAAAGGCTGTGAAAAGTGCCATTTTAGTGGCTTTTGGGGGAGGGAGTTGCTAGAAGAGTGTTTGGAGCTTGATGAGGGTTTAAAAGAGCTAATTCGTAAAAATGCTAGCAAAAATGAGCTTTTAACTTACGCTAGAAAACAAGGCTTTTTAACGATGTTTGAGCTAGGACTTAAAAAGGCAAAAAGTGGCATAATAAGTTTTAATGAGCTTATGAGGGTAGTGGGGTGAGAATTTATGAGCTTTATTATCTTAAAAATCAGCAAAAATTAAAGAAAATCATCAAGGCGAAAAATCTTAACACCGCCCAAACTATGGCTTTGAAACAAAATTTGCAAATTATAAGCTTAAAGGAACTTAAAAAGCAAAGTAGGATTAAGATTAGCGATACGCTTTTTTGTGCTTTTTTTAAAGAATTTGCCCTCTTGCTTAATGCGGGATTAAGCATTAAGGAAGCTTTAAATTTGATGAGTGAAAACTCTAGCAAACATTTAAAAGACGCGGCAAAAGAATTAAGTGTGAATTTAAATTCTGGGCAGAGTTTAAGTGTGGCATTTAGCAATTTAGCGTTAAATTTAAACTTGAGCGAATTAAGCCTCATTAAAATGGGCGAAAAGACGGGAAATTTGGCACATATTTTTTCTCAAATTGCAGAATTAAGAACAAAGCTGATTTTAAACAAAAAGCGTTTTAAAAAGGCGATTCACTATCCTTGTTTAGTTTTTTTGGCACTTTTTGGGGCGTTTTTATTTTTAATGTTTTTTGTTGTACCTGAATTTTTGGACATTTTTGAAAGTTTGGGAGCAAATTTGCCCTTAATGACGCAAATTCTACTTAATATTTATGTATTTTTAAGTGAGAATTATTTGTCTTTGATTTGCGTTTTTGTAGGCTTTTTGAGTGGATTTATTGTCATTTATAAAAAAAGTGTCAAATTTGCTTTTTGGGTGGATTTGATGCTTTTAAAGTTTCCTTTTTTCTCGCGTTTTATTCTTTATCATCAAAATTATTATTTTTTTATGATTTTCTCTTTACTTTTACAAAGCGGTAATGCCCTCTCACAAGCCTTTCATTTGGCAAGTTCTAGTGTGGAAAATAAATTTTTAAAAGAGAAATTTAAGCAGATCGAGCTTTCTTTGGGGCAGGGATTAGAGCTTTCTTTAGCTTTTAAAAAAGCGGAGATTTTTGATGAGCTTGTCATTTCTTTACTTCATAGTGCGATGAAAAGTGGAACGCTAGATCTTCTAAGTGCTAAAATTGCCCATTTTTACGAAGAAAAGCAAGAGGATTTTATTGAGATATTTTTAAAATTCTTAGAGCCCTTGATGACTTTGCTTGTGGGAATTTTGGTTTTATTTTTAGCTTTAGGGATTTTTTTGCCGATGTGGGAGCTAAGTAGTGGAGTATAATGGGTGCAAAAAGCACCCATTAAGCATTATTGTAAAAGTTTTAGAACATTTTGTTGGACTTGATTTGCCTGACTCATAGCGTAAGATCCACTTTGAGCTAAAATGTTATATTTTGAGAAATTGGCACTCTCAGCAGCAAAATCCACATCGCGTATGGTTGATTCAGCAGCTTTAACATTGACCTGAGTTACGGTAATGTTATTAATCGTAACTTGAAGCTGATTTTGCACGGCACCGATGTCTGCACGGATTTGGTCTAGGTTTATAGTCGCTGTTTCAACAACATCCATTACCGCCATAGCACCTTTGAGGGTTGTTACACCTGCAGTTTGCACTTGACCGATATTATCAGTTCTATTTGTCTCTCTTACAACACCGATTTGAGATAAAATAGCACTAAGACCACCCGCTTGAGCAGAGCCTATTTGTAAATCTCCTTTCACTGTCGAAAGAGCATTGAAAGCTACTGTATAAACAGCAGAGAATTGTAAAGAAGCTAAACCTGACATACCCAAAGCTGAAAGTCTTGCTCCCATAGTAGAGAGTGTTCCAAGTCCAGGTCCTATATCTATCATTTGACCCACATTGGAGATTTTAGTAGTTACCCACTTAGAAAAACCACTACCATTGCTATGTACAAGTGTAGTAATAGTACTCATACCTGTTCCTGCAAGCACTGAAAGAGCGCTAACGCCTACTTGGACACTTCCTAACCTATCTACAGAGTTAAAGCCCATAGCTTCGGCTAATTCTTTAGAAATTTGACCCTTAGTCTCTCTTAAAGATACAGAAGATTGAGAAACCAGTTTATCATTGTCAAAGCCAAAGCCAGTTCCCTCTATGGCTATATCTCTACCATCATTTTTCACTAAGGATAAACGACCATAGTTTTCCATCATATTCATAGCTATGCCAGCACCAGGTCCTATATAGCCACTGATTTTAATCCCACGACCATCAGCTGAAGTAAGCACTAGCTTACCTTCTTCATCTAAAGCTGCTTGAACGCCTGTGGTATCTTTAACGGCATTGATAGCGGCGATTAAAGCACCATTTGAGTCATTATTTTCATAAGAAATTTTGCCAATAATTACACCATTAATAGCGAAATTTTCATTTGTTGTGCCTTTCATAACAGGTCTTGCACCTACTGTTTGGACATTGAAACTAGCACGAACACCTGTTTTATCAGCTACCCTATTAATCTCTTCAGCTAAAGCACCAAGCCCTGTTCCTACTGAGGTTGAAATTTTAATTTTAGGAAATTTAAAATCTTCTAAGCCATTATAATTTTTAATGGTCATTTCAACTTCACTACTTTGAATAATTTGCGCACCCGTTTCAAATCTCGTAAGACCGATTTTGCTAGATTGTGTTGGTCCTATGGTTGCTTTTATAGTTTGATTAGACTGTGAGCCTATTTGAAACTCTTGATTGATGAAACCACCACTTAAAAGCTGCTTTCCGTTAAAGGAAGTTGTATTAGCGATGTTGTCAAGCTCTTCCATAAGCCTGTTGATGTCTGCTTGAAGCATAGTTCTTGTTTTAAGACTTTGACCATCTTGAGCTGCTTGAGTTGCCTTAGTTTTGATAGTATCTAAGATTTTAAGCTGCTCGTCCATAGCCTTATCAGCTGTTTGTAAGATACCTATGGCATCGTTACCATTATTAATAGCTTGCCCTAAAGTGGCTGCTTGAGAACGCAAAGAATCCGCTATCGCCATCCCTGAAGCATCATCTGCTGCTGAGTTAATTCTAAGACCAGAACTTAGTCTTGATAAAGACTTATCGAGCTGTCCTGCATTAACCACTGAATTTGCGTGAGCGTTTAACGCACCGATATTTGTGTTTATTCTAAAACCCATTTTAAATCCTTTCAAAATATTGCTCGAAAGGGATAAAGCAAGAAGTGTTCCAAGTTTAAATAATTAATGATTTTATAAGATAAAAGAAAGTTAAGGCACAAGATGTGCCTTAGATTCAAGCCTCAAGATTTAGCGTTTGTCCGCCAAGCTCGTCAATGCGTTTGCTGACCTTTTCTAGGGCTTGATTGATAGTGTCTTGGCTTATTTGAGGCAGTTTTCCACCCCACAAATTTTGTGCCTCTTCAAAGCCTTTTTTCATACCCTCAAAGCCCTTTTGAAGCTTTTCAAGGTTGTCTCCAGCACCTTGTATCACAAAGTCCGCGATACGATTTGCTGTATTTGCGACACCAAAAAATCCATTCTCCCCAACAAGCTCTTTAAGTTCATCTTGATTCATAGCTAGGGGACTTTTTCCCATATAGCCAAGCCCTGCAAAATCTATCTTAGAAAGGATAGACTCCGCCGTGCCGCCTAATAAATTTGACACTCCAGCCTGTGCGTTAGTATTGCCAAAAATGGCATTCATACTTTGCTGTGCAAACTCCATAAAATAAAGCCGCGATAAGCCTTTTCCGCCGAGAGAATTTAATTTGTCTAAAGTCTCTTCATCCTTTAAATTCGCACTTTGCAAATTTATTGTTTGGGTGTTAGACTCCACATTTGCCTTTTTATTGCTAACCGCGTGCGTTATGCTAGCGACATTTGCATAAGTATCCACTTGCATTTTTGCTCCTTTACGCGTGGGGTATCCTTAATATCGGCTTTTTTTTAAAAAAATTTAGCTTTCTAAACCCTCATTTTGCAAAAGCTCGTCCAAAATAACAGTTGCATAAGAGCCTTTTTCTAAGAAAAATTCAAAGCTAAAATGTGCCTTTTGTGCGTCATAATGATATTTTAAATCTTTTAAATATCCCCACATAAAACGCCTTGAGCCTTGCATTTGATTCCTAAATTCCAAGCCTTCTTTAAAAAATTCTTGTTCTAAATTTTTCGCAAAACCCTCCCCACACTCAAACGCCCTAACTCCCACTAAAAGCCCCATAGCACTAATATCTCTTGCCCTAAATCTTACAAGCTCATTTTCTAAATTTTCACACAAAAAACACTTCCCAAAAGGATAATGTCCCAAAACCTCGTTTTTTAAAAGTTTAAAAAACTGCTTTTGTGTTTTTAAGCTTTTTGCTTCTTCTTTAGAAATGTGATAAATTTCACCTAGCTCACTAAGGCTAAATTCCTTAGAAAAATGCGAAATTTCCACTCTTTTGCTAAGATAGCGATTAAAAAGCTCACTTTGAAAAGCAGAAAGTAAAAAATCTTTCATTTTGACATTTTTCATCTTTTTACCCTGTAAAATGGCAAGTCCCTCTTTATAATTATCTTTAAATTTGCCAAAACGCTGATAGCCAAAATAATTTGCAAAGCCCATTTTGTTAAGATTTTCTAAGGCTTGTTCTAGTTTAAGCGCATCACTAGCTAGCACTTTTTTAAGCCTGATAAAAAAGGAATTTCCCTTTAAATGTCCTATTCTTAGCTTATTATTATGGATAAAACTTTGCATAATTTTCATTTTAGGGTGGGAAAAATGACTAAGTTTTGCTTCAAATTTTTTAGGTAAAGAGATGTGCTGAAAGGTGCATCCTTGCTTATCTTTAAGTCCTGCATAGCCAAAATCACGCATTTTAGCCCCACTAAATTCGCTTAAAATTCGCAAAGCCTCGTTTGTGCTAAGGTCCTTTTTGCAAATTTGGATAATCAAATGCTCCCCATCCCCACTAAACTCATAAAGCGGTTTTTCCCTTACGACAAAATCTTCGCTATTTTTACTAAAATACGCATTAATTTTACTATGTCTTAGCACACGCAAGGGCTTAAAAATGGTGTTCTCGTCCTTTAAATTCATATTTTCCTTTCACTGCTTTAGCAAAAATATTGAGTTTGATTTTGTGTTTTTTGGCGATTTTTTTAAGTTCTTTTTTGTGTTTTTTGTCAAAGCCAAATAAAATTTCATATTCCTCCCCGCTATAAAGCTCTTTTTTGCTAAGTTTTTTAAACATGAAAACGCCCAAATGATTAGCCTTTAAAAGGCGTGATAAATCCTTACTTAAGCCGTCTGAAATATCCATAGCACAAGAGATTTTAGGGGCGATTTCATAAAAAAATTTAGGTTGTAATTTAGGCTTAATAAATTTGTGATTTTTAGGAAGCTTCCCCCCATTTTGCAGGGTTTTAAGCCCCTCTAAGCTTTGACCTAGTTTGCCTGTAAAAGCGAGCAAATGTCCTTTTTTAAGCCCTGTTCTAAACACAGGTTTTTTAACCTTAGAAATTAAAGTAATGCTAATGCTTATTTTATCACTTTGTATCGTATCTCCGCCTATGATTTTGATTTTGAATTTTTTCGCCGTTTTTAAAAAGCCTTTTTGCAAATTTTTAAGCTCTTTTTTGCTTAAATTTGGCAAGCTAAGTCCTAAAAGAGCGTATTTTGGCACGGCGTTCATCACTACGGCATCTGAGATATTAACTAGCATTGCTTTTGTAGCGATTTGCTCTAAACTTAGCCAAGAGCGTTTAAAATGCACATCTTGGACAAACAAATCCTTACTAAAGCACCATTTTCCAAGCACGGCACCATCATCTCCGTTAAGCTTGTTTTTAAAAGCCTTAATGATAAAATCTTCCTTATTCATAAGGAAATTTTATAGAATTTTCTTTAATTGTTAGTGAAATTTTGTAAAAATTGCTTATAATTTAGCAAAAGGATCAAAATGTATGATTATCTCTCACATCAGCCTTTATTAAAGGCTTGTAAGCACGATCACACTCACGCTCATAATCACGCCGATGTAAGAACTATGGATAAGAAAATTTTAACGATTTCTTTAACGATGACTGCCTCGATGATGTTTGTGCAATTTGTCTATGCCTTGCTTTCAAATTCCTTAGCTCTTTTAAGTGATACCTTGCATATGTTTTCGGATGTTTTTGCTCTAGCTTTAAGTCTTTTTGCCTTAATTGCCGTGCAAAAATGGCAAAATGAGCAAAAAACCTTTGGCTATTTTCGCCTTGAAGTTTTGGTTGCTTTTATTAATGCTTTAAGTATTATTTTATCGGCGATTTTTATTATTTATGAGAGTATTTATAAGCTTTTTTATCCAGAAGAAATTGACGCTAAGACTATGATTATCGTTGCTTTTTTGGGACTTTTAGTCAATGCCTTTAACGCTTTTTTGATGTTTAAAAATGCAAATTTGGATAATCTTAACATCAAATCCGCCTTTTACCATATGATGAGTGATTTGCTTGGCTCTGTTGTGGTTGTCGTGGGGGGAGTGGCTGTGTATTTAAGTGGAATTTTTTACATCGATAGTCTTTTAGCGCTCATTTTAGCTTTTTTACTTTTGCGTTGGGCTGTGATTTTACTTAAACAAAGTGCAAATATCTTACTTGAAAGCTCTCCTGTTGATATTAATGCCGTTAAGGCTGTGATTTTAGAGGATGAAAGAGTTGAAGAGGTATTTGACTTACACATTACGCAAATTACTAATGAAATGCTAGTGGCGACTATGCATATTAAAACGCCTCTTGTTAGCCTTGATGAATTTGAGCTTTTATCGCAAGATTTGGCAAAAAATTTACTTGAGAAATTTCATATAGGACATTCGACCATACAAGCTTTAAGGAGTAAAAATGCGATTTAAAATAGCTAATGTGAATTGTAATAACTGCGTAAGTCTTATCAAAAATTCACTAGAAAGCACTTTTGGTGCGATTGAAATTGACCTTGAGGCTAAAATTTTAAGCGTCAATTTACAAGAAAAAGATAAAGAAAATTTTAAAAAAGAATTAAGCGAACTAGGTTTTGAACTTTTAGAGCAACTTTAATGGAAGAATATAGACTTAAAATCGGCAAAATGAGCTGTGTAAATTGTGCCAATGCCATAGAAAATGCTACAAGAAAGCTTGAGGGCGTGGAGGATGCTAGCATTTCTTACACAAATATGAGTGGAGTTTTTTTACTTAAAAATGACACAGCAAAACAAAGCGTAAAAGATAAAATTTCTCAACTAGGCTTTAGTGTCTTACAAGATGAATTAAATATAGAAAATGCAAAGCAAAAAGAGCTAAAACGCCTTAAATTTAAGCTTTTATTTGCTTTTATCTTAAGTTCTGTCATTATGGCTTTTGAAATGTTTGTTTTTAACACTTTTTCTTATAATTTACAACTTATTTTAAGCTTTGTGGTGATTTTTTACTGCGGATTTGACTTCTTTTTCAGTGCTTTAAAGGGCTTAAGGCATAAAAATTTGACGATGAATACCCTAGTTGCTTTGGGAAGTTTAAGTGCGTTTTTATACTCTTTGTGTGTGTATTTTGGGCTTTTTGGGGAGCATTTATATTTTAGCGGGGCGGCGATGATTGTCTCTTTTGTGCTTTTGGGTAAATTTATCGAGGAAAAAACTAAAAATAAAGCACAAATATACCAAAACAAACTCCAAAATTTAGAGGCTAAAAAGGCAAGAATTTTACTTGAAAATGGCGAGATTAAGGAGCTTTCTAGCTCTTTTGTCAAAACTGATGATATTTTGCTACTTTCTCAAAATGAAGTAAGTCCTGTCGATGGGCTGATTTTAGAGGGCAGGGCTGAAGTGGATATGAGCTTTTTAAATGGCGAATTTATGCCTGTGCTTAAAAAAGCTGGAGAAAGTATAGAGGCTGGGGCGATGATCATTAGCGGAAATTTAAAGCTAAAGGCAAGCAAAAAGGCTATGGATAGCACCCTAGAGCAGCTTAAAGACCTTGTTTTTAGGGCGAGTCTTTTTAAAAGCCCCCTAATGCGTTTGATTGATAAAATTTCGGCTTATTTTGTGGGCTTTATCCTCATCTTAGCCTTGCTAGTTTTTCTATTTTATTTACCAAATTTAGAAAAGGCTTTTTTACACGCGCTAGCCGTGCTTTTGATCTCTTGCCCTTGTGCCTTAGGACTTGCCACGCCTCTAGCTCTAGCTCTAGCCTTTGAAAAAGGAGCTAAAAATTTTATCCTGCTTAAAAACCCTGCCGCACTTGAAATTTTAAGTCAAATCAAACTTGTGTTTTTTGATAAAACAGGCACACTCACGCAAAATACACTAAGCGTTTTTAAGCATAATTTAAGTGAAGAAAATTTCCTTAAACTCGCTCAAATTCAAACTCAAAGTTCTCACCCTATCGCAAAAGCTATCGCTAAAAAATCAAAAGAAAGCACCTTAAAAGGTGAAATCACTCATCAAATCGGCAAGGGGCTTATTTACAAAGAGGACGAAAATACCTATCTCATAGGCAATGAAGAGCTAGTTAAAGACACAAAAGAACTAGAAAAAACGAGAGAATTTTTAAATACTTGCGATGAATTTGCACCCATTAGGGTTTATTTTGCTAAAAATGGCGTTTGCCTTGGAGGCGTAGCCTTACAAAATGCCCTTAAAAAAGATGCAAAAGAGCTAATAAACTTTTTAAATTTACAACACATTAAAAGCGTGATTTTAAGCGGAGATAATGAAAAAAGCGTAGCAAAAATAGCCAAAGAATTACAAATCGACTTTCACGCTAAAATGACCCCCAAAGATAAGCTTAATTTCTTACAAAAAGAACAAGAACAATGTAAAATTCTTTTCATAGGCGATGGTTTAAATGACGCCGCCGCACTTCAAAAAGCAGACCTTAGCATAAGTTTTAGCGAGGCAAGTGAGTTAGCAAAGCAAAATACCGATATTATTTTAATGCGTGAAGATTTGACCCTCATTAAGCTTTGTTTTCATCTGGCAAAAAGGACAAAACACATCATCAAGCTTAATCTTTTTTGGGCTTTTAGCTATAATCTTTTTAGCATACCTCTTGCAGCGGGGGCTTTTAGCCTTTCATTAAGCCCACATTTAGCCGCTTTAATGATGAGTTTAAGCTCTTTAGCTGTGGTTTTAAATTCTTTAAGACTTAAAATGGATAAAACTTTCTAAAATCACGCCATCAACGCCCATTTCATAGTATTTTTCTAAATGACAAAATTCTTTAACGAGTGCTAAAATTTTACTATCAAATAAATAAAATTCCGCCGCCTTTGCACCAAACTTAGCCAAATTTTCATCTTTAAAAATTAAATATTCCGCCCCTAAAGCATTAGAGAGAAAAATTTCATCTTTATCCTTAATGAAAATGGCAAATTTAACCCCCCTTTTTTTCGCTTCTTTAATACATTTTTCATCATAATCAAAACAAAAAATCGCCCCCCTTACATCACTAAAATTTTCTTTTGTAAAAATGAAATTTGGAGCTTTTATAAACTTGTATCCAAAAATAAGCATAAAAATCCTTTTTAGTGCGATTTTACCTTATTTTGCTTAAAGTTAATGAAAAAAGGATAAAATAAAATAAAATCAATAGAAAGTGCTAAATGAGTTCAATTGCCATCATAGGTGCTGGAAAATGGGGAAGTGCATTATACCACGCTTTAAACACGAAAAATACCTGCTTTATAAGCTCTCCTACTCCAAGAGAAATGCCTCATTTTATCCCCATAAAAGAAGCTTTAAAATGCGATTATCTCATCTTTGCTTTAAGTGCTCAAGCCCTGCATACTTGGCTTAAAACGCATTTTAAAAATCAAAATGCAAAAGTATTGATTGCTTCTAAGGGGATTGAGGCTAGGACAGGATTATTTTTAGATGAAATTTTTATGGAATTTTTAGATGAAAATCAAATTTGCGTCTTAAGCGGTCCGTCCTTTGCTGCGGAGGTAGAAAAGCACTTGCCAACTGCATTGATGATTAATGGTAAAAATTTAGCCCTTTGTAAGGAATTTGCAAATTTTTTCCCTCCCTTTATCAAAACTTATATTGATGATGATGTAAGAGGGGCTGAAATTTGCGGAGCGTATAAAAATGTCCTTGCTATAGCTAGTGGGATATGCGATGGCTTAAAGCTTGGAAATAATGCAAGGGCAAGTCTCATTTCAAGAGGCTTAATCGAAATGCACCGCTTTGGCAAATTTTTTAAGGCAAAAGAGGAGACTTTTTTAGGGTTAAGCGGGGCTGGGGATTTGTTCTTAACAGCTTCAAGTATGCTTTCAAGAAATTACCGCGTAGGTTTAATGTTAGCACAAAATAAAAATTTGCAAGAAATTTTACAAACGCTTGGCGAAGTGGCTGAGGGCGTTGAAACGGCTTTTGCTATCGAAAAATTGGCTAAAAAAAATCAAATTTACACCCCCATAGTAAGCGAAGTAGTAAGCATTTTACAAGGTGAGAGCGTAAGAAATTCGGTAGAAAAACTCTTAAAACAAAAAGATTGGATATAAAATGATTATCAAAAATGCAAAAATTTATGGAAAAGAGCTAAAAGACCTTGAAATTTCACAAGGACTCATACAAAAAATAGGCGAAAATTTGCAAGGAGAAGAAATTTTTGACGCTAAGGGGCTAACGCTTTTGCCCTCTTTTATCGATTTATGTGTCTATCTTAAAAATGACAAATTTTCGCTCAATCACCTAGATCTTTTGGAAAAAGAGTGCTTAAAAGGCGGAGTTAGCACTATACTTTTGCGTGATGTAATGGACTTTGATGAAGAAACTTTTATTTTATTTTTACAAAATTTATCACACAGAACTTTACAAATTTTTTCTAGCGTTAAGGTTAAAGAACCGCTTAAAAATATCGCTTCAATGATTAATCAAGGTGCTGTGGCTTTGGATCTTGAAAGCAAACTTAATGCAAATATTCTTAAAATCGCTATGCAATACGCCCTGATGAAAAAAGTGCCTATTTTTGCAAAATGCTTAAATGAAGATTTTGACGATAATGGCGTGATGAACGACTGCCTTTTAAGCTCTAAATTAGGGCTTATAGGTATGAGTGAGCTTGCAGAAAGTAGCGAAGTCGCAAAGCTTAAAGAAATCGCCGCTTTTTATCAAAGTGAGGTTATATATGATTGCTTAAGTCTTGCAAGGTCCCTTAAGATCGCTACCGATGAGACGATTTTGATAAGTATTCATCATCTTATTAAAAATGAAAATGCTTGTGAGAATTTTAACACCGCCGCGAAAATCAAACCTCCCTTAAGAAGCGAAGAGGATAGAGCCTTTTTACAAAATGCCCTTAAAAAAGGCAAAATTCGCTTTTTAAGTGCTATGCACTGCCCTAAGTCTTCAAATTTAAAGGATTTAGCCTTTGATGAAGCGGCGTTTGGAATTCACAGCATTTGCGAGTATGTGAGCCTTTGTTATAGCTTTTTAGTGCAAAATGCCTTTATATCGTGGGAAAAATTATGCGAAGCGACAAGTCTCAATCCAGCCAAGTTTTTAAAGCTAAACAGCGGAGAAATCAAAGAGGGCAAAGAAGCAAATTTGATTTTATTTGACGAAAATGTAAGCACAAAAGCTCCTCTAAACTCCCTTTATAGCAAGGATACACTTAAAGGAGAGGTTAAACACCACTTGCTTAAAGGCGAATTTGTCTTTTAATGCTCAAATTCTTTTAGCTCTTTTGTCGTGCCAAGTAAAATCACAACATCACCCGAAAAAGCCGTAATGGTCTCTAAATCGGGCAAAATTTCCCAGTTGCTATTGAGTTTTTTATAGGCGACTAAGTGCATATTTTGCGCGATGTGTTTGAGTGAATTTCCTGCTAATTTATCATCGATAGTGATTTTTACCGCACGCATAGTATTAGAAGAGAGGTCAAATACTTCAAAATCCATACTCTGCACCAAAAATTCCTTCACCAGTCTTTTTGCGCTTTCTTTTTCAGGGTAGATGACCTTAGTCGCACCCAGCTTTGAAAGAATTTGTCCGTGTATATTAGAAGTGGCTTTTGCGATGATATTACTCACGCCTATGTCTTTAAGTGCCATTAGGGTTAAAATGCTTTTTTCCACATTTTCCCCTATACTTACTATCACAACCCCAAGGTCGTGAAAACCAGCCTCCTTAAGGGCAGCGACATTAGTAGAGTCCAAAATATAAGCGTAATTAACGCTATTTTGTATAT
The DNA here is from genome assembly GCF_900637395.1 of Campylobacter upsaliensis. Taxonomy (NCBI): domain Bacteria; kingdom Pseudomonadati; phylum Campylobacterota; class Epsilonproteobacteria; order Campylobacterales; family Campylobacteraceae; genus Campylobacter; species Campylobacter upsaliensis. Next base: position 58,251 of record NZ_LR134372.1, on the reverse strand, counting down.
TCTTAAGCGCTTCTTCATCTTTATCCGCTATCACCACCGTATGCCCTGCGGCTAAAAGCTCCTCCGCCACCACAGAGCCAAATTTTCCAAGTCCTATCACGCCATAAGTTAAATTTTTCATCTCTATCCTTTTTATAAATTAACCCTGCCTTGAGGGTATCTTAAATGTATAGCCTTATCTTGGTTAAACACAGAAAGAAAAAAGGCAAAAACGCCTATCCTACCGCTTATCATCATAATGATAATAATAATTTTGCTCGTATCGTGGAATTTCGCACATAAAGAAAGAGTCCCCCCATCTCCTACCGAAAGTCCCACCGTGGCAAAAGCAGAAGAGGTCTCAAAAAATAAAGCGATAAATTTAAAATCCGTCTCCAGCAAGGAGATAGAAATCGCCGCCACGACTATATAAACAGCCGAACCAACGGCTATGATAAAAGCCTTATTAATCGTTTCTTGCGGAATTTCATAGCCAAACATTCTCACACGCCCATTTCTCAAAGTCCAGTAAGCATAGAGTAAAAGCACCATCACAGTTGTTACTTTCATACCCCCAGCCGTGCCTCCAGGCGCACCCCCTATCACCATAAACAAAGAGCCAAAAAACAAACTCGCATCTTTAAAATTTGCAATATCTAAAGTATTAAAGCCTGAAGTGCGGTAATTCACAGCCGCAAAATAAGACGCCAAAAGTTTGTCAAAAAAGGAAAATTCCCCTATGCTTTTAGCGTTAGAATATTCAAAAATAAAAGTGATGAGTGTAGAAAAAATGATGAAAAAAATAGTCGCAAAAATGACAATTTTCGTATGCAAACTAAGGCTTTGCAAACGCTTTTTTTGAAAGAAATAAAGCTCAATCACCACAAAATACCCAAGCCCCCCAATAATCACCAAAGAAGTAATCAAAAGATTAATCGCAAGGTCGTGTTTATAATGTAGTAAGCCATTTTCAAAAAGTATGAAGCCTGAGTTATTAAAGGCACTCACAGCGTGAAAAAAGCCAAACCATAAAGCCTTAGTAAAGTCCATTTCTAAGGCAAATCGCAGGGTAAAAAGCACCGTGCCTATAAGCTCTATAATGAAAATAAAAAGCAAAACTTTTTTAAAAAATTTAAAAATCCCGTCCATTGAGGGATAAAGCAAGGACTCTTTAAGCAAATTCCTACCACTAAAGCCGACCTTTTTGCGTATGAGCATATAGACAAAAAGTCCTATCCCCATATAGCCCAAGCCGCCAATTTGCACAAGCGCTAAGATGATGATTTGCCCCAGTAGTGTGAAATCCGCTGCCGTGTTTTTCACTACAAGCCCCGTCATACTTACAGCCGAAGTGCTAGTAAAAAAAGCGTCTATAAAGGATATAGGCTTAGTATGTGCCCACTCAAAACTCAAAAGCACCGCACCAAAAAAAGCGATGATGATATATCCTGCGAGAAAAATTTTAAAGGTGCGTCTATCTAGTCCAAATTGTTTCAAAAATTCCTCTTTTTTAAGCTAAAAAATTTTATTCTATCTTATCAAAACTTTAAAAAGTATAAAATAAATTTGGAATTTTTAAACTTATCTTAAAGTTAAAAAGATAGAATTACATTTTTCATTGTGGTTGGATAGCTCAGTCGGTAGAGCAGCAGACTGAAAATCTGCGTGTCGGCAGTTCGATTCTGCCTCTAACCACCACTTTTACTCCATTTATCCCTTTAAAACTCCTATTTTTACACATTTTACAAAAAAAAAAAAAAACGATTTTTCAAATTCCTCTTTACTTTTTGTTAATTTTATTTTATAATTGAGGGTAATTTTTATCTTATTTAGAAAGGATTTAGTTATGAAAAAAGATCTTATTAACTCTCTTGCGGGGGGGGGGGGGGGCAATGCTCTTCTGTAATCAGCAAGGAATTCAAAATTTACCCCAGAGTCGCTTAGACTCTCATAGTTTCAAAAGTCGTTTAATCCCCTCTTTCTTAGCCTTAAGCGTCATCACTGCTTTATATAGCCCTTTGCAAGCAGGGTGGGTGCATAATAAGCCTGATGGAAGTAGCCAAAATGGCAATGATTTAACAATCTCAAACGGAGGCACGGTTAATAACAAAAACTGGATTTTTTATACAAATGGTAACTCCGCAGGAACTTTAACTATCAATGCTGACCTTACTGCTAATGGCTCTACTGGCACTAGGGGCGGTGTCTCTGTGAGTAAAGGCACTAGCGTTAGTAGTATTGTGTTAAGTAATGGTAAAACACTCACTACGCAACAGCACGGTATTTTTAATCAAGGGACAATAACAAATCTTGAAGTCGGTGGAACAATAAATAATACTGGTGGCAATAGTATTCGTAATGAGAGCGGGGGGCGCATTGAGAATTTAACAATTAAGCAAGGTGCGAATTTAAAAACTATAAATAACGCAGGCAATAGTCGAGGCATAGGCACTCTTACTATTGAAGATGGTGCGACTGTAAGCGGTGGATTTCAAACTTATCACAAGATAGATAAGCTTAAAGTGAGTGGGAATATACAGAGAAATTTATCTAATTATGGATATATAAAGAATATTGAATGGGATACCACAGCAAACATCACAGGTGGAGCTATTTTTATGCGAAGTATTCTAGCAGGAGATTTTACTAATAAAGGAACCATTACGCACCTAATTGTTCAAAATTATCTTCCCGCAAATTATGATGAAGGTCGCATTGAAGGTAAAATCATCAATGATGGCGGAACAATAGAAAAAATTATTAATAACACAGAGATAAGAGGGGGCATAGAAATTAAAAGCGGAACGATTAGCAGTGGCATCTTAAATACAGGCACCATTGGTGGTCAAGGCATAGTCATAGAGAATGGCGGTAGCATAGGTGATAAGATTGAAAACAGAGGAGGCACCATAAGCCAAATAAGAAATAATTCAACTTTAAGTAATATTGATAATAGTGGCACTATCAATGCTATAAATGGCACGGGCACTATCACTACCCTTAACAATAATGGTAAAGCTACAAACTCAGGCGGAACAATTAGCACTCTTAATAATATGAATACTATAACCAACCAAAGCGGAACTATCACCACCCTCAACAATAATGGTAGCGGTAATGTAATGAATACAGGCGGAACCATCACTACGCTTAATAACAATAATGCCAATGCAAGTGTAACAAATCAAAGCGGAACTATAGCAACCTTAACTAATACTAGCGGTAGGGTTATGAATACAGGTGGAACTATCACTATGCTTAATAACACAGGAGGTAATGTTAATAATCAATCAGGCACAATTAGCACTCTTAATAATAGTGCTAATGTAATGAATACAAGTGGAGGAAGTATCACTACGCTTAATAATACAAGTGCAAATGCAAAAGTGAATAATTTAGGCACGATTAACACCCTCACTAGCACAGGTGGCTCCCTAAACAATTACCAAGGCACTATTGAAAATCTTAAAATTACTTCAGGTGATTTTGAACTAAATAATATGCAGCAAGGTAGAATTGCTAATATAGAAATAGGTGGAAATGGTAAGATTAATATTAATGATAATATGAATATAGGCTATAATAATGGAATTTCTACCTTTAGAATAGCAAGTGGTGCTGCTCCTACTCTAAATTTTGGTGAAGTAAGAACAGCCACCACAGCACAAGAAACCTATGCAACTGTTAAGCTTGTAGATAGCACAAGTAATGCTAATACCACTCAAGCTAAAGTAGCCATAGATAAACTTACCATAGCCTTAGTGAGTGAGGATACACAAATTGGTAAAAGTGTTTCTTTAGCTAATTCAGTATCAGGTGCTGCTAATACTGGAGTTGGAAATGTTTATGTTAAAAGTGCAGACTTTTCACAAGATCTTAAACAAAGTGGCTTTTATGGGAAATTTAATGCACAAACTCAAACTATAGACACCCGTTTTAATGCTAATCTTGGTGCGGCAGGTTTATTCTCTCAAGCCTTTATCAATCAATTAGGGCGTCGTTCTTTATTATTTGATTCTTTCTTAAATGAAGCAAGTCGTGCTTCTTTAAGATATAAAAGAACCCAACCTGATACAAATTTTGATATCTTTGTGCGTCCTTATTATTCTAAGATTAAAACAGACTTAGCAGATATACCAGAAAAAGCAGATGGAACAAGCTCTGGTATCTTAGCAGGAGGACATACATATTTTGATAATAGCTTATTAATGCTTTATGGAGCAGTAGAGAAAAATAAGACTCATTTAGCTGATGATGTCTTTAATTTTGATAGTGATACTTTCTTACTTGGTTCAAAATATAGCATAGAACTAGCTCAAAGTCATATAGGACAACTTTTTGGTGGAGTGGATATAAGAGGCTCTTATACTAAAGCAGATCTTGAAAGAGAACCAGTAAGTGGTTTTAAATCTCAAGGAGATGCAAAAAACTATGCTTATGATGCTAGAGTATTTTTAGCTTCTATTATTTATTATAACTTACAAGATCATAGCCAATATCTCACTCCTCAAATAGGCATAGGTCATACAGGAGCTAAGTTAAAAGGCTTTGATATGAAAGGGAATAAATTAGCCTATAAAGAAAGCTTAGATGATATGACTTATGGTATCACTTATGCAACAGCAAGTTTGAATTGGTTTAAAAGAAAAGATAATGTTGCTATTCAGCTTGATGGAGGTGTAAGGGTCAATCTTAATAATGAAATAGATACCCAAACTAAAATCAATAATCAAAACTTTACCAATCATTTTGAAACATCAAAATACTATTCACAATTAGGGGGAGCTTTTATGTGGATAAATCCTTATGGAGTAGATGTAAGTTTAGGCTATAAATTCCTCTTTGGAGAAAGTGCAACATCACACACTGCTAGTTTAAGACTGCATAAGACTTTTTAAGACTTTTTAAAGGATATAAGCTAAGGCTTGTGTCCTTATGAGTTAGTCTGTTTATTTTTTTAGTTTGCATTTCTATAAAACTCCTTAGTAAAAAATAGCTTTAGGATATAGTGGAATTTTCTCTTCAGCTAATACTATAAGATCTCACGCCTTTATGTTTAGATATGCTTGGTGGTGGTGAGAGTTTAACTACTATGTGAGCCTATGAGGCTCACGCTTTTGGCTACCATTTAATTCTTTGTTGTATAATTTTTGATTTACAAAGGATTACTATGCGTTATGGTGAAAAAGAAATTAAAGAATTTGATGTCGATAAAGATTTGGAGCTTTGGGAAAACACGGCACAAAATGATTATGTGATTAAGATTACTTTGCCTGAGTTTTGTTGTCTTTGTCCTAGGAGTGGGTATCCTGATTTTGCCACTATTTATGTGGAGTATATGCCTGATAAGCTTGTCGTTGAGCTAAAAGCGATAAAAATTTATATCAATTCTTTTATGAATCGTAATATTAGCCACGAAGCAAGCATTAATGAAATTTATAGCACTTTAAAAGATAAGTTAAAACCTAAATGGATAAAGGTCGTTGGGGACTTTAACCCACGCGGAAATGTGCATACTCTCATAGAATGCCGTAGCGATATGGTCGTGCCTCAATGTTTATAGATAGCGTAAAATTAACCCTTGCTTCAGGAGACGGCGGCAAAGGAGCGGTAAGCTTTCGCCGTGAAAAGCATGTGCCTTTGGGCGGACCTGATGGCGGAGACGGCGGAAATGGCGGCGATGTAATTATCATTTGTGATAATAATACCCATACTTTAATGAATTTTAAAGGCAAAAAAGAACTTCGCGCACAAAATGGAGCCGCAGGATCTGGGCGTAATAAAAATGGCAAAAAAGGCACAAATTTAGAGCTTATCGTCCCACAAGGAACGCAAATCATTGACGCAAAAACGGGTAAAATTTTGCTTGATTTAGTGAAAGAGGGGCAGAGGGAAGTTTTTTTAAAAGGCGGTAAGGGAGGGCTTGGAAACACGCATTTTAAAAACTCAACTAATCAACGCCCTGATTACGCACAGCCCGGTGTTAAAGGCGAAATTTGCGAGGTAAGGCTTGAGCTAAAACTCATCGCCGATGTAGGTTTAGTAGGCTTTCCAAATGCTGGTAAATCCACTCTTATAAGCGTAGTTTCAAACGCAAAGCCTGAAATTGCCAATTATGAATTCACCACGCTGACACCTAAACTCGGGCTTGTGGAGGTTGATGAATATCACTCTTTTGTAATGGCGGATATCCCGGGCATTATTGAGGGTGCTAGTGGAGGGAAAGGCTTGGGACTTTTGTTTTTAAAGCACATTGAGCGGACGAATTTTTTGCTTTTTGTTTTGGATACGATGAGACAAATGAGCTTAAAAGAGCAATTTATCATTTTAAAAAAGGAGCTTCTTAGCTTTTCTAAAGAGCTTAGTAAGCGTTCTTTTGGTGTGATGATTTCTAAGATTGATAGCGAGAATTTGGGTTTTGCTAAGGAGCTTAAAGAAAATATTAAGGATTTAGAAAGCTTTTTACAAAATGAAAAGCCTATGTTTATCTTAAAAGTTTCAAGCCTTGATAAAACAGGACTTAAAGAGCTTAAATTCAAACTTTTAGAACAAGTGAAAAATAAAAACTAAAGGAGTAAAAATGTTTCGTAAAATCAAGCACGAAAATGGTTTAAGAGAAATTTATCTTGGTAAATTAAGAATTTGTAAATATACAAATATGAAAAGATATTTAAAATATCAATGTGAGCTTTTGCAAAATGCACAAATGGGGGGGGGGGGGTTTCATATTTTAACTTTCTCTTAGAAAGGGCTGAAATTCGTCCTAAGTATCGTCATATTTTTTATGATTTTTATCTGCGTTCAAGTAGGGGCGAGGAGGTCGTTTTCATAGACGGCGGAGCGCATGCTGGTGTTTTTAGTGATGTGGCTTTAGCAAGTGGCGGAATTTGCTATGCTTTTGAGCCAAATATCTACCTAGCGGCTTTTTTGAAAAATCTTTATAAGGATAATGAAAGATTGATTTTAAAAGAGCAAGCTATCTCACATAAAAATGAAAAAGCGATTTTTTATAATATGAACGAAGATGTTGTAAGCAGTGGAAATAGCATCATTTCTATGCCTAAAGCAAAGCAAAAAAGTGCTTATGAAGTGCAGATGATAGACTTTTGTGAATTTATCGCAGAGCTTATTCAAAAACACGGCAAAATAGCCTTTGTAAAGCTTGACATTGAAGGGGCTGAATTTGATGTTTTAAACGCTTTGATTGAAAAAAATTTATATGAAAATATCGAGTATATTATGGTAGAAACTCACGAAAGATTTTTTGATAATCCTAAAGAAAAAATAAGCATATTAAAAGAAAAAATCGCAAAAAAGCAAATTAAAAATATCTATTTAGACTGGGTTTAAAAGTGGTGAAAGGCTTTTAAGCCTTTCTTTTTAGCTACCTATAATGCCGCCGTCTTTTTTGCGAATTTGGACAATGGTGCTTCTAGGTGTAGAATTTCCGCCGTTTGGATAGTGGCTTGGAGCAAGTTTTTCTCCCGGGTGCTGGATACCGACAAACATCGTTTTATGATCGCTTGAAAAAGCAAGTCCAGTAACTTCCGCAGCAATAGGAGCGGTTAAAAAGCGTCTAATTTCGCCTGTGGCAGGATCAGCACAAAGCATTTGATTATTTCCCATACCCTCATAATCGCCCTTGTTGGAATAATCGCCATCCGTTTGTATCCAAAGACGACCAAATTTATCAAATTTCAAGCCATCAGGTGAGTTAAACATATTATCCTTAGTGATATTGCTTGTTCCTTTATGAAGGCTGTTTGGATGTTTGGTAGGATTACCAGCGAGTAAGAACATATCCCACTCAAATTTGGTATCTAAATGATTATTTTTCTTAGGGCTCCACCTTATAATTTGTCCGTAAATGTTTTTAACGCGTGGATTTGCAGCGTCTGTGCTTTCCCTTTTTTTATTATTGGTTAGTGTTGCATAGACAAATTCGCCTTTTAAATCAGCAGCAATCCACTCAGGTCTATCCATAGGAGTCGCTCCTACTATGCTTGCTGCAAGGCGTGTATTGATTAAAATATCGGCTTGAGAGTGAAAGCCGTTTTTAGCAACAAGGTTATTTTTACCATAGCTTAATTCTATCCACTCGCCTTTTCCGCTTAAATTCTCGCCCTCAAATTTTGCGACATAAAGTGTTCCTTCATCTAAAAGATTTTTATTATTCTTAGGATTATTTGGATCAAATTTGCCTTTTGAAACGAATTTGTATAAAAATTCATTGATTTCATCATCGCCCATATAAGCGACTACATTACCCTCTTTACTAATGACAATTTCAACATTTTCGTGCTTAAAGCGACCAAGTGCAGTGCGTTTAATCGGCGTAGAATTTGCATCATAAGGGTCGATTTCGACAACAAAGCCGAAGCGATTTGGCTCATTTGGATTTTTAGCAAGGTCAAATCTAGAATCAATCTCCCAGCCATAAGTGCTTTTTACGCCTAGTCCGTAGCGTTTTTCACTTTCTGTAAATTTGTAGTTTGCATCGCTACTTCCAAAAAAGTCATCAAAATTCTCTTCACAGGTTAAGTAAGTCCCCCACGGAGTTTGTCCATTTGCACAGTTATTAAGTGTGCCAAGTGCTAATTCACCCTTCTTATCTGCCTTTGTTCGCATACTTTTATGACCCTTTGCACCGCCGCTAATTTGCATAGGAGTGTGGGCTGTGATTCTGCGATTATAAGGAGAGTCTAGCACGACTTCAAAGCCGTTTTGACCCTGTTTAATCTCAAAAATGCTTACACCCACAGCATTTTGCTCATAAGCTACTTTTTGCTCATCCATAGTTTTACCATTATCGTTAAATAAAAGCTCTGGATTAATATATTCATTATTAACGCACAAAATGGCTCTTTCATCATCAAGTGGGAAAAGCGACATTCCGTCTGTATTATCACCGAAAGTTTTTGCGATATTTGCAATGGAAGTTGCGTTGATTGTTTTGCCTTCATCAAAAGGCGTGGCATTGCTAAAAAGCGGATCGCCAAAGCTAATGAGAGGCTTAACTTCATAGCCACTTGGGACGATAACCTCATCTTTTGTGCTCGCACTAATTGCCTTAAATCCTAGCAAATTCTGTCCCTTTAAAGAAGTGCCAAAAGCGTTAATTGGTGCTGCTGTAAAAAAGCCTACATAAGAAAGTGCAAGAGAGCTTGCCTTTAAAAAATCGCGTCTTTGCATAAAAATCCTTTTTATAAATTTCGTGGTATTAAATTGTAAAATAAGTTTGTAAAAAGCTTAAGAAGAGTGCGTAAAATGTATGTAAAATTGACATTTTACGCTTAATGAATTTTAATGAGCTACTGCCTCGCTAATGCCTACACCACTTTGCGCTCTAAAATCTTGTGCTTCAAAGCCTTCTCTATCTTTTTTAGCCCTTTTGGAGCGGTCAAATTTGGAGATGAGATAAATAAGTAAGAAACTTAAAGGCATTGAAAATAAAGCGGGGTGGTCGTAAGGAAAGATTGCCTCACTAAAGCCAAAACTTTTAACCCATATACTCGGGCTTAAAATCACAAGAGCAAGAACGACTATAAGTCCTATTAAACCACCCCAAAAAGCACCTTTTGTGGTAAGATTTTTCCAATAAATGCAAAGCAAAAGTATAGGAAAATTCACGCTTGCGGCGATAGCAAAGGCAAGTCCTACGGTAAAGGCGACATTTTGATTTTCAAAAACTATGCCAAGTAAAATGGCGAAAATTCCTATGCCTATGGTTGCGAATTTTGTGATTTTCATTTCATTTTTATGTTCGACCTTGCCATTTTTAAGAACATTGACATATAAATCGTGGCTAATCGCTCCCGCACCTGAAATAGCAAGTCCTGCAACAACAGCCAAAATAGTCGCAAAAGCTACTGCCGAAATAAAGCCTAAAAAAATATCCCCACCTAAAAGCTCGGCTAAGGTTACAGCTATCATATTACTAGCACCCTTAAAGCTTCCATCAGCATTGATAAATTCAGGGTTACTTAGTAAAAGTGCTATGGCTCCAAAGCCTATGATGAAAGTGAGTATATAAAAATAGCCTATAAAGCCTGTCGCGTAAAAAACGGACTTTCTCGCTTCTTTAGCGTCTTTAACGGTAAAAAATCTCATTAAAATATGAGGCAGTCCCGCCGTTCCAAACATCAGTGCTAAGCCTAAAGAAAGGGCTGAAATGGTATCGGGTAGAAAAGTGCCAGGCTTCATAATACTCTCGCCTTTTGGATGGTGTGAAATGGCTAAATCAAAATAATATTTTAAATCAAATTTCGTAAGATATAAAATCATAATCGCCATAAAAGTCGCTCCCGATAAGAGTAAAATGGCTTTTATGATTTGCACCCAAGTCGTTGCGTGCATACCGCCAAAAGCTACATAACATATCATTAAAATTCCCACTAAAATAACTGCAAAGGTGTAAGGTAAGCCAAAAAGTAATTGTATAAGCTGTCCTGCTCCTACCATTTGTGCAATGAGATAAAAAACGATGACGCTTAGGGCTGAAATTGCCGAAATAGTTCTTATAGATTTAGCCTCTAAACGATAGGCTGTAATATCTGCAAAGGTGAATTTGCCAAGATTTCTGAATTTTTCTGCGATTAAAAATAAAATAATAGGCCAACCTACTAAAAAGCCTATGGAGTAAATCAGTCCGTCAAAGCCGTTTGTAAAAACTAAAGCCGTGATACCAAGAAAACTTGCCGCACTCATAAAATCACCCGCGATAGCCATACCATTTTGCATACCAGTGATATTACCCCCAGCTGTGTAAAATCCGCTTTTAGATTGGGATTTTTTATTAGAATAATAAGTGATAAATAGGGTCGCTAAAACAAAAAGTAAAAACATAGTTATAGCCGTTATATTTAAAGACTTTTGACTAACCTCTCCTAGTTCAAAACCAGCACCAAAGGTTAAATTTAAAAGACAGCTTAAAAAAACTAAAGCTTTCATAAGATCTCCTTATAGCTGATTTTTCCATTTTGTAAGGCGTCTATCAAGCCTTCTTTTTCTAAGTTTTTAAGCACTTCTTCTTGCTCTTTGTCTAAAAAATAATTGGCGATGAAGGTATAAATTCCTGTGGAAATAATACACAGCACAATTAAGCCAACCCCTGCCATAATGCCAAGCGTTATTGCACTAGGACCGAGTTTATAGCCTAAAATTTCAGGCGTAAGTCCTACGCCTAAAATGAAGATATAGTAACAAATCAGCACAATTAAGGACAAGTAAAGGGATATTTTGTTTCTAAAAGAAACAAATTTTTTAAAATTTGATAAGGCATTTTTTTGCGTAGAGTTTAAATTCATAGCGAACTCCTTTTGATTTTTGAAATAATATAGCAAAAAAATTGCTTCATTAGGGCTTTTAAGTGTTTAAATTTAAAATAATCGTAGAATTTTGTGATTAAATATTAAGAAAAGTAACACTTGCTTAAAAATGTTACTAAAATTCACATTTTTATAAAAATTGATTTCTAAATTTGATTATAAACTAGATTTATCCCACTTGCTTACTTAAACTTTTCCAATCGCACCCTAAATAGCATTGCAGTGCTTAATCCTATATTTGCCGATGAAACAAATCGCCCATTAGCAAAATCAGGGGCTTGTGGATAGGGGTGCGTTATCACATAATGTGCGGCATTATTCACAATGCTAACTAAAATCCCAAGTAGCACAGCAAATATAAACAATGCTAGTTTTTGTTTCGCACAGATAAAAATAAATACATAAGTTCGTCATAATAAGGCAATTTTCATTGTAATGCCATTATTTAAAGTGATGTGTTGCATAAAAATCCTTTAAATTTGAGTTGGCATTATAAAACCTCACATCTAGTGTCCGTCAAGGGAGTTTGTGAAAATTTGCAATATTTAATGACTTAATTTAGCAAGATTGAAGCTTACCAACTTGTCGTTAAAATTTTTAAATTTTTACGACTCTTTTTACATTCAATATCGCATTTATCTTTTAAAGCAAAGCCTGAAGCATATCTTTTAAGCGTTTAGATTCTGCACTTTGTGTGGTGCTAAGACGCAAAAGTGGTAAATTGTGCTTTTTGCAAATGCTATCTTTAAGCCTATCGCGATTTAGCTGCTTATGCGTATGGTGAAACGCATAGCCATCAATCTCAACAGCAAGCAGGGGGGCTTTATCCATAATGTGATAGATGATGAAGTCAAAATGTGTGAGTGGGTTTTGCGCATAGAGCTTTTCTTCTTGTGTGAGAGTTTCATCTATTTTAATGACTTTAGCAAGGGGTATATGTGGCAAAACATCAAGGCTATGGTAGGAATCTTGCTGAAGTATATCTTTGATAAAAGCAAAGGCAATATTTTCTGAATCAAATTGTGAGATACGCCTTTTGCCCTTGAGATACAATGCCCTTGCTTGTGCATTTGCTTTATAGAGTAAATCAAAGATTGAATAAATTTTACTCTCTATAGGCTTGGCACTTTGATAAGTAATATAGCGGATAAAGTCATTGATATTTGTGTTTTGCTTATGGCACACTTCATAGGATACGATGAGTTTGAGCTGCTTTTTAGCTCGTGTAATGGCGACATTTAGCATTTTGCTATCATCGATAAAATCATTGCTTTGATTATCGGTAGTTGCGATGATGATAAGGTCTTTTTCTCTGCCTTGGTATTTATGCACGGTGTCTGCTTCAATCTCGCCAACTGCATTTTGCAGCCGTGCTTTTTGCTCATTATAGGGTGTAATAATGCCTATTTCTTGTGGCTCTATGGTGGTGTTTGGCAGAATTTCATTGGCAATAATGTCAATTTCTCTTTGATTATAATGCCCTCTTGCGTGATTTCCAGCAGGGCTAACATACGCTTCTAGCACATTTGCTTCCCCATTATCTTCGCTTAAAATGACAAGCTCGCTGCCATAAAACTTTTGATTGCAAAAATTGATGATTTTAGGGTGGCAGCGATAATGCTCTTTAAGCAAAATGCTAGGAGCATTTGGCAAAACACTGCACACAGAGCTTAGGAAAGAGTGCTGCATATAGTCATAATGTGGAGGTATTTTATAGCGTGTGGTAAGCTCTTGGATTTGTTGAGACATTGTAGAGTCTATCACATTTGGCAGCTGCTTTGTGTCTCCTACAATCACAATATTTCTAGCCACACTTAGAGCTAAAACACCTGTTACCAAATCTACCTGCGAGGCTTCATCAATGATTAAATAATCAAAGAGAAAATCTCGCCCAAAGCAATTTTTGATAGCGTGTGTGGTGCTAAAAATTATAGGATATTCATCGCAAAACTGCTCCGCATTAGTCAAAAGATCTTTTTCGCTAAAAATGGGTCTTTGCGTGTGGGTGCCATATCTAATCCGCAAAGATTCTTGTAAAAGGGTTAAGGAATATTCTTGTAAATGCTCTAGGGTCTGTGTATCGCGTAATATTTCTAATCGCTTTGTATCGTGCGTGAGTATTTCTCTAGCAGTAGCGATGCTTTGCATATAATAGGCATATTCAAAATGCTGGATAATATCTTGCAGGGGAAGTTTATAAAAAGTAAAATTTCCAATGCGTTGTATTAAGAAAAGTTTGCATACAAGTAAAAAATATCGCCAGCCTTTTGGGGTGTTTTCAAGAGCAATTTTTGTCTTTAACAAAAGAGTAGAATCCTTTTGCAAAAGTGTTAAAAAATGTGGTCGTATCGTTAAGTTTTCTTGCATTGTAAAATGGTGAAATTCTAGCTCTAATGCACTAAGCATAGTCTTTTGTTTTGCGATTGCATTTTGCAAAGTAAAGATTTCTTGTGCTTGTATATTGAGCTTTTTGATAGCTTGAGAGAAGGTATCTTTCCTTTCTTGTGTAATAGATTGTGCAAAATCTGGGTAGGTGTGTGATTGATTCTGCAAAAACTGCTTGATATTATCTTTTTTGCCAAGTTTTGCACATAAGTATGTTAAGCCATATTTTTCTAACTTCATAAAGACATTATCCGTGGCAGCATTATTGTTAGAAACCACGGCTACATTTTTTCCAAGAAATAGACTATTTGCAATGATGTTTAATATGCTTTGTGTTTTACCTGTGCCGGGTGGTCCTTCTATGATACTTATTTGAGATTCTAGAGCATTGCAAATTGCTTGGAATTGTGAGGCATTTAAGCCAAATGGCGAAAGTATGGGAGCATTTATCTCATTAGTCCTATGCGGCTGACTTGGGTGTAAATAATTGCTCAAAACACTCTCTTTTACTAACATATCTATTTTATTGTATGCCCTTGATAGAAGCGATTCATTATCTTCATTTTTTACCCCCACGATAGTAGCCAACTCTTTGCAATACAAAAACACATTAGCATTACTGCTTTTTACATTTGGTAATAGTATTGCTGTTTCTAGCAATTTTGTTGTCCCATTGTCAAAAAATATTTTGCAATATTTTTCAAAAATAAGAGCAAATTTAGCATTATAAATACCAAGCTTCTCTGGCTTTGTGTGTCTTTGTGGATTTGTAAGAAAGATAACTTTATCGTATTTATAAGTATAGGTTTTTGCCCTATTAGCAAATGTGATGTGCCATACATCATCTTGCTTTTTTATACTTGCAATAGATTCTGTTTTATCTTCACCATTAAGTATAATCAAAAACTTTGTGCTATCCATAAATGCTCCATAATAAGTTTATGATATTATAAGATAAAATATTACACCACAACCACCCCTTGCATTTCACTCTCATAATCTTCTTGTATCTCAATAAATGGAATATTACACTTTTTGCATTGCTCTTTTATAAGCTGCTCTTTACTAGCCACATAAGATTCCTGCGTTTTTCTATGGTATTTTCTTTGAGTTTTATTGTGTGATAATGTTTTAAAATATATTGCTTTGAAAAGATAAGAAAAAGCACTTTTATAGGTGCAAAGGGCTTAGAATCTAGCAAATTTCGCACATTTTTTGGCGTTAAATACACGCCCTCTAGTATGAGATTTTGCTCATTGCAAGTCTCAATAATGCCTTGCACGATATTCCATAAAAATGCGGTGATTTTAGAATCTTCTTCTACGCTAAAAGGCGGATTTTCACCCCTTTTATAAAGCCCATTTTTAAATGATCTAAACTCATATAAGGATAATGATAGATTTCAAGCAACCTTTGTGCCAAAAGCATTTTGCCTGTATGGCTTTCCCCACCGATTAGAATAATCATAATTTTCCTTAACAATATGTTCTTATATGTTCTCTATACTTAGTAATATAGCGTTCCACCTGTGGGTTTTTCACCACATCATTACACATAAAAATCGGCAACCACTCCATACCACAAAACTCGTGTATTTTGCGTAAGTGCAAATACACACCCTCCACCCCCACACCTTCAAAAAAGCCATTAGATTCTATAAAGGCTTCTTTTGGGGCATTCCAAGTTACACTTAGCATTACTTTTTTATCCTGTGCTAGTCCGCCACTGCCATATTTTAAACTTTCATCAGCACGACTTCGCCCATCATTTGCAAACAAAATGCCCACCCCACCAAGATACACCTCATCAATATATTTTTTCACAATCCAAGGCTCACCCATCCACCACGCAGGCATTTGATAAATAATAAGGCTAGATTCTTTAATCTTTGCTATCTCCTCTTGTGGTGTGTAGCCTTTATCAATAATTGTCTCTAGCACCTTATAGCCCTTAGATTCTAGCTCCTCTTTTGCCACACTTTGTAAAGTAGCATTAAGCCTTGTGCCATCATTGCCAAATTTTTTACTGCCATTTATGAGTAATGCTTGCATATTAAATCCTTTTGTGAAATATAAGCGACATTATAAATCCTGACACCTAGTGTTTGTCAAGGGAGAAAATAAAAAAATATATATAATTTTAGAATCCTCTTATATCAAAATGCTTTATCTCACAATCCCTATATTAGATTCTAAAGCCTTTTTAGAATCTTAGCTGGATTTCCGCCTACAATGACATTTGGTGGGACATCTTTAGTTACCACGCTTCCTGTGGCGATGATTGAATTCTCCCCAATGGTAACGCCCGGGCAAATCGTGGCATTTATCCCTATCCACACTCTATCTTTTATCACAATGAGCTTTGTGAAAGTCGCCTTGCGATTGTAGGGGTTAAAATCGTGATTGATTGTGGTAAGACATACCTTTGGGGCGATAAACACATCATCACCGATTGTAATCCCGCCCCTATCCATAAAAGTGCAAGAGCTATTCATAAAGAAGTTTTGCCTACCTTGATATTGCGTCCAAAATCTGTATAAAAAGGCGGGAATATCCAAGTGCTAGAATCCACTTCATAGCCTACAATCTCGCTAAAAACAGCCCTTAGCGAATCTTTATCTAGCTTTTGTGTGTTTTCTATAACGGCTAAAATCTGTGAGAAATCCTTATCATCAGGGCTTATTAACTCCCCATTTATATCCAAAATATCTCTATCTGTGCTTGGCGTAGCGTTTGTTGTAGCTTTTGCTTTATTTATATCCTGCATAATCACTTCCTTTTCTCTGCTTGTTTAATCGCTTGCAAATACTCTGTATCGCTTAGTTTATCGCCCCATATCACATTAGAATCCTTATCATATTGCGTTAGGGCGATATGTGTGCCGCTAGATTCTAGCCCAGCTCCGTGCCAATGCTCTACATTCGGCGGACAAGAAATGCTCTCCCCTACTTCTGCTTTGTGGATAATGCCATCTTTTGTGCCTGTGTAAATCACACCTTGCGTTACGATAAGTGTCTGTCCAGCGGGGTGAGTATGCCAAGCACTCCTAGCCTTTGGGCTAAAATGCACCTTTGCACCGCTAAAATCTCGCCACGCATTTTTCTCAAAAAGCATTGTAACTCCAACTTCACCACTAAAGATTCTAGAATCTCCTTTCATCTCTGTTGCATCTTTTGTAATCTCTTGCATATTTGTCTCCTTTGAGTATTTGATAGAATCTAAGCTTTTAAGCAAATATTAGATTCTAAAATAAAAGCATAAAGCCTGACACCTAGTGTCTGTCAAGGGGAAAATGCAAGATTTTTGAACTTATTTAGACTAGGGCTTGAAAGCGGCTAGAATTTCAAAGTTAGGTTTAAGGCTAAGGAAATATAGCCTATTTGACTAAGGGCGATTTAGCAGTAGCTTAGCACTGCTTTTCGCACTCTTTATAATCCCTACTTTGTGGGTTAAAGGTATCTACGCCCTTTTCTATCATCTCATCATATAGCCCAATTTTTGTCTCTAGCTTTTGTGAAATCTCTTGCAATGAAGCGATATGTGCTTGTAAATTTGCATAGCTTTTTTGCAATAATGCCCTGCGTTTTGGTGCAGTTTTAATGCCTCCACTCAAAGCCTCCGCATACTCTCTAATTTCTTTCAAGCTCATTCCACACTGCCTAAGCCACTCTATCCACTTCACCCACTCCATATCACTTTTTGCAAAGTAACGCACCCCATTTTCATCGCGTTCCACAAAGGGAAATAGCCCCTTATCAAGCCAGAATCTAATCTTTCTTGAAGGGATATTTATCATTCTCTCAACTTCTATGATTGTATATGCCATTTGCTATCCTTTTTGTAATTGTATTTAAAGAATATTATTTAATTTAATTGAATTTCATTTGTAAAATTTAAATATAATCCTTACAAAAATTTAAGGATATTTTATGCTTCAAACTTGCATTTTTCCCGCTGCGGGCTATGGCACACGCTTTTTACCAGCAACTAAGGCTTTACCAAAGGAGATGCTTCCTATCTTAACTAAGCCTTTGATTCATTATGGAGTTGATGAGGCTTTAGAGGCAGGTATGGACAATATGGGCTTTGTTACAGGGCGTGGAAAGAGGGCTTTGGAGGATTATTTTGACATCTCTTATGAGCTTGAACATCAAATTTCAGGCACGAAAAAGGAGTATTTATTAAGCGAGATTCGCTCTTTAATAAGCCGTTGCACTTTTACTTTTACAAGACAAAATGAAATGAGAGGCTTAGGCGATGCGGTTTTAAAGGGGCGACCTTTGGCGAGTGATGAGGCTTTTGGGGTGATTTTGGCTGATGATTTATGCGTCAATGAAAACGGACAAAATGTAATGGCTCAAATGGTTAAAATTTACGAGAAATACCGCTGCACCATTATCGCCGTGATGGAGGTGGAAAAGGATCAGGTGAGTAATTATGGCGTCATAGCAGGAAATGCCGTGGAGGATAATTTAATTATGGTGCATTCTATGATAGAAAAACCAAGCGTTGAAGAAGCACCGAGTAATTTAGCCATTATAGGGCGTTATATCTTAACGCCTGATATTTTTGGCATTTTAGAAAATACTAAGGCGGGGAAAAACGGCGAAATTCAGCTCACAGACGCCCTTTTAACTCAAGCAACTAATGGTATGGTTTTAGCCTATAAATTTGAGGGAAAACGCTTTGACTGCGGTAGTGTTGATGGATATGTCGAAGCGACAAATTATTTTTACAAGAAAAGTTTATGCTAGAAAATACCCTTTTTTTTAAAAAAACAAGCCTAGAGAAGATAGACGCTTACGCTAGACGCATTAATGACGAGCAAGAAAGTGGCGATGTGGGCTATTATCACCTGCATAAAATGGGCGAGACTTTGATAGAAGAAAGCTTGGAATTTATCTCTCAAAAAGCTTATGTTAAAAAGGTCGTTTTAGTCGGTATGGGCGGGTCAAGTTGTGGAGTAAAAGCCCTTAAAGACTTACTTTTTGACGAAAAAGATAATGATAGAGAGCTTTTAATACTTGATAATACCTCTTCGCATTCTGTCAGTCAAATTTTAAAGCAAGTCAAGCTTGAGGAGAGTCTTTTCATCATCACAAGTAAGACAGGTAGCACGGTCGAGGTAATTAGCCTTTTTAAACTCATCATCGCACATTTTAATTTAAATTTAAACGAACTTCATAAGTATTTTGTTTTTATCACTGATGAAAATTCAAATTTGCATAAAGAGGGCGAGAGTTTGGGGATAAAATGCTTTTTTATCCCACAAAATGTCGGTGGGCGTTTTAGCATTTTATCTGCTGTGGGCATTGTGCCACTTTGCTTTTGTGGCTATAATGCCAAAGCACTTTTAAAGGGAGCGGAAGCTTGCTTTGAGGACTTTTTCTCGCATAAAAAAGATGTGATTTTGCAAAAGGCTTATCATTACTGCACGCATAAAAGTGCAAACATTAATGTGCTTTTTTCTTATAGTGATGCTTTTAAGGGCTTTAATGAGTGGTATATCCAGCTCATCGCTGAAAGTCTTGGCAAAAAGCAAGGCTATAAAAGACTAGGTTTAACGCCCATAGCTCTCATCGGTGCTAGAGATCAGCATAGTTTCTTGCAGCTTATAATGGACGGACCGAAAAATAAAACCATAACTTTTTTAAAAATTAAGGATAGTCAAAAAGCCCCACTTATCCCTGATATTCATTTTAAATTTCTAGATTCTTTGAGTAATGGCGTGAATTTACACGAGCTTTTAAACGCCCAGTGCGATGCGACTATGCACGCCTTGTGTGCGGAGAATTTAAGTGTCGATGTGATAGAGCTTGAGAGGCTTGATGCGTGGCATTGTGGGTATTTGATGTATTATTATGAGCTTTTTACTTCGGCGTGTGGGCTTATGCTTGGAATTAATACTTACGATCAGCCCGGAGTTGAGGTTGGAAAGCTTATTTTAAAAAATTTATTAAGGAAATAAAATTTTTTTAATTAATAATAATTATTATTTAAGAATTCAATGCTATAATTTTACAAATCTTAAAAAGGAGACAAAATGTCAGTAACAAAACAATTATTACAATTACAAGCGGATGCGCATAGCTTGTGGATTAAATTCCACAATTATCACTGGAATGTTAAGGGACTTCAGTTTTTTTCTATCCACGAATATACAGAAAAAGCTTATGAAGAGTTAGCCGAACTTTTTGACGCTTGTGCGGAGAGAGCTTTACAGCTTGGAGAAAAGGCTATCGTTTGCCCTAAGGTTTTGCTAGAAAATGCTAAGGCTCCAAAAGCGGAAAAAGACTGCTTTACCCCGCTTGAGATTTTAGAGCTTGTAAAAAAAGATTATGAATATCTCTTAAGTGAATTTAAAAAGCTCAATGAAGAAGCAGAAAAAGCCGCAGATACTACAACAGCGGCTTTCGCACAAGAAAATATCGCTAAGTATGAAAAAAGTCTTTGGATGCTTAAGTCAAGCCTAGCCTAAGCGGAGTTTAACTCCGCTTACACAGGCATAACGCGTATATTTGGACTAAGCTCTTCTTGCAAGACGCTTTCTATCGCGTAAAGAGTCGCTCCACTCCCACTAGAACAGCCACTACAAGCCCCTAAATAACGGATATAAATATCAATAGCCCCTCCCTCAGCTTTTTGTAAATCTATAACTTCCATATCGCCACCATCTCCTTGAAGCATAGGACGAATTTCCGTATCCAATACAGCTTCAACAGCTTTAAGTTGTCCCACCATAGTCATTTCATCAAAAGCAACATTATCTTTTGTAGAATTTTTCAAACGCTCCTTATCCATTTCGGCTCTAGTTTGTGCCAAAATATCGACTAGATAATACTCTCTAGCCTCGTGTCCGCCGGGTTTAATACAGGATTTACAAAAAGCTCCAGCCTTAGTGTATTGCGTGATTTCTTCGACACTATGAAGGTCATTAAGCCTAATGACTTCTTTGATTGTCCCAAGACTGATTCTAGCACATTCACAAACTATAATTTGCTCTTCAAAATCTTCAGGAGACACGCCTTTGTAAGTCGCTGCTGCTTGCTTAATCACATCATAAGCCATAACCGAGCAGTGCATTTTTTGTGGTGGCACGGCAGGGGTATTTGGCTCATCACGCATTGCAAACTCGACATCTAAATTTGTGATTTTTACGGCTTCATCGACTTTTTTACCTATGCAAAGTTCCGCCATAGTATCGCTACTTGCGATTGCCGTTCCACAGCCAAAGCTTTTAAATCTCGCATCGATAATAGTGTCCGTTTTTTCATCGACAAGCCAAAAAAGTCTCACCGCATCGCCGCAGCTTTCTGCACCAAAATCTGCCACAATCAGTTTTGCGTCTCTATTTTTCGCATCTTCTTCGTTAAATTCACCCATAAATTTAGGATGATTCATTCTATCTTGCACTTTTTGAGAGTATTCGTCCCAAATGGAACCACCGATTAGATTATTTTTAGCCATTGTTTTTCCTTATTTATAATTGTTTGGATTATAAGCGTAAGTGCTTGAAATTGCCCTTAGGCGTTTAGCGGCGGCTTTGATTTGAGTCGCTGCGTAGTCTATCTCTTCCTCCGTGTTAAAACGCGATAAAGAAAGCCTTAAAGCTGTATGAGCAAGGTCGTTTTCAGCACCTATGGCTTCCATTATAGGATTGCTTTCCAAATCTTCACTCGCACAGGCTGATCCCGTGCTAGCGGCTATGCCATTTTTATTTAAATCCCATAGCATCGCTTCGCCTTCGACTCCTTTTATGCTTGCTAAAATGGTATTTGGGACGCGGTTTTTTCTATCTCCTACGACACTAGTATCTTCTATGCTCAAAACAGCGTCTTCGAGCTTATCTCTTAAGCGGCGTATGTGAGAGTCTTCGAAATTTAACATAGAATTTGCTATGCGTAAAGCTTCTGCCATAGCCACGATATAAGGAACATTTAGCGTTCCACTTCGCCGTCCTCCCATATGCTCACCCCCGTGTAAAAGCGGAGTGAGTTTTAAACCTTTTTTGATGAAAAGTCCGCCCACGCCCTTTGGTCCGTGGAATTTATGTGCTGAAAAAGAGGCAAAATCGACCCCACTTTGCCTTAAATCAACTTTGATTTTCCCTACTGCTTGTGTGGCGTCTGTGTGAAATAATGCACCAAATTCGTGGCTAAGTTCTGCCATTTCTTTGATGGGAAAAATCATACCTGTTTCGTTATTTGCCCACATTACGCTCACAAGGGCAGTTTTATCGCTTATCACTTCTCTTAAATGCTCTACGCTTGAGACGCCTTCGCTATTAACGGGCAATTCAATGACTTTAACGCCAAGGCTTTTTAGAAAATGTGCCGCCCCAGAAACAGCAGGATGCTCTACACTTGAGATGATAATCTCATCGCGTTCTTTATCTAAAATATAGTCAAAATAAGCACTTTTTAGCACCCAATTAATACTTTCAGTCGCACAGGAAGTGATGACAATGTCATCTAAATCACTCGCTCCAAGCCCTTCATAAAGCTTATCCATAGCTGCTCTTAAGGCTGGGTGAGTTAAGCTACCCCACTGGTGCAAACTATTTGGATTGCCATAACTTTCTCTAAGATAAGGCAACATCAGCTCTAAGGCACTATGGTCGAGCATTGTTGTTGCGTTATTGTCTAAATAAACCTTCATTAAAATAACTCCTTTATTTAGGACATATTAAGTCTTTTTAAAGTGGATAATAGCAAAAATTTATAAAATCTTGTTTAAATTTTGCCTTTGTTGAGGAAATTTTCTTCATAAAATTGGGCGATTTTATAATCCTCTTTGGCTGTGTGTTTGAAAATTAAATCCGTTACGACATTTTCTATTTTTCTTGACATAGTGTTTAAAATTTTAGCTTCCGTGATGATGATTTCTTCAATTTCTAAGATGATTTTGCGGTGAATTTTTTGTGTTCGCTTAAATTTGGATAATTGATTTGCAGCATAAATTCTTCTTCATCGACAAAATGCCTATTCATAAATGAAAGCAATTCTCTCAAAAAAGGCTTAAGTTCTTTAGAATACACAAAGGAAGAATTTAAATGCGTGATTCTTTTAGCGAGTTCGTAAAGCTCTTTATGCTGGGCATCTAAAAGCTTATTATGCATAGTTAAGGATTCTAGACGATACAATTTTTTCCTTGAAATTTAGAAAATTGAAAAGGGCGGATCATATCTTTTCTTCGCTTAAAAATTCATCACATCTAAATAGGAACTGACGATTTTATTAAAATTTGCTATTTTCTGGCGGCGTTCTAAAAAATTCTCTGCTTCTTTAGCTCTTTGCAAATTGATATTTTCTAAATTTTCATTTTGACTTTTAAAGTCTCTTGCCATAGACTCAAAGTCTTCTCTAACCCCATCGCTATAAAGCTTAAAAATGGAACTAGAATTTGCAAATTCTCTCAAATTCATCTCTTTTTGATAATTGATATATTGTTGAAAAAATACGGAAAGTTTATCTTGTGAAGTCGTTTTTTTATCTACTCCATTGACATAAAGATAAAGATCAAAGCTCATTTTTTCTTCGTTATTATCCTTGATAAAATCTTCTGTTTTTAGCTCACCTTTTAAAATTTTATATAAATTTTGATGGGAATTAAGGTCTAAATTTGCAGGTTTCATAAAAAAATTTGCTTCTTTTTCGTTTGTTTCTTTGATATTGTGATAAGTAAAATTCATTAAAAGTCCCGTTTTAGAAACCTCGCCATTTTTACTAAGATAAGGCTTTAAAATTTTATTTGATGAGGTGTTGCTTAGAGCTTTGTCAAATTGAAAACTTGTGATTTTATTATCCAAAAAGAGGGTGTTTAAAGAGCTTATTTCTTTTTGAGCTCTAATAAGGGCTTCTTGATGAGGATATACACGGATAATTGCATCATTAAATTCCCCACTCATAGTGGAAAATCCAGCCTTTAAAGAAGAAATTTGAGAACGATTTAAGCTCACATCATCTTCGCTTTTAAATTCCTCATTTAAAGATTTTAAAGCGTTATAATGCTCGTTTAAAAGTTTAGGAAGGTCGATTTGATTATGATTAATTTGCTCTGTTTTGACGATTTCTTTGGCGATTAAACGCACGCTATTAATGTGTATAGCGTAATTTTGCGGAAGATTGGCGATTTGATTTAAGTCCTTTTCAAAAAAGCCTTTTTCATCGATTCTAAAGCCAAATTCGCTACTATAAGTTTGTTTATAATTCGTATGAAAGCTTTGTTCTAATTCTTGCTTTTGCTCTGTTTTAGCCTCCGTTTCTTTTTGCTCTAAATTTGCTAAATTGAGATGAGAGGGGGCGAAATTTTGGTAATTGTTTGTTGAATTAATTATCATTGTTGCTCTTTTCAAATTGATTGCTTTAATCATCAAGCAAAAAATGTGCCAAGTTAAATTTCAAAGCTTAAGCCCAAAAAAAGCAAAGCTTTAGTATAATTCGCCCTTTCATTATGAAAAAATTAAACCAAAGGAAAGCGTATGCCAAAGATGAAAAGCGTTAAAAGCGCAGTTAAACGCTTCAAAGTAGGTAAAAACAAGATCAAAAGAGGCTCGGCATTTCGTAGTCATATTTTGACAAAAAAGCCTGCAAAGAGAATGCGCGACTTAAGAACAGCTAAATATGTGCATAGCACAAATGTAAAAGCTGTGGAGAAAATGCTAGGAATTTAAGTTTTTGACTTCGGTCATTCAAGCTCCCCTTAAAAATTTAAGGGCAAGTTCCAAATTTGGACGCCACTTTATGAAAGGAAATAAAAATGGCAAGAGTAAAAACAGGCGTGGTAAGACGCCGCAGACATAAAAAAGTTTTAAAATTAGCGCGTGGTTTTTATAGCGGACGCCGTAAGCATTTTAGAAAAGCTAAAGAGCAATTAGAAAGAAGTTTAGTTTATGCTTATCGTGATAGACGCCGTAAAAAAAGAGATTTTCGCCGTCTTTGGATTGTGCGTATCAATGCAGCTTGTAGGCTAAATGATTTAAGTTATTCTAAATTTATCAATGGTCTTAAAAAAGCGGGTATTGAGCTTGATAGAAAAATTTTAGCCGATTTGGCTATGAATGACGCAGCAGCTTTTGCTAAGATAGCAGACGCCGTTAAAAAAGCTCTATAATCTTTTATCCAAGTCTAACTTGGATAAATTCTTACAACTTTAATTAACAAAATTAAGCTATAATCATTTTTTAGAATTTTCCTAATAAGGATAAAAAATGGATATGAACGAGCTTTTGCTTCAAAGCGTAGAAAGCTTACCTCCCCTACCAGACACTGTTAATAAGCTTAGAGCTTACATCGATGAAGCGGGTGCTGAGATTGAGACGGAAAAAGTTGCGGAGATTATTTCTGGCGACCCACTTTTAATGGCAAAGCTTTTGCAACTTGTCAATTCCCCTTTTTATGGTTTTAAAAGTGAGATAACGACCATCACACAAGTTATAACCTTGCTTGGCATAGGAAATATTAAAAATGTAGTTTTAGCAAATTCTATTAAAGATAATTTTAAAATCGATCTTAGCCCTTATGGTTTAAACACTGAGGATTTTTTAAATTCTTGCAATGAAGAGGTCAATTTCATCACAAATTGGCTTAATGATGAGGATAAAAAGCTCTCCTACACTCTTGTGCCTTGCGTGATGCTTTTAAGGCTTGGTATGGTTGTATTTTCTCATTTTCTTATACAAAATAAGAAAGATAAGGAATTTTTAGAAAGGCTTAAAGCGGCTAATTTTTCTAACATTTCTTTAATTGAAAACGAATTTTTAGGTGTGGATAGTCTCTCATTTTTAGGCTTTTTGCTTCATAGGTGGAATTTTGATGAGAGTTTGATTGAAAGTGTTTGCTACATCAATTCTCCTCACGCTGCTTCTGATAATGTGAAAAAATCTGCCTATGTTTTGTCTATTACCAATCATCTTTTCGCACCTTATCACGGCTCTTCGCCTTTTAATGTCGAGGCAGTCATAGCTCTAATGCAAGAAGCAAAAAATGGCGGCGTATCTTTTGATATGGATAATTTCATCGCAAAGCTTCCTGAAAAAGCACGCAACAATATCAATAAGGGCTAGCCATTTTGGCTAGTTTGCGATGAAAAGTCTTATTTTACCTCCTAATGAATTTTTAGATCATTATGTTTTAAATGTCGAATTTTCTCATTTTGCAAATATTTCTAAAAATGCCTATAAATTTTGGAAAAAAGCCGAGATAGGCAGGTATCAAGGCACGAGAATTGTTTTCTTGCATAAAAACTGCATTTTAGAAAAGCATCAAAATGCCCTTAAGCAATGCACGGATCTAAGTGGTTTTGTGTTAGCAAGTGCTTTTTGCTCCTTTACGACACTTTCCCCCTCTCATTTAGTTGAGAAAAATAATTCCGCCATTTATAAACTTTTGGAGCTTAAAGAGCTTTTTGGGGTTAAATTTGTGAACTTAAAGAAATTTTATGATTTTTTAAAGCTTGATTATCATCAACACATTTATATAGAAAAGTGCCATTTTTTTAGCCCCACGCCATTAGAAAGGCGTATTAAAATTACGCCAAGTTTATGCGTGGGCTATTATTAAAATTTAGCTAATTTTTGATACATAAAAGCCGTTAAAAAAGCCACAAAACCTAAAAATAAAATGTAAAATCCAAGAGAAAAACGCAAAGCATTATCCAAATTTTGCAAAGCAAAAGTATGCAAGAAAAAGGCAAGCTGCGGGGTAAATCCTCCAGCTAAAGCGTAGGCGAGATTATAGCCTAGAGAAAGTCCGGAAAATTTGATTTTAGGGTCAAAAATTTCACTCATTATCATAGGGCAGAGATTAACTATCCCTCCAAAAAAACAAGCCAAAAGATACCATTTTGTAACGCTATTAAGGCTAGAATTTGGTGCGTAAAGAGTGCTAAAATAGATGAAATTAAAAACGATAAGTCCTAAGGCAAATAAAATGCAAGTCTTTGCAACGCCGATTTTATCACCCAAAATTCCGCTAAAAACGCAACCTGCGCAAAGCGAAACGATACCTAGCATTTGCAAATAGCTTTGTTCGATTTTATCGATTTGAAGCATTGCACTCATATAGCTTGGTAAAAGCAAGATTAAAATGACAACACACCCCGTTAAAACCCAAGTGATAAGCATAGAGCAAATTACACTAAGCTTCGCTCTTTTAAAAACCTCTTTAAGTGGGAATTTTTCTAAGTTTTGCTCTCTTTTCATCTCTTCAAAGATAGGTGTTTCGCTTAAAAATTTTCTAAGATATACAGAAATAATGCCAAAAATTCCTCCTAAGAAAAACGGCACTCTCCAAGCCCACTCAAAAAGCTCTTCTTGAGTGTAAATTTTATTCATCATCAAAAATACCAAACTTCCAAGCAAAATTCCACCACAAACAGAAGCAGTTAAAATGCCTAAATAGGTGTGTCGTTGATGATATGGGGCGTGTTCGTAGGTAAAGACCCAAGCACCGGGTAATTCCCCACCTATGGCTATGCCTTGCAAGACTCTCACAAGCACCAAAAGCACGATGCAAGTATAACCTAGAGTTTCAAAACCTGGTATAAAAGCTAAAGAAAAAGTAGGGATCACCATAAGTAAAATGCTTAACATAAACATATTTTTACGCCCAAATTTATCGCCAAAATGTGCCATAACTATCCCACCCAAAGGACGCGCTAAGTATCCAGCCGCAAAAATGCCGTAAGTGTTAAATAATTTCCAAAACTCACTTAAATTTTCAGGGAAAAAATTCTTAGAAATATAAGCAGCAAAAAAGACAAAAATGATAAAATCATAAAATTCTAAAGTTCCGCCCAAAGAGGAAAGAGCGAGAGTTTTAAAGTGTTTTCTTTTTAAAGTTTGCATTAGTCCACCTCGTAAAAATCGTCATTTTCTTCATCATCAAATTCGTAATCATCTTCATCATAATTATAAGAATTATGCGAATTCCTAACTTCTTCTTCATCATCAAATTCTTCGAAATTTTCTTTCTCATCGTTCCAAGACATTTTTACTCCTTAATTTAAAAAAGTGTATTTTAGCTTAAATTTCATTAAATTTGCTATAATTTTGCATTTTTTTAAGGAAAATGATGAATTTAACCCACCTAGATGAGAAAAATCGTCCCAAAATGGTCGATGTGAGTGAGAAAAATGACACGCTAAGAATCGCAAAGGCTAGCGGTAAAATCACGATGAGTAAAGAGGCTTTTGAGGCGGTTAAAACTAATAGTGCCAAAAAGGGTCCCGTGCTTCAAACGGCGATTATAGCGGCGATTATGGGAGCGAAGAAAACGAGCGATTTGATCCCTATGTGCCATCCTTTAATGCTTTCTAAGGTCGAAACCGACATCATCGAGCTTGAAAAGGAGTGTGCCTTTAAGCTTATCGTAAGTGTGAAATGCGAGGGCAAAACAGGCGTAGAAATGGAAGCTTTAACGGCTGTAAGTGTTGGACTTTTAACAATTTATGATATGGTTAAGGCTATTGATAAAATGATGTGCCTTGATGAAATTATGCTTTTAAGCAAGGAAGGTGGCAAAAGTGGTCAATTTGTGCGATTTTAAGCAAGAACCTATTATTAATTACCCTACTTTCTGGGATTTTAAGGTCATACTTGAGCGTGAAGAGAGGGCAGGAGAGCTTTTTGAAAGCATTTTAAAGCAGAGGGAATTTAAATATAAGGCTTCAAATTCAAGTAAAAATGGTAAATATCAAAGCTATTTATTAAGCGTTTATGTGGATAGTAAGGAAGATAGGCTTTCTATTTTTGCAAAACTTAAAGAAAAATCTAAATTTGTATTGTAGAAAGGCAAACGATGAAAAATACCCTAATGATTTTTGAAAATTCTTTGTCAAATTTAAGCCCTGAAAATGTGAAGGAAATTTTGGAGGATTTAAGTTTTAATTTAGTCTATAAGCAAGAAAATCAAAAAGCAAATGCCCTAAATGAACTTTTACTAGGCTTTTTAGACATTTTGAAAAAGCTTGGTTTGTTTGATGAAGAAAATATAACAAAGGTGATTAAAGCGATGGTTAGGGCTAACACTAAGGACGCACAAAATTCGCTTTATGCTCTTATAGCGGAAGCGGAGAGACTTGAGGGGCAAATAGAAAATTATAAAATTTCTTTGAAAAATCAAATCAGCCATCGCTTTTTAGAATTTGAAAAAATATTACAAGAGTCAAATTTCAAAAATGAGTTTTCTAAGGGGCTTGATGGGGCAATTTTATTTGACATTGAGATGTTAGGCATTTTGAAAGAAACAGCCGAAAGTGCCTTTTTAACGACACTTGAAAAGGGTGAGGATATAGAGCTAACGAGCGAGGAGATTGCTAAAAATTTGGTCTATAATGCCATTTGTGAGTCGCATTTTGAAAAAGAAAGAATTTTGCAAATTTCAAGCCTTGTTTTAAATGTGGTGTTTGAGCTTGCAAATGAAAGCATAGTTTTTGCCAAAGACTTGGTTTTAGGAGCGGTTAGAGGTGTGAGTGATGGCATTAGTTTGGGGATAGAAAAATTTAAAAATTCTCTTACTTTCATCGAATTTGAGGAGGAAATTCGACTTAAAAGTAAAGAATTAATCGGCATTGAGGACGATTTTGTATCCTTGTTAAAAACAGAGGCAAAAAAGCAAAAAAACCCTTCAAAAGAGCTAATTGAGCGTTTAATCGAAGAGGAGTTTGATAGCATTTTTGCCAAACTTAAACGCTTTGCAAATGAAAATAGAGAGCAAATAAACTTCTTTTTGGTGGAACTTAAGAAAAATCCTAAAATCAATGACTTTAATGAATTTGCACAAAGAAAGATGAACGATTTAAATGCGAATTTTTTAAAATTAGAAAAAAGAACAAGCGAAAAATATAAAAATTTAAATATTAAAAAAGCTAAAAATTTGGGTTTTAGACTATGGGAGAGGGCGAAAAAATTTATCCATAAAAAAAATTAATATAAAGTAAATAATAAAAACTATTTTCAAATTTTTTAAATAAAATTTAAATACAATATTTATCCTAAATTTAATTTCAATACAAGAAGGATAGGTATGGTAAAACAAGGGAAATTAGGGAGTGTATCTTCAAAACTAACACTTTATGTTGGGATTTTGATTGTAATTATTTTAAGCATCACAAGTGCTGTAGCTTATTTTGGCTCTAAAGAAAATAGCTTTAGACTCCTTAAGGAATCGCAATTTAAATTAATGGACGATACCTTAAAGACTTTTAATAGGATTTAAAAGAAATGCTATGACCGTTCTAGCCTCTCAAATAGGACATTTGGACGAAGACGAAATTTATGAGTTACTTGAAATGACACTTAAAACGGCAGAATTTGGCGAAGTTTTCTTTGCAAGTGAGCAAAATGCTAAAACTTACCTTTCAAATCGCACTTCACTTAGCCTTAAGCAACTTGATTTCAAAACAAGACCTTGGTATGAAAAAACTAAACAAGAAGATAAGCTAATCGCCACCGAACCTTATAAAAATGCAACAGATGGCAAAACAGTCATCACTTATACCGTGTCAGTTATCCATAATGGCACATTTGTCGGTATAGTGGGTGGAGATTTGAATTTAGCAGCGATTTCTGACCAAATTTTAATGATGGGACGCACTGCGGAGTCGTATTCTCAAGTGATTAGTCCTAATGGTGATATACTTTTCCACGAAGAAGAAGAGAAAATTTTAAGCAAAACAACTTTAAGTAAAAATATTGCTAATGCAATTAAGGCAAATCCACATCTTTTAGATGATGATAATGACGATACTTTATTTTATGTCAAAGGTAATGATGGTAAAGCACAGGCGGTAATGTGCGATTTAACCTTTAATCCTTATTTTAGAATTTGCACCATTACAGCTGAAAGTAGTTGTTCTAAAGCGAGTAATAAAATTTTGTTTCAACAAGTTATTTCTGGTTTAGTGGCTATCATCGTAGCACTTCTTTTGGTAAGAATTTTAATTGCTAGAAATTTATATCCACTCAACTCCATCCAATCCGGTCTCAACTCCTTCTTTGATTTCATCAATCATAAAACACAAGACATCTCTACCATTAGCATTAAAACAAGCGATGAATTTGGTCAAATGGCAGCTGCTATTAACGAAAACATCAAAGCCACCAAAGAAGGCTTAGACCAAGATAAACAAGCTGTAAAAGAAAGTGTTACCACAGTAGGCATAGTCGAAAACGGAGATTTAACAGCAAGAATCACAGCTAATCCTAGAAACCCACAACTCATAGAACTTAAAAGCGTTCTTAATAATCTCCTTGATGTCTTACAAACTAAAGTGGGTAAAGATATGAATAAAATTCATTCTATCTTTGAAGAATTTAAAAGCCTAGACTTTAGACACAAAATAGAAAATGCAAGCGGTAGTGTAGAAGTAACCACTAATGCCTTAGGCGAAGAAATCATCAAAATGCTTAAACAAAGCTCTGATTTTGCAAATTCTTTAGCCAATGAAAGCTCCAAACTTCAAAACGCTGTGCAAAACCTTACTACAAGTTCAAATTCTCAAGCTGCTTCTTTAGAAGAAACTGCTGCTGCTTTAGAAGAGATAACCTCCTCTATGCAAAATGTTTCTCAAAAAACAAGTGATGTTATCGCTCAAAGTGAAGATATTAAAAATGTAACAAGCATTATAGGTGATATAGCTGATCAAATCAATCTTCTAGCTCTTAATGCTGCCATAGAAGCTGCAAGAGCAGGAGAACACGGAAGAGGCTTTGCCGTCGTGGCTGATGAAGTAAGAAAACTAGCAGAAAGAACCCAAAAGTCTTTAAGTGAGATAGAAGCAAATACTAATTTACTTGTCCAATCTATCAATGATATGGCAGAAAGCATTAAAGAACAAACTGCTGGTATCACACAGATTAATGAAAGTGTGGCTCAAATAGATCAAACCACTAAGGATAATGTAGAAATTGCTAATGAAAGTGCTATCATCTCTAACACTGTTAGTGATATAGCTAATAATATCCTTGAAGATGTGAAGAAGAAGTTTTAGGTTTGCTTTAAATTTGTAAAATAATTTAATCATAAATAAGGAGCAAAGATGAAAAGAGTTTTAGTTCCACTTGCGGTAGGTTTTGAAGAAGCCGAATTTATAGGCATAGCAGATGTTTTAAAAAGAGCGAGTGCGATGAGTGGGAATTTAGAACTCATCATCGCTTCTTTAGATAGTGAGCTTTGGGTTAAGGGTGCAAATGGCATTTTTATTAAGGCGGAGTGTTCTTTAGAAAGTGTCGATACAAAAAGCCTTGACGCCATAGCCTTGCCGGGTGGTTTTGATGGTATGAATAATCTTAAAAATAATGGCACGATTTTAAGTATCATCAAAAAACTTCATAGCGACAAAAAGATTGTTGCGGCGATTTGTGCTTCGCCCATTGTGTTAAATGAAGCGGGGGTTTTGAGTGCGGAATTTGCTTGTTATCCGGGTTGTGAGACTGGACTTAAGGGACAAAGGCTCGAAAAAGCTGTGCTTGTGAGGGATAATGTTATCACAGGAGCAGGTCCTGCAACGGCGATTTTATTTGGTTTGGAACTTGCAAAAGCACTTTGCGGAGAGGAAATTTATAAGGCTTTATATGAGGGTATGCTTGTGCCTTTAAGTAAGGCTTGATAAGGCGGCTTTAACCGCCTATTTTAATTTTCTTTAATGAGTTTGCTAATCTCCCCAACTTCAGGAAAACGCTCCCCGTCTTTTAAAGCCTTTTTAGAAAAAATGACCTTTTCGTCAAGCTCGACTATAAAATCTCCTCTACCACCGACTTCAAATGAGACTTTCACATCATTAAAGTCCTTTTGCAACTCTTCTGCAACCCTTGCAGCTTGTGGCTTATAGTTTCATATTTGACAATAATAAATTTTAATTTGCATTTTGATCCTTTAAATTTAAAGTTTGAGGATTTTAACGAAAAAAGATAAAAATGCTCTTTAAAATTCTTTAAATTCAGCAAGGATTTTTTATAATCTTTCTAAAAAATTTTAGCGAGGATTAGCAATGAGTCAATTTACACATCTTCACTTACATACAGAATATTCAATGCTAGACGGGGCAAACAAGCTTAAAGAACTCGCCCTCACGCTTAAAGAACAAGGTGCTACAAGCGTGGCGATGACAGATCATGGGAATATGTTTGGGGCGATTGATTTTTATCAAACGATGAGATCGCACGGGCTTAAGCCTATTATTGGGCTTGAGGCGTATTTGCATAATATGGACGATTTAGGCGATAAAAGCTCAAGACAGCGTTTTCATCTCTGCCTTTATGCGAAAAATGAAATAGGTTATAAGAATTTAATGTATCTTAGCTCGCAAAGTTATATTCACGGGCTTTATTATTATCCGCGTATTAATAAAAAGCTTTTAGAAAAACATAGCGAGGGGCTTATCTGCTCTTCTGCTTGCTTACAAGGTGAGGTTAATTGGCATTTAAATATTTATAATGAAAGAAATATCCGCTTTGGCGCGAAGGGCTACGAGGCGGCAAAAGAAGCGGCTCTTTGGTATAAAAGGGTGTTTGGGGAGGATTTTTATTTTGAGATTATGAGGCACGGTATTAACGATCAAAGAGCTATTGATGATGATATTATAAGGCTTTCTAAAGAACTTGACATTAAAATTATAGCCACAAATGACACGCATTATACTTTTAAAGAAAGAGCCGAAGCACACGAGGTTTTTATGTGTATAGGTATGGGAAAAAGACTTAATGACCCTGATAGAATGCGTCATAGCGTCAAAGAATTTTATGTCAAAACAAGTGAGCAAATGAGCGAACTTTTTGCGGACATTCCAGAAGCTATTTCAAATACGCAAGATTTAGCAAATAAATGCAATTTAGAATTAAAACTAGGCGATCCAACTCCTCCAAATTTTAAATTTACAAGAGAATATGCTAAGGAATTTAATGTTGCTTTAGCACAAGAGAATGTGGAATTTAGCTTTGAAAACGATGATTTAGTTTTTGAGCATCTTTGTAGAAAGGGACTTGAAGAGAGGTTAAAATTTGTCGATGAAAACAAACACGATGAGTATAAAGCAAGGCTTGAAACGGAAATTAAAATCATCAAAGAGATGAAATTTTCAGGTTATATGCTAATCGTCCATGATTTTATCAAAGTCGCTAAGGATAAAAATATCCCTGTGGGTCCGGGCAGAGGCTCGGCAGCGGGAAGCTTAGTCGCTTATGCACTTAAAATCACAGACATTGACCCTCTTCCTTATAATTTGCTTTTTGAGAGATTTTTAAATCCTGAGCGTGTGAGTATGCCTGATATTGATGTGGATTTTTGTAGAGATAGGCGTGATGAAGTGATTGATTATGTCATTGATAAATATGGCAGTGATAAGGTCGCACAGGTTAGCACCTTTAATAAACTTTTAGCTAAGGGCGTTATACGCGATGTAGCGAGGGTTTTGGATATAAGCTTACAAGATGTTGATGAATTTATTAAACTTGTGCCAGAAGAGCTTAAAATCACTCTTGATGAGGCGTATGAAAAAGAGCCTAAAATCAAAGAATTTATAGAAAAACACCCTAAAGGCAAAGAGCTTTGGGAGTATGCTAAGGCTTTAGAGGGCTTAAATAGAAATGCAGGCATACACGCGGCTGGACTTGTGATTTCAAATGAAAGCTTATGGAATAAAACTCCACTTTTTAGACAAAGCAAAAACGATGAAAGGCATTTAATTACGCAATATTCTAAGGATCATTTAGAAGATGTGGATTTGATAAAATTTGACTTCTTGGGACTTAAAACGCTAACCCTTATCCACAATGCCATTAAACTCATTAAGGAGCGTTATAATAAAGACATTGTTTGGGAAAGCATTGATGTCAATGATGCTAAGGTTTATAAGACCATACAAAGCGGAAATACGCTTGGGATTTTTCAAATAGAATCTGATGGTATGCAAAGCCTCAATGCGCGTTTAAAACCTGAAAATTTTGAGGATTTAATCGCTGTTTTGGCTTTGTATCGTCCCGGACCTATGGAATCTGGAATGCTTGATGATTTCATCGACAGAAAGCACGGACTTAAAAAAATCATTTATCCCTTTGATGTGCTTAAAGAAGTGCTTGAGCCAACTTATGGCGTTATCGTTTATCAAGAGCAAGTGATGCAAATCGTGCAAATCATCGGCGGCTTTTCTTTGGGCGGGGCTGATGTAGTGCGAAGAGCTATGGGTAAAAAGGACCCTGAAAAAATGGCAAAGCTTAAAGATGAATTTGCAAATGGTGCTGAAAAGCAGGGCTATAACCGTGCTAAGGCGGAGGATTTGTGGGAGCTTATCGTTAAGTTTGCGGGCTATGGTTTTAATAAATCGCACTCGGCAGCTTACGGGCTTATTACCTTTCAAACGGCGTATTTAAAGACTTATTATCCTAGTGAATTTATGGCGGCTCTTTTGACAAGTGAGCAAAATAAAATCGAAAATGTTGCTATGTATATCGAAGAAATGAAAAAGATGAACATTAAGCTTTTGCCACCGAGGATTAATAAGGCTATCAGTGAATTTAGTGCCATTAAACAAGAGGATGGCACGGAGGCTATCGTTTATGGCTTGGGAGCGATTAAGAGCGTGGGCGGACCTGCGATTGAAAATGTTTTAGAATTAAGATCTAAAAATGGGGATTTTAAGGATTTGCACGATTTTTTAAGTAAAATTGACACAGCTAAGATTAATAGAAGAACCCTTGAGGGCTTTATTAAGGCGGGTTCTTTTGATGATTTTGGTTTTACAAGAAAATGCTTGTTTAATAATCTTGACACCCTAGCCGAAAGTGCGAGAAAAATGGCTGAAGTGAGAAAAAATTCTGCCAGTTCGCTTTTTGGTGCGGAGGAGTTAAATGCCGACACAAAGATCAATATAGTGGTGGATAATAGCGAATTTGAAGCTATGGAAAAACTTGGCTATGAAAAGGAAATTCTAGGAATTTACATCTCAGGGCATCCTTTGGATAAATTTTTTGAAGAGATTAACGGCATAGAATACACAAAAAGCATAGATTTTGAAAATCTTAAGGGTGGTGGAGAAATTTTAAGCATAGGTAAGGTGGAAAATTTTAAAAGCTTGATGAGTAAGAGTGGCAAACGCTACGGCATACTTGAAATTTTGGACTTTTATTCTTCTTTTGAGGTAACCATTTTTGAGTCGCACATTGAGGAGATAGAAACCATCATCAAAGAGCGTAAAAATGACGCTTTTGGCTTTGTGCTTGGCTTTAGAAATGATGATGCAAGACTTAGTTTTACTCTAAAAGCAGTTCGCACTTTGGACGAAATTAAAGGTGGCGATTTTAAGGCGGTTAAAAAATATTCTTCTAAAAAATTTGAAAAGAAAAATGACTACACAAAAGAGCCTATGGAATTTGAAAATAACATCATCGAGCTTGATTTAAGCCGCTTAAATAAAGAACTTATTTATGAAATTCACGAGTTAGCTAGAAACGCACATAATCCTAACGAAAAAGGCAATAAAAAGCTTGTTTTAAGGGTGATTAGTGCGGGGTCTTGTTTGCTTTATCATACGGATTTTATCATCTCAGATAGGGTAAGCGAGAAAATTTTAAGCAAATATGTAGGGTGAAAGTCCCTACTATTTTTTCCTATAAATTTCGTTTTTGACCTCTACGCACTCAAAGCCTTTTTTATCAAGCGTTACAATGCGTAAAAAGCCTCCATCATCGACCTTACTTTCACATAAAAATACTCTTTTGTTAAGTTTGATGGGGAGTTTAAGGCGATTTCTGTGTCCAAAAATTTGGTAAAAGCTAAGTGGGTGATTTTGTAAAAATTCTTCCGCCACTTTTAAGCTATCATCATAATCACCCACGCCGTAAATAAAGTCATTACTTGGCACAAAGCTTAAATTTTCACTTTTTTTAGGCAAAAGTGTAATGCCCCCATGCGAGCAAAAGATTTTCTTCGAGCCATATTTATACCACAAGCACTCTTTTAAGTGTGGGTAAAAATTCCTAGCGTCTTTTGGAGTGAACTTTTCTTTGCGGAAATCTTTTAGAGTATTTTCGCTAAATTCTTTATAATTGACAAGTTCTCCATTTGCCCATTTTATCAAATATCTTTCGTGATTTCCCTCCAGCAAACACACATTTTCTTTTTCACAAATTTTAAGTAAAAATTTCAAAACCTTGCCATTTTCAATGCCTCTATCTATGTAATCACCCAAAAAAATGTAATATTCATCATCTTTTAATTCCCTTAAGTATTTTTTAAGCACACTATAACAGCCCTGTAAGTCGCCGATATGATGAATTTTTTTATATGCACTTAAATTTGGCATTTGATAAAGGCAATTTTTCCACTCATTTGGCTTTAAAACGGCGTATTTTTTGGGAATTTTTTTAAGCAAATCGTGTGTTTTTTCGAGTAATTTTGTCGGGATTAAAAAGCCTGTTTTCTGTGCTTCAAGGGCATTTCTTTGCTTACAAATATGAAGCGGAGTATCGCTAAAATCGATAATAAAAAGCTTATAGCGATACAGCGTAGCTAAATCTTTAAAGGATTTTAAAGCCTCATTATAGGCATTAATAACACAAAATTCGCCCTTTTGCATTCTTATTTTTAAAAAATAAAGCAAAATGCGATTAAGCTCATTGTCATTTTTATAATTAAGACTTTTTAAGCCACCGAGTGTATTTTTACTTCTAGCACTTAAAAATCTTAATTCATTAATATCAAGCGTATAGTCTTTTAGCTCATTTTGTAGGATAAATTCATCTTGCCCAGCGTGGTAATTTCCTCTTAAAATGAGTAAAATACGCAAAAAAAATCCTAAATTTTCTTTAAAAATTCAGTCTTTAACACTAAAGTGCCAAATTTATCAACCTTAGCTTCGATTTCGTTGTCTTTATTTGTAAGTTTGATGTTTTTAATCGTTGTGCCACGCTTTAGAGTTGTGCTAGCACCTTTGACCTTTAAATCCTTAATCACACTCACGCTATCTCCAGCATTAAGCTCTGTGCCGTTTGAATCCTTTGCCATTACTTCTCCTTTCTTTTATTTTTTTTCTTTGCGGCGATGATATTAAGAATTTCTGTTCCAAGAGCAAAGACCATAGCCACATAAATGTAAGCCTTGCCAAAGTGAAGCTCTAAACTCTCCGCCACTAAAACCACACCTATCATAATCAAAAAGGCTAAGGCTAGAATTTTGATACTAGGATACCTCTCCACAAAATCTGCAATGGGCTTAGAGGCAAAAAGCATCACTAAAACTGCCAAAATCACCGCGATAATCATAATTTCAATATTATCCGCTATCCCTACCGCTGTAATCACACTATCAAGTGAAAAGACAATGTCTATAATGGCGATTTCGGCTACGACTACCCAGAGTTTGGAGCTTATTTTAATATGGGGCTTATCATCATCACTATGCTCACTTAAAATTTCTTCTTTAATTTCCTTTATGGACTTAATAATCAAAAACAAGCCCCCGAAAAATAAAACCAAATCCCTACCAGAAATTTCTCCCCAGTATTTAAGCCCCTCAAAGTCTGCTATACCGCCACTAAAAAAGGCAAAAAAGCTTAAGCTAAAAAGGGCTGCATTTTTGACTTCCTCGCTTAAATTTCCCACATCGCCGACATAAAGAGAAAATAAAGGCGTTATAAGCTTCATCACCCAAAATAGCGAAAGCAAAAGCAAAATTCGCGTAACCATCGCAAAGCCAAGTCCTAAAATGCGCCCCTTATCCCTATGTTCTAGCGGAAGTTTGCTGACTAAAATCGCTAAAAAAATGATATTATCTACACCAAGCACAATTTCAAGTGCGCTTAAGGTGATGAGCGTTACCCACGCATCGGGGCTGAAAACCCATTCAAACATTATGTAAAATCCTTCATTTATTTAAAAGGCATAATTTTATAATTTTAAAACAAATTAAGGCTTAAATTCAGCAAAAATACAAAAAAAATACGGCTCATTTTAAATTACAAGGAGTCAAAATGCAGGGTAAAATACTCGCTGATGGTCTTATTGATGCAAATGATGGGAATCGCTACAATTCAAGATGTAAGAAATTTGGGCAGTAAAACGATGAATGATGTTATCAATGCCGAAGTGGATTTTGAGATTGACGGGACAAAGGCGAAGTCTATAGTTATCGCAAAAAAATTCCATAAGCATTGGAAATATTATGCAAGGAGGCGATAGCATTAGTTCTATTAAAACAAAAGCTTATATTTATGTGGCTGGAATTTTTCTTGGTGTTATACCTGTTATAGGCTAGATTTTTGGACTTCTTGGGGGTTGGTTTTGTTGGGAGAAATGATTGTGGGATTTTCCATTGCTGGAGGTTTTATTATAGGCTTAGACAGCCGCAGTGAGTTTAGCTTTGGAACGATAGCTTTTATTGTGCTTGGTGCGTTGATATGCCTTGGCGGTTTGGTGTTTGGCTATTTTTATTATAGAGACTTAGCTGCAGTTACAAATGAAAAATTCTTTTTATACGCTTTTATATGTCGTGCGGTTGCGATTTTTACACTTTTTATTCCTATTTTGGGTATAATTGTCGCAAACATTGTTGAGCTTATTGCTTGGATTAAATTTAAAGAAATCAAAAAGAAAGAGGCTTTGTAAATTTGCTACACTTTTAAAGGCAAATATTTTTTGCCTTTACTTCTTTTATTTTTATTATTTTCACAATATTTTGATTTGCAATTTGTTTTTTTTCATAAAATCACTTAAATTTATTTTAAGGATTACTATGAATTGTTTTAATCATAATGAAAAAGTTGCCGTTGGTGCTTGTCAAAATTGTAATGTAGGGCTTTGTAATGAGTGCATTACAAACGCCTTTAAGATAGATAATAAGCCTATTTGTAAGCCTTGTCATTTGACTATGGTGGAAAACTATATTGTGGAGCTTAAAAAAGAATTGAGCCAAATCACACTAAAAAAAATCATTTGGAGCGTGATTTTAGCGATAGGTTGTATAGTTTTGCTATCTCCTTTTGCGGAAGGTATTTCATTTTCAGTTGAGCATTATCTTATCGCTTGTTTTATTTGGGCTTTTGCTGGATTTGCAGAAAGAACTCAAAAAAAATGGAGTTTGAAAATACTGCCGCTGGAGTAAGAGAAAAATTGGAAGAGAATAGAATGTATGCCGATAATACCATTTGGATTGTTTGGATTTTTAAATTTGCATTTTTTATCCTTAGGGGTGCATTTTTCCCACTTTTTTATTTAAATTTAATGCTCTTTGGCTCAATAAAACTTCAAAACGAGCTTAAAGAGTGTGAAAAAATTAAAACGAAATTAAACGCTTAAGGCTTTTGATTAAGCTTAAATTTTATAAAATCTAAAATGATGAGAAGAATTTTAGATTTTAAATTTGTTTTTTTGATACTTTTTGTCGATTTAGTCGCCTTGCTTTATGGAATTTCGACTTTAAGCATTAGCGAAGATGAGGCAGAAATTTATTTTAACGCTTCAAATTTGCTTTATTATTTTACACATTTTGGGACGCTTTTATTTGGAAAAAATGACTTTGGCTTGCGTTTCGCTTTTTTACTTTTTCATTTTTTAAGTTGCATTTTGCTTTTTTTACTCGCTTTAAAATACACGAAAAAAATGAGCGATAGCATTTTTTCTCTTTTGCTTTTCATCTTACTTCCCGGCACCGTGGCAAGTGCCTTGCTTGTCAATGAAGCTTCCTTTGTCATCTTGCTTTCTTTAGCCTTGCTTTGTGCGTATGAATATGAGAAAAAATGGCTTTTTTATCCGCTTTTTGTGCTTGTTTTATTTGTCGATAAGTCCTTTTCTATCCTTTTCCTTACTTTTTTCTTTTTTGGAATTTATAAGAAAAATGGCTTTTTATCTATCTTTTCTTTAACGCTTTTTGTTTTGAGTGTGTTTTATTATGGCTTTGACACGGGTGGGAGACCTAAGGGCTATTTTTTAGATACTTTGGGCATTTTTGCGGCGTGTTTTTCGCCCTTAGTTTTTGTTTATTTTTTTTATGTGATTTACCGCCTTGCCTTTAAAAAAGATAAAAGTTTGCTATGGTTTTTAATGACTACAACCTTTCTTTTTTGCTCTTTGCTTTCTTTAAGACAGAAGCTTTATTTGGAGGATTTTTTGCCTTTTTGTGTGATTTGCACTCCTTTGCTTATTAAAACCCTAATGCAAAGTTACAGGGTAAGATTGCCCAAATTTAGACTAAAATATAAAATTTTCATTGAATGTGCGGGGATTTTTTTGCTTTTTTGTTATTTTATCATCGTAGCAAATCAACTTTTATATTATATCATCGATGAGCCAAAAAAGCATTTTGCTTACAATTATCATCTGGCAAAAGAATTAAGCCTTGAGCTTAAAAAAGAAGGCATTACAGCCCTAAGAGTCGCTGAAGATTTACAAAAAAGACTGGAATTTTATGGCATTAAAAATAGCGATTTTTATTATCTTAAGGCTTTAAAAAAGGGCGAGAGCTTGGATCCTAAGCTCAAAACTATACAATTTTCTTTTGGTAAGCACCGAAAAATTTATCAAATTAAAAGTTTTGAGCGTGAAAAAAGCCTTTAGTTTGCTTGAGCTTGTGCTTGTGATGATGATTTTGGGCATACTGATAAGTTTTGCAGGTTTTAATTTAAAACAAGATAAGCTAAGCGAGGGTGCAAGAAGTATTTTAAATGATATTTTATACACGAGAAATTTAGCTCTTATGCAAAACTCTTTTAGAGCAAACGAGCTAAGCCACGCTAAAAGAGAGTGGTA
This sequence comes from Campylobacter upsaliensis, assembly GCF_900637395.1. Lineage (NCBI taxonomy): Bacteria > Pseudomonadati > Campylobacterota > Epsilonproteobacteria > Campylobacterales > Campylobacteraceae > Campylobacter > Campylobacter upsaliensis. The sequence goes on along the minus strand of NZ_LR134372.1, from coordinate 16,825 downwards.
TAAAAGCAGGTGGCAGCTTTATTTTATCAATTCTGCGGCAAGTAATTATGAGCAAACTTATACAATTTTTTTAGATAAAAATGGCGATGGGAACGCAAATTTAGGCAAGCTTAATGTGAATTTGGATAGAGAAATCGCCGTAGATATTGTAAATCCTATGAAATTGATGAATTCAGGACAAAGTGGAGTGATTCATAAAGATGATGAAAAGGCGAGTGCGAGGTTTAATATTGAAAAAAGATTTGGCATAGAAAAGGTTGAATTTAAGGGTGCTTGTAGTGGGACTACGCGTATTATTTTTGATGAATTTGGTAGGCTCTATTCTCCTTTAAGAAGTGCCAAAAATGCCTTTGACAAAAGCCTTGCTAAAAGCTCTTCTACTTGCATTTTACGCCTTAATTCTAAATATAAAAAGCAAATTTGCATTGTCATAGACACATTAAGCGGTTATGCTTATATCCCAAAATTTAGCAATTTTAACACGCAATTTGTTTTTTTAAAAAATAAATTAGTTGAATGTGGTAAAATATGATTTTTAATAAAACAATAAGTTCTATAAATTATAATTTCGTTTTATTAAATAATAAAAATTATTAAAAAAATTATTTTATTAAGTAAAGGACAAAAATGTTAAAAAATTTAGGTATTTCAGCTAAACTTTATTTAAGTTTTTCTTTCATTATCGTTATTATGTTGCTAGTTGCGTTTTTTTCTATGGCTAAGGTAAATTTTTTAGATGATGCTTTAAGAATGACCACAGATAGAAATGCTCTCATTTCGCGTCAAGCGATAAATTATAGGGGGAGTGTGCATGATAGGTCGATTTTGGTGCGCGATGTGCTTTTGATTAATAATGATAAGGCAGATTTGGAGCAGACTTTAGCGGAGATTAGAAAGCTTGAGGAGGATTATGATAGGGCGGATAAGGTTTTGATAGATATTTTAAACAGAGTCGGCGATGCTAATGAAAAAGCTATGTATGAAGATATTGCTAAGACTAATGCTATCACAAAAAAACTTTACGAAGAGATTATTAATCAAGTCATTACAAAGAGCAATAAAACAGTCGCCACAGAGCTTTTACTCGATGAAGCTAGGGCTAAATTTATTTTGTGGTTAGCACAGATTAACAAATTGATTGACTATGAAGAGGCTTCAAGTCAAAAATTAACTGGCGAATCACTCAAGGCAACAGGCTCTTTCGGAATTACTATGCTAAGTGTTGTCGGTGCTGCTTTAGTGTTTGCTTTATTCATTGCTTATTTTATCGTTTCTTATATTAAAAAATCTGTTGGAGGTGAGCCAAATGAGGTCAATCGCGTTATTAAAGAGGTGGCAAATGGAAATTTAACCCAAAAGATTGATACAAATTACAATGAAAGCATACTTTATGCAGTGGGAAAAATGCAAGAGCAATTAAGAAACATAGTTGAACAAATGCTTCACACTTCAAAGAATTTAAATGAAAAAGTAGATTTAGCAGTCGAGCGTTTTGTGGAGACGGAAAAATCTGTAATTATTCAGGGTAAAACTTCAAGAGAATCAGCGCAAAAGATTAAAGAGGTCAGTCAAAAAACACAAAATGTTTCTCAAATTGCTTTAGAAACAGAGCAAAATTCAAAAGATACGACAGAAATTTGTGAAAATAATAAAAAATCCGCCGAAGATACCGCTTCGCAAATGGAATTCATTGCCGATAATTCTTCTAAAATTTCTCAGCAAATCAATTTGCTTGATGAGCATGCTAAAAACATAGGCACAAGCACGGAGTTGATTAGTGAAATTACAGAGCAAACAAATTTACTTGCACTAAACGCCGCCATAGAAGCAGCTAGAGCTGGTGAAGTAGGGCGTGGCTTTGCAGTCGTGGCTGATGAAATTCGCAAACTTGCAGAAAAAACAGGCTCGGCAACAGAGCAAATTGCGATGATAAACAAGAAAATTCAAGAAGAAACTTTAGCCACTGTGGGTGCCATTGAAGAATCTATTCCTCTCATTTCACAAGGTAAAGCTTTAAGTGAGGGCGTTAGAGATAGCGTAGAGATCATCTTTAATCAAGCAAATGATAGTCTTATCAAAGCACAAGAGGTTAATAAAGAGGTCGCAGAACAAGTGAATTTGATGAATGAGATTGAAGAAAAAATTAATTTTGTCGCAAGTATTTCAGAGCAAACACAAAAAGCAGTTGGAGAAAATAGAAATTCTATGATGGAACTTAAGGATCTTAGCGATAATCTTCAAAGAGAAATTCAAATTTTTAAACTTTAAAATAATTGGAGATTTTAAATCTCCAATCCTCCCCAACTTTAACCTCCCCTTAAGCTTTCTTTACTATAATTTCATTTCTTTATTGTTTTTAACTCAGCTTTAAGCCTCATTAAAAACCTAAAAAGTCTTGTTCTTTAACATCGATATTGTTATTCAAATCTTATAGTCAATCTTTGAAATCTAAATAAGTGACGATTGAGCCACACTTTATAAATAAAGTGAAATAAACATTAAAAGTTTTAGATTAAAACTTCATAGCACTAAAGATATTAAGGAAACTTATATAGATTGCTTTTAGCAATCTTATCTTTAGTATTCTTCTTCATTAGGCTTTGCCTACATTAAAGAAGTCAATATGGAGAGTTTGATCCTGGCTCAGAGTGAACGCTGGCGGCGTGCCTAATACATGCAAGTCGAACGATGAAGCTTTTAGCTTGCTAGAAGTGGATTAGTGGCGCACGGGTGAGTAAGGTATAGTTAATCTGCCCTACACTGGGGGACAACACTTAGAAATGAGTGCTAATACCCCATACTCCTACCTAACATAAGTTAGATAGGGAAAGTTTTTCGGTGTAGGATGAGACTATATAGTATCAGCTAGTTGGTAAGGTAAAGGCTTACCAAGGCTATGACGCTTAACTGGTCTGAGAGGATGATCAGTCACACTGGAACTGAGACACGGTCCAGACTCCTACGGGAGGCAGCAGTAGGGAATATTGCGCAATGGGGGAAACCCTGACGCAGCAACGCCGCGTGGAGGATGACACTTTTCGGAGCGTAAACTCCTTTTCTTTGGGAAGAATTTTGACGGTACCAAAGGAATAAGCACCGGCTAACTCCGTGCCAGCAGCCGCGGTAATACGGAGGGTGCAAGCGTTACTCGGAATCACTGGGCGTAAAGGGCGCGTAGGCGGATTATCAAGTCTCTTGTGAAATCTAATGGCTTAACCATTAAACTGCTTGGGAAACTGATAGTCTAGAGTGAGGGAGAGGCAGATGGAATTGGTGGTGTAGGGGTAAAATCCGTAGATATCACCAAGAATACCCATTGCGAAGGCGATCTGCTGGAACTCAACTGACGCTAAGGCGCGAAAGCGTGGGGAGCAAACAGGATTAGATACCCTGGTAGTCCACGCCCTAAACGATGTATGCTAGTTGTTGGGGTGCTAGTCATCTCAGTAATGCAGCTAACGCATTAAGCATACCGCCTGGGGAGTACGGTCGCAAGATTAAAACTCAAAGGAATAGACGGGGACCCGCACAAGCGGTGGAGCATGTGGTTTAATTCGAAGCTACGCGAAGAACCTTACCTAGGCTTGATATCCAACAAATTCTGTAGAGATACGGAAGTGCTAGCTTGCTAGAATGTTGAGACAGGTGCTGCACGGCTGTCGTCAGCTCGTGTCGTGAGATGTTGGGTTAAGTCCCGCAACGAGCGCAACCCTCGTCCTTAGTTGCTAACGATTCGGTCGAGCACTCTAAGGAGACTGCCTTCGTAAGGAGGAGGAAGGTGGGGACGACGTCAAGTCATCATGGCCCTTACGCCTAGGGCGACACACGTGCTACAATGGCATATACAATGAGACGCAATACCGCGAGGTGGAGCAAATCTATAAAATATGTCCCAGTTCGGATTGTTCTCTGCAACTCGAGAGCATGAAGCCGGAATCGCTAGTAATCGCAAATCAGCCATGTTGCGGTGAATACGTTCCCGGGTCTTGTACTCACCGCCCGTCACACCATGGGAGTTGATTTCACTCGAAGTGGAAATACTAAACTAGTTATCCCCCACAGTGGAATCAGCGACTGGGGTGAAGTCGTAACAAGGTAACCGTAGGAGAACCTGCGGTTGGATCACCTCCTTTCTAGAGTACAACTTTATCCTTTCATTAGGATAGAGTATAAAAGTAGCTTTCTCACAAAGCTAACTTATTCAATTGTCCTTGTTTAGATTTTAAAGATTGATAAGCTAATTTTGGGGAATTAGCTCAGCTGGGAGAGCGCCTGCTTTGCACGCAGGAGGTCAGCGGTTCGATCCCGCTATTCTCCACCATTATAAAGGGCCTATAGCTCAGCTGGTTAGAGTGCACCCCTGATAAGGGTGAGGTCACAAGTTCAAGTCTTGTTAGGCCCACCATGAGGTTTGGATAAAGTTTAATCGAGGTTTTATGTGAATAATTTTCTTATTTCCCCTATAAATAATGTTAATATGCAAATTGATTTAAAAACGAAGCAAAACAAGATTTCCAATTCTTATTTGAAGTACGAGGACGATTTACATTTGCCGCATAAAAATAAGATAGATTATGTCAAAAAATTCATCGATTTAGATTTTGACTTTTCGCAGCTCCATATTGATAAAAATATTCTTAAGCATTTAGCCACAATGAAGGCAAATAAAAAGCGTTTAATTTCTCAACATTTTATCAATTCAAATCATAATCAAAATTTAGCTCTTATTAACAACGATGCTTTCGATTGTAGAAAAGAAAATCATATTGGCGTTTTGGTTATATCGGCTTTGAGCGGAGATTATATCCAGGAAGCGGATTTTGAAAAGGTGCGATTTTTACTTGGAATTTGATGATGACTCCGTTATTTAAGGGCTTTTTGCTTTCTTTATCTCTTATTGTAGCCATAGGGGCGCAAAATGTTTTTATTTTAAGACAGGCTTTAACAAACCATTACATTTTCATCGTTTGTTTGCTTTGTTTTTTGTGTGATGTGATTTTGATATGTGTGGGTATTTTTGGTGTTGGGGAAATTTTTGCGAAAAATCAAATTTTAGCTCTTATTTTAGCTCTTTGTGGCGTGTGTTTTGCTTTATATTATGCTTTTTTATCCTTAAGAGCTGTTTTTGCAAATTCTATAAAGTTACAATTAGCAAAAGAAAATCCTCCTCCATTAAAAAAAGTGATCATTTCGACTTTGCTTGTTACTCTTGCCAATCCTCATGTTTATTTAGATACGGTTTTTTTAGTAGGCAGTGCGGCTTTAAATTTTTCTTTTGATGAAAAAATTCTTTTTGCATTAGGAGCTTTAAGTGCTTCGTTTTTGTGGTTTTTTTCTTTAGGTTATGGGGCTAAATTTTTGAGTTCTTATATAAAGCCAAACATTGTAAAAATAATTGATTTGTTTGTATGTCTTATAATGTGTATGGTTGCATATTCTCTAATTTTATATATTTTGGAAAGAATTTAATACCTTACAACTTCTTAGCAAATTCATTTCACACGCTCTAAACAATGTGTAGATTTGACGCATATCAAATTTGAAGTTTGAGCTTTTCACATAAGAATTTACTTTATATGAGTTTAAAGCGTATTGTAACTTAAATTTTGTATAATGCCCCCTTTATTTTTTACGAAAGGACTTTTATGTATCTATTCACTTCAGAAGTCGTAAGCGCAGGTCATCCTGACAAATGTGCTGATATAATCGCTGATACAATAGTGGATATACTCTTGAAAAATGACAAAAATTCAAGAGTGGCGAGTGAGGTTTTTGTCGCAGGTAATAAGGTTGTGATAGGAGGCGAAGTTAAGTCAAATCACAAGCTTAGTAAAACCGATTACGATAATTTAGTTAAAAATGTTTTGAGAAAAATAGGCTATGATGGGGCTGGACATTTTAGTAAAGAGCAATGTTTGCACCCTGATGAAGTCGATGTTATGGTGTTTTTAAATGAGCAAAGCCCAGACATTAATCAAGGGGTCGATCAAGAGGACGGCGAAACAGGTGCCGGAGATCAGGGCATAATGTTTGGCTTTGCAAGCTGCGAGGCGGAAGAGTATATGCCAGCGGCGATTAGCTATGCTAGAATGCTTTGCGATAAGGTCTATACTTACGCTAAAGCACATCCAAATGAACTTGGCGTGGATATAAAAACACAGGTTACGATTGATTATGGCACGAAGGCAAATTTTGAAAATTGCTCTCCGCAAAAAATTCACACCATAGTAGTCTCTGCTCCTTGCGTAGAGAGTATGAAAATAGAGGAATTAAGGGCGTTGGTTATGCGGCTCATTTTGGATACAAAATTACCTAAAGAGCTTTTTTGCCCAGAAACGACAAGAATTTTAATTAATCCAACAGGCAAATATGTCAATCATAGCTCCTTACACGATAGTGGCTTAACGGGACGCAAACTTATCGTAGATAGTTTTGGTGGCTACTCGCCTATAGGTGGTGGAGCGCAGTCTAGCAAAGATTACACTAAAGTCGATAGGAGCGGACTTTATGCGGCTAGGTGGTTAGCGAAAAATATAGTTGCTGCAAAACTTGCGAAAAAATGTATTGTTCAGTTAAGTTACGCCATAGGCGTGGCAAAGCCGACTTCTGTAAGCGTGGATTGTATGGGGACAAATTTGAGCAGTGTCGATGATGATAAATTAAGCGAATTTGTGATGGAAAATTTTGCGCTCACTCCTAATTGGATTAGAGATAAATTTGCTCTTGATAAGCCAAGCGAAAGCACATTTTTATACGCTGATGTTGCTGCAAGAGGACAGGTGGGGCAAAAAGACTATCCTTGGGAAAAATTAGACGCTTTAGACAAATTCAAAAACCTACTTTAATATTAAGCCCCACAAGGGCTTAATATTTTTCACAAATCTTCCCACTTTCATCTTCCCTTAAGCTTCTTTATGTATAATTTCGACTTTCACTTTCTAAAAAAGTCTAAATACAACATTTTAACTCCTTTAGAAAGCCGTTCTTTAACTTATCATTGTTAAGAGTCACAAGCAAGTTTTAATAAACAATTTTACTGAACCTTGTTAAAGGATAAAAGAAATAAAGTTTAATACACGCTTTAGCTTCACATTGACTTTGCGTTTATATGAACTAAAGATTAAACACTTTCCGTCTTTATATATGTAATGAACCTATCTTTAAATATATAGTTTCAATTTATAATATAGCTCTTTTATCATTAAACTTTAGCAAGGAAGTGATGCGTTTTAGAATCAAAAAAGCTAATTTTGGCTTTTATGTCATTGTTTTTTTAGTAGAACTAGAGCTTTTTAGACAAGCCCTTAAGCTTAAGGAATTTCCTTAAGGCTTGGCGGGGTAATCTTTAGCTTTGGTTCTTTACTAAAAGAACATTAAAAGGTAAGCTACTAAGAGCGAATGGTGGATGCCTTGACTGGTAGAGGCGATGAAGGACGTACTAGACTGCGATAAGCTAGGTGGAGCTGTCAAGAAGCTTTGATGCCTAGATTTCCGAATGGGGCAACCCAGTATATAGAGATATATACTACCATAATGGAGCGAACGAGGGGAATTGAAACATCTTAGTACCCTCAGGAAAAGAAATCAAACGAGATTGCGTCAGTAGCGGCGAGCGAAAGCGTAAGAGGGCAAACCCAGTGCTTGCACTGGGGGTTGTAGGACTGCAATGTGCAAGAGGAAAGGTTAGCAGAACACTCTGGAAAGTGTAGCCATAGAGGGTGATAGTCCCGTATGCAAAAACCTAACCTTAGCTAGCAGTATCCTGAGTAGGGCGGGACACGAGAAATCCTGTCTGAAGCTGGGTAGACCACTATCCAACCCTAAATACTCCTACCAGATCGATAGCGAACAAGTACCGTGAGGGAAAGGTGAAAAGAACGGCGGTGAGCCGAGTGAAATAGAACCTGAAACCATTTGCTTACAATCATTCAGAGCACTATGTAGCAATACAGTGTGATGGACTGCCTTTTGCATAATGAGCCTGCGAGTTGTGGTGTCTGGCAAGGTTAAGCTAACGCGAAGCCGTAGCGAAAGCGAGTCTGAATAGGGCGCTAAGTCAGATGCTGCAGACCCGAAACGAAGTGATCTATCCATGAGCAGGTTGAAGCTAGTGTAAGAACTAGTGGAGGACCGAACCCGCTAGCGTTGAAAAGCTATGGGATGACTTGTGGATAGGGGTGAAAGGCCAATCAAACTTCGTGATAGCTGGTTCTCTCCGAAATATATTTAGGTATAGCGTTGTGTCGTAATATAAGGGGGTAGAGCACTGAATGGGCTAGGGCATACACCAATGTACCAAACCCTATCAAACTCCGAATACCTTATATGTAATCACAGCAGTCAGGCGGCGAGTGATAAAATCCGTCGTCAAGAGGGAAACAACCCAGACTAACAGCTAAGGTCCCCAAATCTTACTTAAGTGGAAAACGATGTGAAGTTACTTAAACAACCAGGAGGTTGGCTTAGAAGCAGCCATCCTTTAAAGAAAGCGTAATAGCTCACTGGTCTAGTGATTTTGCGCGGAAAATATAACGGGGCTAAAGTAAGTACCGAAGCTTTAGACTTGCACACAACTTAGATGATTTAAATTTAAAATATGAGAAACTAAATTTATTTTTATTTATTTTTTGCTTATCTTTATTCATTTTTATAGAGTAAAGATAAAAACAAAAACTTCGTAAAAATAATAAAATATAGTAAAAAACAATAAAAATATTCTTAGATTAAAAGAGTTAAGTCGTTTAAGTTGTGTGCAATGTGGTAGGAGAGCGTTCTATTTGCGTCGAAGGTATACCGACAAGGAGTGCTGGAGCGAATAGAAGTGAGCATGCAGGCATGAGTAGCGATAATTAATGTGAGAATCATTAACGCCGTAAACCCAAGGTTTCCTACGCGATGCTCGTCATCGTAGGGTTAGTCGGGTCCTAAGCTGAGTCCGAAAGGGGTAAGCGATGGCAAATAGGTTAATATTCCTATACCAACATTAGTGTGCGATGGAAGGACGCTTAGGGCTAAGGGGGCTAGCGGATGGAAGTGCTAGTCTAAGGTCGTAGGAGCTTATACAGGAAAATCCGTATAAGAATACTCCGAGAACTGAAAGGCTTTTTGAAGTCTTCGGATGGAAAGAAGAACCCCTGATGCCGTCGAGCCAAGAAAAGTTTCTAAGTTTAGCTAATGTTGCCCGTACCGTAAACCGACACAGGTGGGTGGGATGAGTATTCTAAGGCGCGTGGAAGAACTCTCTTTAAGGAACTCTGCAAAATAGCACCGTATCTTCGGTATAAGGTGTGCCTCCCTTTGTATTAGGATTTACTCCGAAAGCAAAGAAGGTTACAACAAAGAGTCCCTCCCGACTGTTTACCAAAAACACAGCACTCTGCTAACTCGTAAGAGGATGTATAGGGTGTGACGCCTGCCCGGTGCTCGAAGGTTAATTGATGGGGTTAGCATTAGCGAAGCTCTTGATCGAAGCCCGAGTAAACGGCGGCCGTAACTATAACGGTCCTAAGGTAGCGAAATTCCTTGTCGGTTAAATACCGACCTGCATGAATGGCGTAACGAGATGGGAGCTGTCTCAAAGAGGGATCCAGTGAAATTGTAGTGGAGGTGAAAATTCCTCCTACCCGCGGCAAGACGGAAAGACCCCGTGGACCTTTACTACAGCTTGACACTGCTATTTGGATAAGAATGTGCAGGATAGGTGGGAGGCTTTGAGTATATGACGCCAGTTGTATATGAGCCATTGTTGAGATACCACTCTTTCTTATTTGGGTAGCTAACCAGCTTGAGTTATCCTCAAGTGGGACAATGTCTGGTGGGTAGTTTGACTGGGGCGGTCGCCTCCCAAATAATAACGGAGGCTTACAAAGGTTGGCTCATAGCGGTTGGAAATCGCTAGTAGAGTATAAAGGTATAAGCCAGCTTAACTGCAAGACATACAAGTCAAGCAGAGACGAAAGTCGGTCTTAGTGATCCGGTGGTTCTGTGTGGAAGGGCCATCGCTCAAAGGATAAAAGGTACCCCGGGGATAACAGGCTGATCTCCCCCAAGAGCTCACATCGACGGGGAGGTTTGGCACCTCGATGTCGGCTCATCGCATCCTGGGGCTGGAGCAGGTCCCAAGGGTATGGCTGTTCGCCATTTAAAGCGGTACGCGAGCTGGGTTCAGAACGTCGTGAGACAGTTCGGTCCCTATCTGCCGTGGGCGTAAGAAGATTGAAGAGATTTGACCCTAGTACGAGAGGACCGGGTTGAACAAACCACTGGTGTAGCTGTTGTTCTGCCAAGAGCATCGCAGCGTAGCTAAGTTTGGAAAGGATAAACGCTGAAAGCATCTAAGCGTGAAGCCAACTCTAAGATGAATCTTCTCTAAGCTCTCTAGAAGACTACTAGTTTGATAGGCTGGGTGTGTAATGGATGAAAGTCCTTTAGCTGACCAGTACTAATAGAGCGTTTGGCTTATCTTATAAATATTAACTTATCTTTTAAGTTAATAAAGCATCACTTCCTTGTTAAGGTTTAACCTTAATAAAGTGTAAAGAGTTTAATAAAACTTGCTCTTAACATTGTTTTTTAAGTATTCTATATAAAAACTTATCTAAGATAAAAGATAAGAAAAGAAGAAAGAGAATAAAGAAAAAAGTAAAGAAATAAAAGATTAAGTTTTATTCTTAAATTCAATCTTTCAAAGAATATTTAAATAACAATGTCCGTGATTATACAGATGTGGAAACGCCTTGCTCCATCCCGAACCAAGAAGCTAAGCACATCGTGGGTGATGATACTACGCCTTACTGGCAGGGGGAAAGTAGCTCATTGCGGACTTGTTAATTCTTTTTTAGATACCTTCATAGCTCTTTTATAGCCTAAGAAATGTATTTTATAAACAAAGCCATAAAATACATAGCCTTTAAATATGGTGTCATAAGCATTTTTTGAAACCATAAGTTTGCTACATAACGCCCTTAAAGCTCTATCAAAGAAACCGCACTGAAGCTTTTAAAGCCCCTTTTAAGGCTATTAAAAGCCCGTTTAACTAAGCTCCACCGATAAATAAACGCTGTTATTTTAAGCATTTTTTGTTTGAATGCTCCTTAATTAGTTTTAATGAATTTAGAAAACGCAAAATTAAATTTTTTAGTATAGATAAAATAATTTGCAAAATAAAACAACATTAAATGCCGTATAACTCATTTGCTAATTTTTCTAAGTATTGATTTTTAAACTATGAAAATTGATAAATTTGGGACTATTGCTATCTTGCATTTGACTACTTTGCATAATATAAATGAGCTATTAAAAAGCTCTTTTTTAAGTCTATCATTTTTATCATAATGCCTCCTTGCTGTTGAATTCTTTATGAAAGCTTTAATAAGAACTTAGTTTTTATTGTTTTAAATTTTTTTTAAAATTCAGCAAAAATTCAAAAAAACTAAAATACTGAAAATTTTTATCAAAAGGAATCAAAATGAAAGTATTTTTAGGACTTATCCTTTCTATTTTTGTATTATCTTCGTGCTTATATGCTGAAGAAAAAGAAAACTCAAATAAAGCAGATAAAATCTTACAGATAAAGCCCTAAATAAAAGCGATAAGCTAATCGATAGGGCTACGGATAAATTTTAAACAAGCTTTTTATTAAGATTGATTGAGACTGAAATCAAGATTTTGTAAGCTTCATTTTTTAACAAGATAAAATGTGATATTATCATCTTTTGTAACATTTACTTCTTTATCAATGATGAGTGCATATTACCTTTTTCAAAGACAATATGCGTAGAAGTTGGAATTTTGATGTGACGATGAGTTTAAAATGATATGTTATTCTAGAAAGGTATTTATAAGATTAAAAATTAAACCTGCATAATAAGAGTTTCCGTCTAAATCTAATCTTTGTGCATTAACCTTTTGCTCAGCATTTTCAAAGCCTGTATAAATTCCTAAAACTCCATAATCATTTGGAAGTTGTCAATAACTTCACACATCTAAATGCTTAACATCTTTTGCGTGGGCTTGGATATAATCACGCCTTGGCTCAACCTCATCACCCATAAAAAGATTAAAGGTATCATCAGCTCTTTTGGCATCTTCAATAGTAATTTTCAAAAGTCTTCTAATGCTAGGGTCCATAGTTGTCTCCCAAAGTTGTTCAGGGTTCATCTCGCCTAAGCCTTTGTAGCGTTGTATGTAAGCACCTTTTTTGGCATTTTTCTCTACCTCATCAAGAATGTCTAAAATATCTCTTTCAAAATTTAGCTCTCGTTCTTTAATTTTAGTGAAGATATAACTAGCCTCTGTGTAAAGTGGATGAGAAAATAAGTCGTCATTAATGATAAGCTCCTCAAGTCCGCTTTCAGTTTGCACATAAATTCTAAGTTCATTTTCATTAAGATAAGAATTTAAAATATTATGTCCTTGTTTTTCTAAAAAGGCTTTAATGATCTTAAAAAGCTCTTCGTTGGAATTTTTTATCAAATCGGGATTTTCTATTAAATACCTTATAACTGAAATGACATTAAAACGCTTTTCTAAGTCTTTTAAAACTGATCGATACGCTGCAACTATCTTTAAAAAGTCTTTTAAGTCGTTAAGTCCTATGCCTTCATAATTCGAATTTTCTATACCAACTTCGATTAAAAATTCATTTAAGGCTTTTTCATCTTTAAGATAAATTTCTCGTTTTTGACCTTTTTTATAACGATAAAGCGGAGGCTGGGCTAGGTAAATGTGTCCATTTGCGACAAGCTCGTTCATAAAGCGGAAGAAAAAAGTTAAAAGTAGGGTTTGTATGTGTGAGCCATCGACATCAGCATCTGTCATAATAATGATTTTATGGTAACGCAATTTTGTAAGGTCAAAGTCCTCGCCTATCCCACAGCCAAAAGCGGTGATCATATTTTGAATTTGCTCACTTTTTAAAATTTTATCTAATCTTGCTTTTTCGACATTTAAAATTTTACCTCTTAAAGGTAAAATCGCTTGAAAAGCCCTTTCGCGTCCTTGTTTAGCAGAGCCTCCCGCACTATCACCCTCGACTAAATAAATTTCACTCTCGCTTGGGTCTTTACTTTGACAATCGGCAAGTTTTCCAGGTAGTGTCCCTACGCTTAAGCTTTCTTTTTTACGCGTAAGTTCCCTTGCTTTTTTCGCAGCTTCTCTTCCTCTAGCTGCCATTAAGGCTTTATTCATAATTGCCTTAGCCTCGATAGGATTTTCCTCAAAATATTTTGTGAGATAGTCAAAACTAGCTTTATTAACAATAGGACGCACATAAGAAGAGCCTAATTTGCCTTTCGTTTGTCCTTCAAATTGAGGTTCAGGCACTTTCACGCTAACTATGGCGATAAGACCCTCACGGACATCTTCGCCTGTGATTTTATTATCCTTTTCTCTCGCACTTGCATTTGCCTCGACATAATTTGTAATTACACGCGTAAGCCCCATTCTAAAGCCTGTTTCGTGAGTGCCGCCGTCTGGAGTTTTGATATTATTGACAAAAGAGAGCAAATTTTCACTATAAGTATCATTATAAAGTAAGGCAATCTCAACATTAACATTATCTTCATCAACGCTAAAAAATATAGGCTTAGTTAAGGCTTGTTTTTTATTTAAATCGCTGACAAATTGTGAAATTCCGCCATCAAAGTGAAAACTTTCGCTTTTACCGACACGATTATCCTTAAAATTTATGGTAATTTTTGGACTAAGATAGGCTAATTCTCTAAAACGCTTGGCTAGAATTTCATAATCAAATTCCGTAAGTTCAAAAATCTCTTCATCAGGGAAAAATTCTATACTCGTGCCTGTTTTTTTACTCTCGCCTATAATGCCAAATTCACTAGCTATTTGCCCTTTAGCAAATTCTTGGCGGTAAATTTTCCCTTCTCTTTGCACGGTGGCAACAAGCTTTTTAGATAAAGCATTAACAACTGAAACACCCACGCCGTGAAGTCCGCCTGAGACCTTATAAGTATCTTGGTCGAATTTCCCTCCTGCGTGAAGCACGGTTAAAACAACAGTAAGTGTAGGCATATTTTCCGTTGGGTGCATACCCACAGGAATTCCACGACCATTATCACTGACTATACAACTACCCTCAGTCGTAAGCTCTATATCTATGGTATCACAATGCCCAGCCATAGCTTCATCGATAGAATTATCCACAACTTCATAAATCATATGATGAAGTCCATTGATATTAGTATCGCCTATATACATACCCGGGCGTTTTCTAACCGCTTCTAAGCCTTTTAAAACCTTAATATTACTTTCGCCGTAGTTTTTTTGCATATTTTTCCTTTAAATTATCATAGGCATAATAACAACTTCGAGCTCATTTGAACTCACTACAAAAGCTAAATTTGGCTCATTGATTTTAATTTTAAATTCGTTTTCTTCTATGGAATTTAAAAAATCGAGCAAATATTTGATTTTAATAGTAAGAGAAAAATCATTTTCGACTTCAAGTTCTTTTTCAAGCTCGGTTTTTGCTTCCATATTATCAAGGCTAATGCCCTCAAAGATGATTTTATTTTTAGTGAAGTGAAGTTTCATACTTTCGGTTACTACGCTAATTTTTTTAAGTGCATCAATGAAATCTTCTGTTTGGAGTGTGAATTCTTGCTTAAATTGTTGAGGGATAACTTTTTCATAATCTGGGAATTTGTCATTAATGAGCTTAGTGAAAAATTCAAAATTCTCATTTTTAGCGATAAGCATATTTTCATCATAATAGATTTCAATTTTCTCATAAAAAAGTTTTTGCATTTCCATAATGGCTTTTTTAGGGATGCTGATGTGAAATTCATTGTCATTTGTTTTATTTAATGTATAAATGGCAAGGCGTTTAGAATCTGAACTTACAAAGTTGATCTTATTTTCTTTAATGTCTAAATAAGCTCCATTTAAAGAATATTTTGGATTATTTGTGTCGATACTTGGGAGAACTTTTTTTAAAGAACGACTTAAATCACTAGAATCAATATCAAATTTATTTTTATTTTCTATACTTGGAAAAGCTGGAAAATCCTCATAATTAAACATAGGAAGTTTGTATTTTGTATTTTTTTGTCTTATAAAAAGAAAATTATCAATCGTTTCAAGAATAATTTCTTCATTATTTAAATTTTTAATTACATCAGCGATACTTTTAGCATTTGCTGTGGCAAAGCCCGGATTTTCAATGCGAATTTTTTTGATTTTGTAATTAATGCCTATTTCATAATCACTTGCTTTTATGATAAGTTTGTCTTCATTTGCTTCGAATAAAAGATGAGAAGTAACTGTGCTTAAGTCTTTTTTATCAACATAAGCGTTGCATAAAAGTATGGCAGCTTCTAGGGTGTTTTTGTTGATGTTGATTTTCATCAGTTTTCCTTTCTGTAATTATTTTAAATTTTCATCATAATAATAAGTATGTTGAAAATGTGAAAAGTTCTTTTAAAAATGTATTTTATCATAGTTTTATTACATTTTAAATTTTTATAGTTTTTCACATTTTTTCACATTAACTTTGACTTTTGATTAAAATTTTATTCTTTAATTCTTCGATTTTGTTTTTTAAATGATGATTTTCTTCGATCATTTCATTAATTTTTTTAATATTATGTGAAATGGCTGTGTGATCTTTCATCTCAAAATACACGGCAAGTTGTGGCATAGAGAGGCTTGTAAGCTCCCTTGCTAAGAAGATGATAATGCGTCTTGCTAGGACGATATTTTGCGTTCTTTTTGTTGATTTTATATCGCTTGTTTTAAGGTTAAATTCCTTGCTAACAATGCTTAAAATATCTTCTATGGTGATGTTTTCTTTTTTTTCTTTAATATGATCTTTCATCATTTCTTTAGCAAATTCTAGGCTTATTTCTTGATTGATGAGTCTAGAATAGGCATTTAAATTTGTGATCATACCTTCAATTTCACGGATATTATCTCCCATAGCTGTGGCAAGGTAGCTGATAATTTCATTACTTAAATTCACTTCGTTAAATTCACATTTTTTACGGATAATGGCGATTTTTGTTTCAAGCTGAGGCGGAGTAATATCTGCGATAATGCCATTTGCAAAGCGTGATTTAAGTCTATCTGTAATGCCTTTTAGCATATTTGGAGGATTATCAGAAGTCATTATGATTTGACCTGATTGGTCGCGAATTTCATTAAAAATGAAAAAGAATTTTTCTTGAATTTTGTCCGTTTTTCCTAAAAACTGCACATCATCTATGAGTAAAACATCACAGTTTTGATATTTTTCTTGAAATTTATCCATCGTTTTGTTGATGATGTGAGAATTAAAGTCATTGATGAAATTTTCACTTGTCGCATAAATGACCTTTTTTCCCATTTCTAAACACGCATTTCCCACCGCTTGAAGTAAGTGCGTTTTTCCAAGTCCTGTGGGACCATAGATGAAAATGGGATTATAAAGCTTTCCAAGTTTGTCTTTTTGGCTTACAGCTTTACAAGTGGCGTAGGCGTATTGATTTGACCCGCCTACGACAAAGCTATCAAAGGTAAAAGAGGGGTTTAAAATCGTGCTTTGCATTTTAATGTGTGCGATGTCTATTTTGGTGGAATTTTTATTTTTATGTGTTTGACTTTGGATTAAAATTTTAGCCTTATTGCCACTTTGAGCTTCGTAGATGTAGGCGATTTTCTCGGCGTATTTTGTTTGGATAAATTTAGCTAAAAATTCGTTTGGAGCGTTGAATATTAGACTATCTGCCTTACTTTGCTTTTCGTTAAATTTTAAATGGGTGATGTAATTTTTATATTCTTCTTCTTTTAAATCTTTTTTTAAAATATTTAAGATTTCACTTGCGTCCAT